>JBKQHM010000406.1:0-3733 GCA_052148775.1 Isosphaeraceae bacterium | reverse complement strand
GTGGCTCGCATCCCCTCGACGAACACGACCGAACAACCCCCCCTGGCCCCCCCTTGGTATGGGGGGGATGGGAAACGGGCCGGACCGCCTCATCTTTCCCCCCTTACGACGGGGGGGACAGGGGGGGTTCTTCGAGTCGGCCAAGGGACGAGCGCAACTCAATCGTGAAGCGCTCTAGCCACACTTCGTAACCCCTAACAAAAGGGGGAAACCCATGCGACGCTCGCGACGAGGTAAGCATTCGGCGATGGAATTCGGCGGCTCGGGCGAAGATTCGTTCGTCGCGGTCGTCGTCACCAAGCTCACCGGTGCGCTCCTCTTCATCCTGCTGCTGACCATGGTCATCATGGCCCTGCTGCCCAAGGCGGTCGACTCCGTCGCGTCGAGCCGGGATACCGCCCAGTCCGGCGCGCCGAGCGACCGCGAGCCGCTGCGGATCACGACGCCCGGGACCCTACCCGATGCGGTGGCGGGCCGTCCCTATCTCATCGCCCTCGCGGCCAATGGCGGTTACAGCACTCCACATTGGTCGGCCGAAAGCCCGTTACCCGACTGGCTGACCCTGGAGGAATCGACCGGGCGGATCTTCGGGACGCCCCCGAAGCCGACCGACGAACCTCTGGCCTTGCGAGTCTCCGTCGGCGACGGGACCGAAGTCGTCAGGCAGTCGATCCAGCTCGCCATCCTGCCCCCGCAAGCCGTGGCGACGGTCGGCGCGTGGTGGAAACCGCGCTGGCACGCCGTCGCCTGGCGAGCCTGGATGGAGCAGGGGGTCGGTTTCCTCGTCCTGTGGCTCGTACACCTGCTGGGCATGAACCTCCTGGCGAACCTTGAACGCCAATCTCTCGAGGAAACCGTGCTCGCCGACGGTCTCCCCACCAGTGAGATTTCCGTCCATCGTCGTTTCTTCTCCTATCGGATTGTCATCCGCCTGGCCACGGTCTCCGCGACGATCGCCCTGGCCGCATGGCTCGTATTGTCCCGGAGTCATGCGGTTTAACTCTTTTGAGCATAATAGTTTATTGCGATCCTCTCCTGCCCGGGCAGGGCCGGTCCACGTCGTCGATTTCTCAACCGCAGCCTGCCCTCACCATTCCCGTTCGAGCGCGACCACCCGACCTCGATCGACCTGCCGGTTTTTTCTCAAGTAATTATGGCCATCGGTTGCGCAAATGGCGCTTATCTCAATTATTGTTGGTGAACGGTATCCCTGCGCCTTACTGGGTGTCTCCAGGTGAAGGGCAACCGGCTCGGGGCCTAAGGAGTTGGCGATGAATCGCATTCGAATCACACTCATCAGTGCGGCGATGGTGGCGTCTCTGGCAGTGTTGACTCTTAACTCGATGGCGCAACAGCCACCTGGCGGAGGCGGAGGTCCCGGGGGCGGAGGTCGTGGAGGGCGTGGCGGATTCGGCGGCCCCGGCGGATTCGGCGGCCCAGGTGGATTCGGTGGTCCCGGCGGCTCTGTTTTTGGCCTGGTCACTAACCCGGCTGTCCAGGAGGAGTTAAAGCTCACAGAGCCGCAAAAGGCGAAGGTCAAGAGCCTCGTCGATACCTACAATGAACGTCAGCGGGCGATTCGCGCCCGGATGAATCCGGGTGGACCTGGCCAGGGACCTGGTGGACCAGGGCAGGGTGGTAATGGCCAGGGTGGTAATGGCCAGGTCGGACAGGGTGGTCAAAATGGCCAGGGGGGCCAAGGTGGCGGTCGCCGGAACCGGAACGCGAATAACGCGCAGGGCGGTGGTGGTGGCGGCGGCCAGGGTGGTGCTGGCGGCCAGAACGGTGGCGGCGGCGGGTTCGGCGGCCAGAACGGTGGCGGCGGTGGCCAGAACGGTGGCGGCGGCGGATTCGGCGGCGGCCAGAACGGTGGCGGTCGCGGCAATCGCCGGCAGATGACCCCCGAAGAAATGGAGCTCCGTGCGGAGTTGGTCGAGGCGCAGCAACAGCTCCAGAGGGCCGCGGAGTCGGGACTGGTCAAGATTATCGGGACCGCCGCGTACCACAGGACCAAGCAGATCCAGCTTCAACTGCAAGGGCCATCGGCACTCCTCCAGGACGAGATGATTGAGAAGCTCAACCTGTCGGAGGAACAGGTCGAGCAGCTCCAAGAATTGATCAATGGAAATCGCCGTGCCCAGCGCGAGGAGGGACGTGCCCGGATGGAATTGATGAAAGGGGCATTCCCACAAAACGCGAACGCCGATCCGAACGCGAATGGCGGCGGTCGCGGCGGTCGCGGTGGAGGGATCAACTTCCGGGATCCGGCGATCCAGGATGCCATGAAAGCCTACATGGAGAAGCCGGAAGTCAAGGAGAAGCTGGCGGAGTTCCAGACTCAGCAGGAGAAGCAAGAAGCCATGCTGATGGCGGCCGTACACCGGACCCTGGGCAAACGTCAGGATGCCAATTACCGCAAGCTGCTGGGTGCGCCGTTCGACCTCTCCCTGATCCGCGGCGGACCGGGTCGGGGTTTCGGCAGGAACGGCCCCGGTAATCAGGCCGCCACCAAGGGTGCGAACGCCAAGACGGCTGCGGGCGACGACGAACCGGCGGCTAAGACGACCTCGGCCGGTGCCAAGAAGGCCACGCCCGCTCCCGCGACTGCGACCAAGACCAGGAAGCGGAGTCTCGCCGCCGAGCGAGGGCTCGACGACTGACGGCGAACTTTTTCTGACGGCGATCCCCCTCCGGATGGGCCGGGCTCATCCGGATCGCCCTGATTGTGATTCCGAACTCTCCTCGGCGAGCCGGCGCCCGATCGACGCAGGTCGAACAGGCGCCGGCTCGTCGCGCGCGCCCGGCGAAATCCCGATTCGGGGTTGGCCTTCCCAGGTGGCCGAGTCCGGCGTATAAGGACCGTGACCGTTGTGACCCCTCAGCGATTGGAGGGGTGAGGGCGAAGCGTGCACTGAGGAGAGGTCTGGATCATGCGTCATGGATTGACAATGGCTCCGGCCGGACTTGTGCTAGTCCTGGCCCTCTTCGCCGCGGGCTCTGACAATCCATCCTCCGAAGTCCCCGGGCTGGACGGGCACTTCGGAAGCCGGATCTCACCGATCCTCCTCCTCGATCGGCCGGATGTCCAGGTCGATCTCCAGCTCGAGGCACGGCAGATCGCCGAGGCGCGGGCCGCGATCGCTCGATTGATGAGGCGGGTCAGGAGTCTGAAGGGAAAGAAGGGTCCTGATGTCAGGGAAGAGCGCGGGCGCATCGACGAAGACTCGATCCAATGGATTCGGGACAACCTGACCGAGAAGCAAATTGAGCGTCTGACCCAGGTGACCTTCCAGTGGGAAGGGGCTGCGGCAATGACGCGCCCCCACGTCATCGAACGGCTGGAATTGACCGACCAGCAACTCGGGGCCATCGATCAGGTCCTGACGCAACTCAAGAACACACGAGGACAGGCTCGAGGGAGGTTGACGCCGGTGGAAATCGGGCGTTTCTCCAGCCAGGCATTCGCGGTCCTCAGTCCGAGCCAGAGGGCCAACTGGAATGTCCTCCTGGGCTCGCCCTGCCGTTTCAACATCGGCGGCCAGGCTCGTTCCGCAGGCCATCCGGCCGATCCTCGCGTGATCAAGACTCAGATTCCCCCGGGTGGCTGATAGCCTATGTTTGGGGTGAAGAAGCCGGGGCCGGCTGGTCCTGCGCGCAAAAACCTCTATTTTTCCAGGCTTTTCGCTTGGAGCGAGGTCTCGCCAACCCCAAAAGCGTAGTGACAACTCTAGTC
>JBKQHM010000405.1:0-7221 GCA_052148775.1 Isosphaeraceae bacterium | reverse complement strand
AGGTTGGGGGCCTCGATCGTCTGCCCGGCGGCGCCGGCGGCCTGGGCTTGTTCCGTACCGGTGCTCATGAGGTTTTCTCCGCGTCAGGGGTGCCCGTCGCCGAATCGTCCGACCCGCCGATGCCCATCTGGGCCGCCAGCTCCTTGGCCTTCTCGGTGTTGCTCAGCACATCGGCCAGCAATTGATCGAGCTTGTCGTTGCCCTCCATCTTGCTCAGGAGCTGCGTGAGCTCCATCCGCATCTCCAGCAGCTTCTTCAGCGCCGGGATTTGCTCGGCGATGCGGGCGGGATCGAAGTCGTCCATCGACTTGAATTTCAGCTCGACGGCCAGCTTCGTGTCCTCGCTCGTCAGCCGGTTCTGGACCTTCATGGCCACGCGCGGCGTCGACTTGGCCAGGACGTCATTGAAATTATCGCGATCGATGTTCGCGGCTTTCCGCTCCTTGAGCGGGCGCAACGGGGTCGACGGCTGGCCCGACAGGTCGGCCAGGACGCCGACGACGAACGGCAGCTCGGTCTTCTGCATCGCGCCGTTCGTCTCGACGTCGTAAGTGATCTGCACGCGCGGCCGACGCACTCGATCCAGCTTGTGTTGAAGGCTCGACATGGCACCCTCTCTACGAATCCGCCTCTTAGGAACTCGTCCCCGACGCGAAATGGCCGATCTCTGGATGCGGTTCCATCACCGGCCATGGAAATTCGGCCCGCGGTCCCCTGGTGGGGAATCGCTAATCCGCTCGTTCGCCGGACATCCGCCCGGCAATTCGCAGAATAAGGCCGGGCACGCGCTTCTGCAACAAGGAACCGATCGAAGTCCGACAGAATCTGGTCCGCTCCGGATCAATCGGAAAAACACGTGTGGAATAGCTAGGGTTAGCGGCCCGTCCCCGATGATCGGCCCGCCGTCCGCCGGCGACCGATGGCTCATCCGACTACCGAATCCAATCGATCCTCCAACGCCCATCATGGTCGTACCCTCCACGTCGGCGCGGGGCGGGCGCCGTCGCACACTATCAATTTACCGGCGTCTGCGGCCGGACTTGACTCGGTCCGGGCAATTTTCTCGGAGGGCTGCCCGATATCATCGGTCGGACACGCCCAGGCGCGAGCCGGGTCGTCGGCCGATCCGAGGAATCCTCGAACGGCTCGGAGACTCGACCTTTGCTCGGGGCCGATCCGGTCCTCGCCGACGAGACCGGAGCCCACGGAAGCCTTGGCTGTTCGACCGGGGGTCGCAGAGGTCCGCTCCGCCCGGTCTTCGTCCGGCCCCTTCCCGGCCGTTCGATTCTTTTACGGGACGCCCCCGGCTTCTGTGACCGGGACATCGGCGGGGATCCGGCCGATCGGTTCACTCCTCGGGCGACTTGATCCCCAGCTCGCGATTCATCACCGTCAGCACGTCGGTGTCGCGGATGAGCTGCTGCATCAGCTCGGGGAAGGAGAGGGCGCCCAGCTCGACGGCCCGATTGATCAGGTAAGGGATCGGGCTGTGTGGCTCCAGGCGCTGGAGCAGCGCGGCGGTCTGGGCCAGTTGCTGGTAGACCTGGGCGCGCGAGTTGACCTGCCTGCCGAGGAAATTGCCGCCACCCTCGCCCGGTTCCGCGGCGCCGCTCTGGCCGTCGCCCGACTGCTCCTGGCCGTCGGCCTGGGACAGGTCGGGGCCCTTGCGCTGGAGGATCTGCTGGGCCAGGGCCCGGCACTCGCCCAGGGCCTGGCGAAGGCCGCTGAACGCCGGGGCGTACTGACCCATCGAGCTGTTCAGCTCCTTGGCCAGCGTGTCGAGCTCCTGCCAGCTCTCGGTCAGGTCCTCGACCATCGCCTGGCAATGCTCGCGCGGCGTCGCCTCGATGGCCTTGTCGATGTCGGCGGGGGTGATGCCAGACTTGGCGCCCTGGGATTGTTTCCACTGGAGCCAACTATATTGCGCGCCCTCGCGCCAGATCATGGGGACTTGCCGGATTGTATTGGGGAAGCGGGCGCCTCGGTCGGCGTCGTCGAGCCAGAAGAACGGCGCCGCGCGGACTTCCAGGTCATCCTCGCTCTCGATCGCCGGGTTGAGCCGGTCCCAGCACTCGGTCACCAGCCGACGCATCAGCCGCAGGCCGTCCCGCAGGCCGCCGAAGCCGTGCGCCTTGGTCAGACCCTCGGTCAGCCTGGCGGCGATGAGCAGGTCCTTGGAGGTACCGGTGAGGGTCTCACTGGTCAATCGCACGACGCCGGCCCAGTCGGCCTTCTGGGGCGCCTCCGGCCGCATGGGGTCGGATGCATCGAAATCGTTCGGGTCGATTTCCTTACGGTATTCCTCGAGCTTCTCCCGGACCGCGAACGGGATCGAGCCGCCCGCGGGGGAGTCGCCCGGGATCGGGGCAATCAGCTCGTCGAGATCGATCACCGGTGGTGAGGGCATGTCGGCACCGTTAAGGCTGTCAATTCCGGGGCGATCGTTCACAGATCACTCCCCACGGCAGGGAGGGCGTCGGGACCCGGCACGTCAGGACCGCAGGCCATCGAGTCTAAGGGCGTCACGGTGGGAAAACAAGATCCCCGATGGCCCCGCGACGGGGCGGCCGGGGGCGATCTCAGCCGGGCTCCTCTCGCGGAGGCACCGGCATCCTGGCCCCGTCGGTCCGCGCCCCGCGCAGGTTGGTCTCGCGCAGTACGGCCTCGATCAGGTTGGCCCCGCGCAGGTCGGCGTCGCGCAGGTCGGCGCGGGTCAGGTTGGCGCCCTGGAGATCGGCATCGCGCAGGTTGGTACCGCGAAGGTCGGCACCGGTCAGATGGGCGGCGCGGAGCTTGACGCCGGCCAGCTCAGCCTCGCCGATGTCGGCCGCGTGCAGGTTCGCGCCCGAGAGCTCGACCCGCGTCAGCCGGGCCCTCCGCAGGACCACGCGGAACAGGTGCGCGCCCCGCAGGTCGACGCCGACCAGGCAGGCGGAGTGCAGGTCCGCGCCGGAGAGATCGGCCCCGCGCAGGTCGAGGTCGCTCAGCCGGGCGCGGCGGAGGACCACCTGGCGCAGGACCAGCCCCGTCAGCACGCCGCCAGCCAGCTCGACGTCGACGAACGCGCGATCCCCCGCCGTGATCCGTTCGATCAGCTCATCCGCTCGCATGTTCATCCCGACTTTCTCCGCCGGCCCGGCCGGGCGCCGTCGGTTCGATGGGCAGGTCGGCCGGCCAGAGGAAGCCCTGCTCGACGAGGCTCCGGGCCGCCTCGAGGGCGGCCGGCGCGATCGCCGACGGGTCCTCGCCGAGGCGGGCGGCGACCTGCTCCAGCACGGCCGAGAGCGGCTGACGGCCCCGGCAGAGCGTGAGCAGGTGGAAGACCAGGGGGTTGACTTCGCCCTCGAACCGCAGGCCGTCGCCGAGCACGCACCGCGCCTGATCGATGCTCCACCCGGAGTCCACGGGCCTCAGCCGTTGCGACAGCCGCAACTCCGGCTGGCAAGCCAGCCGGAGGTCGAGCAGGCCCCGATCGCCGCCGACACCCTCCAGGAGATCGCGCGCGGCGAATCCCACCGAGATCCCCGTGCCGTTGGGGTGGTTGAGCCGTCGGTCGGTATCGACCTGGATCCAGTTGCGTCCCGACGTGCGCCGCCGCAGGTTGATCAGCCCGCCGTCGATCGCCTGGATCCCCTGCCGGTCGTAATAGGCCATCCAGCGGTCGAATCGCTCCTGGATGGAATCGTCGCCTTGCGGAAACCAGTCGTACGCGTAATCGCCGGGATCCCAGGTCTGGGCGTGGATGATCCAGACATCGCAGCCCGAGCCGGCGAACCAGCCCGTGATCCGCTCGAGCCAGTCCTGCCCCGCGAGGCGGACCCAGTTGCAGAAGATCTGCGCGAAGCCCCCTTCGGCCAAGTAGGCCGGCGCGGCGCGGACGATCTTCTCGCAGATCGCATCCCCCTCCATGCCGCTATTGCGGAACATCAGGTCGTTCTCCGGCGAGATGACGAACGGCGGATTGGAGACGATCCGGTCGAAGAGGATTCCGTTGGCCGGCTCGAAGAGGTCCCCCTCCGCCGGTCGGACGTTGTCGATCCCGTTGAGCTGGCAGTTGAGCCAAGCCATGGCGATGGCCCGGGCGTTCAGGTCCGCGGCCATGACCTGCTGGCTGAAAGCGGCGGCCCTCAGGGCCAGGTATCCGCACCCGCTGCCGAGATCCAGGGTCGCCCGTGAAGGGAGCCGGATCATGACACTGTCGAGGCTGACCGTGGATTTCGTGACACCCATCACGTAATCGCGCCGCAGGCGGCCGTCGGGCAGGACACCATCGTTCGCGATGATGAGCCCCTCGCTGGGCTTGAGCATGACGCCGCGTCGGGCGGCGTCCCCCCCGAGCTCGACCAGCCCGAGCTCGCCCCAGTCGGCCGGGTCCATCGGTTCGACGGCCCGGCGGAAGTCCTCGAGCGGGACCGGCACGCCGGCCAGGAACAGTCGGATCAGCGTGGCGAGCGGGTCGCCGTCGCGGGTACGCCGCAGCAGCAGGGGCACGTCGAACGGCTCGAGGCTGAGCTCGACCATCTCCTTGGCCCCGAGCCGTTTCAGGATCTGGGATTCCTCGAAGCCCGCGCGGTCGAGGACCTCGCGGACCCGGCGCACGGTATCGGGCCGGTCGAGGGCCAGCGGGCTGGCGTCGGTCGGGATCAGCATGGGGGCCCCTCTCTCGAGAGTCTGTCGCCGGGTCGCCAACGCCTTCGCCGATCGAGATCCGTTCGCGTCGACAGGATCGCGAACGATCGCGTATTCTGGAGCGCCGGCGGTCGGCTCGCAAGGGCGCGCCCGCGGACTTCCGACGTTTTGGCCGGTTATCGGTCGGCCCGGCCTGGTTCGATGTCGCTCGTTGGCCTCCGGTTCAGCCACGCGGACAGGTCAGGGGATGTCAGATCAGCATGTCCAGAAAGCCACCGCGGCGACTGTTCCGCAATCACGATCGCCCGCGGACCCCGGCCGGTCCCGCACCGGGGAATTCGTCGGCCGACGCCGCGTCGACGATGGCCGAGGCCGTCAAGGTGCTGGAGGCCGGCGACTTCCCCGCCGCGATCGCCCACCTCGAGCACGTGCTGCGGATCGACCCGGCATCGATCGACGCGAAGTTCCGCCTGGCCGCGATCCTGGCGGGCTATGCCGGGACGACCGAGGCGGAGTTTCGGACCGCGTTCCGGCTCGCGCGGGAGATCCTGGAGGTCGCGCCGGAATTCGGCGGCGCCCACTACCTGGCGGCGGTAGCCTGCCATTTCCTCGGCCTGGATGAGGAACAGGCCGCCCACCTCGAGGCCGCGTCGCGTCTGATCCCGGAATCGGACGCCAATCACGTCCCGTCGCGTTTCCACGCGACCACGCTGCGGCTGGAGTCCGGCGACCTGGGCGCGCTCACCGACTTCTTCCGATGGGAGGCCCGACATCCAGGGCGACCGCCGGGACTCGACGGGATCGGGCCGCCCTGGGACGGCTCGCCCCTGGCCGGCCGCACGATCCTGCTCCACACCAAACAGAACGGCCACGGTGATGCGTTTATGTTTATTCGATTCGCGCCGATGGTCAAGGCCCTCGGCGGGATCGTCAGGCTCGCCACCGATCGCGCCAAGGCCGGCATCCTCGCCGGGGCAGAAGGGATCGACCGTGTGCACGTCGAGGACACCGAGGTGTCGATGGACCTGTGGCGCCACGACGTCTCGTGTGCGGTGATGCAGCTCCCGGCGGTCCTCGGGATGACCCTGGACACGATCCCGGCCCGCGTCCCCTACTTGCGAGCCCCGGACGAAGCCCTCGCGCGTTGGAGGCCGCGGGTCGAGGGGCTCCCCGGCCTGCGTGTCGGTATCGCATGGGCCGGGAATCCCCGCAATGCGCGGGATCACCTGCGATCGTTCCGGCTCGACGATCTCGCGCCCCTGGCCGACGTCCCCGGGGTGACGCTCGTCAACCTCCAGCAGGGTCGCGAGGAAGAGCCGCACGCGGACGCGAACTTCCCTTTCACCCGACTCGATGGCGCCGGCGAAGACGACACCTGGGCGACGACCGCCGCGATCGTGGAATCGCTGGACTTGATCGTCGCGCCCGATTCCGCGGTCGCCCACCTGGCCGGCGCGCTCGGGCGGCCGGTCTGGATCGCGCTGCCGTTCCGGTCGGAATGGCGGTGGCTGCGGCACCGGGAGGATAGCCCCTGGTATCCCGCGGCCCGGCTCTGGCGCCAGGAGAAGCTCGGGGACTGGGGCGACCTCTTCCCACGGATGGCCTCGGCGCTGGCTGAGCTCGTCGCTGGAGCAAATCCGAGACGTCTTTGATCGGTACCATCGGGAGGAAAAACGGGGACGTAGCGGGAAAAACGGGGACCGCGCCGCAAACACTCAGGCGAATTCGACAAAATGCGCTTTGATGCCTGGCCTGCGACCTGGCGCTTTGCCAGTTATACGATTCTCATTAAGACTGGACCAGGTTTTGGGGGGCAGGCCAGTCCTAGCTGCTTCCCCGCTTGCGGTCCCAATTATTACCATGATGTTAGCACGAGTGTGTCATCGATGGTTCCGACCAGGCCATAGGGAGCGGTATAGGTAGGTAGATTACCAATCGGGATGCTGACCACGCCGTTGTGACCTGGGTCCAAGAACAGTACCGCAGTGTTAGCCGCGTTCTTCCCCAGGACGACGATGGCATGACCTCCACCGACGGTCCAGTAGACCGCCGCAATTCCGGGGCGGCTCTTCGTGCATTTGTTCTGAAGAGTCGTGACCAAATTGATGCCTTTGTTCCAGGTCTTTGCATCTTTCACCCCGAGTTCTGCCAACGCCGAGCCGATCACCGAAGGACTCGTGCCCAAGGTACTCCAATCTCCCATGCCGGTCGAATGCGCAAAGGCACTCAGCGAGTCGATCTTTTGGCGCGCGGTGGACTCCTCGCACATCGTGTTCTTGATCTTCCGGACGAGCATGGCGACCGAGGCACAGGCACAACTCTCGTCGAGATCCTGGACACAGAGTTGGTGCTGCGCTCCATCGGGATCCGCCACTAAGAACCATCCCATTGTGCACCCCCATTTAGGTTCGCGAACACGTTCGAATAGAAAGTGGTCACATGTGAGGTCGGCGGTGTGGGAAAAATGGTGTCGGCCGATTTTTCCCAGTCTAATGGCATGGGGGAAAAAGGGGGACACGGCGCTTTGGAAAGCAGAAACAGTGCCGGAAAAGCCCTATGTCCGAATTCTCCCCCCACGGGCCTGTCTTACCC
>JBKQHM010000404.1:0-2665 GCA_052148775.1 Isosphaeraceae bacterium | reverse complement strand
GGAAGAGCCAGCGGTGCCGCTCGGTCGTCAGACCAACCAGGGTGATTATATCGGACATCGGCGAAGATAGATAGAGGGATTCGCGCCGCTTTGGCGGGCCGGCCATTGTCAATAGCCCGGTCCCGCGTGGAGCAAGGTTTTCGGCCGCAACCAAAGAGAGATTCCAGATCTCGGAAAAATCCGGATTGGTAAACGGCAATCAGCCATTTTTGGTCGGCAATCAGCCATTTGTCATTCCTCGCGATAAAAGCACGGAGCGGACATGATACGGAGAATGACTCCATCGCAGTCCGATCCGGCTCGTGGGAGAATGGGAATCACACGGGGCGAGGGTTGTCGGCGGGTGGCCAGTGTGGTCGGCCGACTCATGGCGCCTCGATGCGATATCCGGCGCGGATGCCGAGGCGTCGCCGCGGAAGGATTTCGACCGATGACTTACGAATTGACCTCGCCGGCGGACCTCGTCGGGGTCGTCCGGGAGACTTCCGAATACCGTCGCACCCATTTCCGCGTCTACGACGAGGATGGCTTCATGTCGTCGTTCGCGACGGGACCGCCCCAGAACGCCACGCTCCAGAGCGTCACGGCGAACCTGATCGAGAAGTTCGACGGGATGGGAGGGACGGGGTACCAGTCGAAAGACCTGGTCATCCTCCTCGGCTCCCGGATCGTCGCCGTGGTACGCAAGGGGCATGGGGGATGCCCCGAGGTGACGATATTCGAGGACAACTGAAGAGTGAGTTCGAGCGGCCCGGCAGGGCGGCGTCGAGCGCCTCTCGGGATCGAGGCCGCGCCACCCTGCCGATCCGATCCATCAGGAATCGGCGAGGCCCGTCAGCTCCGGTGGACCGCGGCGGTCCGGGCGACGTCGGCATGTGGGCGGCCACGATTCGCCAGGGCGATCATCGGTCGCGCCAGGCTCTTGAGTTCCGACTGCGTCAGCGCCGGCAGCGTTTCCTTCACTGAGAGGAAATCAGGGTCGCCACTGTAGAGGATCGTGATGGGCTTCTTCAGCACCTGGTTCGTCTTCACCGGAACCTTCGCATCGCCGCCGCTCAGGCCGGCGGTCCCCAGCGTCGTCACCAATGTCTTCTTCTTGGACTGCTTCACCACCTCGAACGTGACCTGGCCGGTCGGTACGCCGGCGCCGGCACCGGCGGGTTCGATCTCCGCCATCAAGGTCAGCGAGACGACCTTCTTCCCCTTGAAGACCGGTTGCGGCACCAGGACGACCTGGGCGCTGGCCTTGTTGACCGTCTGGGAGGTCGGGCCCGATTGCTCGCCGAGGAAGTCGGTGTCGCCGCCGTAGGTCGCCGTGATCGCATGCGTGCCGGCGGCCAGGTTCGCGGTCGAGAACGTCGCCGTGCCCGAGCCATTGAGCGCGACCGTGCCCAGCGGGGTGCCGAAGTCGGAGAAGGTGACCGTGCCGGTCGGCGTGCCGGAGCCCGCGGCGGCTACCGTCGCGACGAACGTGACCGACTGCCCGTAGGCGGTCGTGTCGCTGGAAGAGGTCAGCGAGACCGTCGCGTTGCCCGGCGCGATCGTGAACGGGATCGGCGCGGTCTGAACGGCCGCGTAATCGGCGTTGCCCGGGAAGTAGGCGACGACGGTATAGTGCCCGACGGCCGTGGGTGGCGTGGAGCCCAGGCTGACGCCCGCGCTGTTGTAGTAGACCAGGTTGAGGGTGATGCTCCCGACGCCGACCGCGGGCGAATTGTTGGGGCCGTTGATGGTGAACGTGGCCGAGACCGGGCCGCCGTAATAAGAGCCGCTGGGATCCGTGATGTTGAGGGTGGGCGTGACCTTGTCCACATTGATCGTGGTGGTGGCGACGGTCGAGGCGTAGATGCTCGGATCCTTGGGCGTGAAGGTGACCGAGAGCGTCTGGCCGTTGCCGGCATTCAGGATCGTGCCGGGGGCCGGCGTGTACGTGAACGTACCGGCCACGGTGCTCGAGGCATCGAGCTGCGCGGCCGACAGCGGCGTGCCGTAGTCGATGTCCGCCGGCTGGGCCCAGGTGATCTGCGGCGTGAGCAGGGTGATCTTGAAGTTGGCCAGGCCCGATGCGGCGGCGTAGTCGGCACTGCCGGGAAAGCTGGCCAGCACGGTGTAAGCGCCGGCCGTGGTCGGCGCGGTGGAAGATGAGGTCAGGCCGTTGAGCTGCGAGACGCCGGTATAGGTCCCGGTGTAGTAGGCGAGCGTCGGCGTGATATTCTCGAGGCTGGATGCCGGCGAGCCGCCGACCCCGGTGACCGTGGCCGTGGCCGGGAAAGGCGAGCCGGTGTACGTGCCGCCGGGGTCGGTGACGGACACGGTGGGCGTGGCCGGGGCGATGGTGTAGTTCGACAGGGTCGAGGTGGCAGCGTAGTCGGTGCTGCCGGCGAAGCTGGCCAGCACGGTGTAGGAGCCGGCCGTGCTGGGCGCGGTGGAAGACGAGGTCAGGCCGTTGAGCTGCGAGGCGCTGGTATAGGTCCCGGTGTAGTAGGCGAGCGTCGGCGTGATCGTCTCGAGGCTGGATGCCGGCGAGCCGCCGACGCCGGTGACCGTGACCGTGGCCGGGAAAGGCGAGCCGGTGTATGTGCCGCCGGGGTCGGTGACGGACACGGTGGGCGTGGC
This sequence comes from Isosphaeraceae bacterium, assembly GCA_052148775.1. Taxonomy (GTDB): domain Bacteria; phylum Planctomycetota; class Planctomycetia; order Isosphaerales; family Isosphaeraceae; genus CAVZRC01. The sequence continues at coordinate 49 of JBKQHM010000404.1, read as the reverse complement.
CGGGGCGATGGTGTAGTTCGACAGGGTCGAGGTGGCAGCGTAGTCGGTG
>JBKQHM010000403.1:0-3141 GCA_052148775.1 Isosphaeraceae bacterium | reverse complement strand
CTACAACCGACCAATTCCGCTTTCGGGACAGACTCTTAGTCGCTAATTTAACTAATTGGCCCTCGTCTGTAACCCCCCCCTCACAGCTTGGTTCACTTGGCGGGGCCGATACGGGCCGACCATCGAGCGGCACAAGGCGAACGGCTCGACCTCGAGATCGTCCGGGCGAGGTGGCATAACCCATCGGTCCGGAACAATCCCCATTCGAGATTGCAAGCGATCCTCTTTGTCGCCGAAAACCCGGTTGGGTTCCCAGCGAGGATCGAACGCTATAATATAGCCTGAAGGAGTCAGGACGGGCTGGCGTCCGGGGAGATCATGATCTTGCCGTCGGGGCGAAAACGTGTGGGGTATGGCCCAGCGACCCTCCGCGACGGCCGGCGGAGCGTGTGTCCCGAGAGGACCGACTCCACTCGGGGAGCGAACCTTGGATCAAGCCGAACGGGGGATGAGGGCCGTCCAGGCGGGCCTGCTGATCAACGTCATCCTGGTCGTGGTCAAGCTCGTCGCGGGGATCGCCGGCCATACCTATGCCCTGATCGCCGATGCCGTCGAGTCGTCGCTGGACATCGTCTCCTCGCTGGTCGTCTGGGGCGGCCTTCGCATCACGACGCGGCCGGCCGATGAGGAGTACCCCTACGGATACGGCAAGGCGGAGGCCATCGCCGCGGTCGTCGTGGCGATGATGCTCCTGGGGGCGGCCCTGGGGATCGCGGTCGCGGCGATCAACGAGATCCGGACCCCCCACCACATGCCCGCCCCGTTCACGCTGGCCGTCATCCCGGTCGTCATCGTCGTCAAGGAGCTGCTGTTCCGCCGCGTCCTCGCCATCAGCCGCGAGACCGGCAGCAGCGCCGTCCACGCCGACGCCTGGCATCACCGCAGCGACGCGATCACCTCGGCCGCCGCCTTCGTCGGGATCGCCATCGCCCTCTGGGGCGGGCCGGGCTGGGAGTCCGCCGACGATTGGGCCGCTCTGGCCGCCTCTTTCATCATCGCCGGCAACGGGCTCCGCCTGATCCGCCCCACCCTCCGCGACCTGATGGATCGCATGCCCGACGGTCCCATCGTCGAGCAGATCGCCGCCGCCGCCCGGGGTGTCGACGGCGTCCGGGCCACCGAGAAGATCCGGGTCCGCAAGCTCGGCGCCCAGTTCTTCGTCGACCTCCACGTCCAGGCCGACCCCATGTTGCCCCTGTTCGAGGCCCATATCCTCAGCGGCAAGGTCAAAGGGGCGATCACCTCGGCCGTGCCCAGCGTCGCCGGCGTCCTCATCCACATGGAGCCATTCGACGGCGTGGCGGGTGGCGGGTGGCGGAAAAATACGGGAGAAGTCGAGTTGCATTGACCCGCCACCCATCGCCCGCCACTCATTCCTTCGTCATGATGAACGACGTGATCCCGCCCGACTTGCCGCCCATGTAGCCTTCCCAATCGCTGATGACCTGGCCATCCTTCTGGAAGGTCATCGTCAGGCCGTGGATATGCATGTCCTTCTTGGGGTCGAGGTTGGTGCCGCCGTCGAAGACGAAGATCAGGTGGTCGGGCCGGGAACGGGCACGGTCGAGCTTCACATGCGGCTGGTTCCCCATGGCGCAGTAGTGCGTCATCCGCAGGTCATCGCCGTCCAGGTGGTAGACGGAGGTCATCTCATGCCCGGTGCCCGGGAACTGCGTCTCGACCACCGCGCTGCCGGCGCCGGTCACCTTGAAGTTCACCGTGACCGGCTCCGCATGCCCGTCCTTGTGCTCCTTGGCCTTGGCTGCCGCATGAGGCCCCTTGATCTCGGTCTTCCACGTGCCCGCGAGCGTCTTCAGCCGCGCGAAGGCCGCCTTGGCGTCGACGCCCTCCTTCGCCTCAACGTCCTCCCCCGCCCCCGCCAGGTGTGCCCCGGCCAGGATGCCGAGGCCGCCCAGCACGATCATCACCATCCGGTTGACTGGCAAACGTTTGCCGCCCATCTCATCCCCCTTTTCCTCGACACCCTTCGAGCGAACTGAGAGCACGATTCGACCGGCATGTCGAAACCATGCTCTTGACGACCCCGGTCGTCGTGCGGCATGTTAGGGTCTTTCTGTACATCGGTCAAGATCGAAAAGAGAGAGAGCGAGCGACCGAGATGGCGCGACTGGACATGGCCGTCGATCACGGGCAGACCCCCGAGGTGGCCCGTGCGAATTTCGAGCAGGCGATCGCCGCGGCTCAGGCCCGGTACGGCAAGTGGCTCCGCAGGATGGATTGGTCGCCGGATCGGACCGCCGTCACCGTCGCCGGCACGGGATTCGACGTCGAGATCTCCTACGACGAACGAAAGGTCTATGCCCGCGGCACGATCCCGATGGCTTTCAAGATCCTGGAAGCACCCATCAAGGTGTTCGTCGCAAGGGCCTTGAATCATCTGGGTTAGTGGGATCGGGCTCGCGTCCGGCCTGTTGGCGTCAGGCCGGCTCGTCTTGACGGATTCCCGAAAACAGACGAGACAATCGGATCGGCGTCTTGAACCGTGGTTCGGATCTGAGGGACGAATCGGATGAGTACCATCAGTCGAGGTCGACGAATCGCCGGTTGGGTGTTGACCGGGCTGCTGACGGCCCTGTTCCTGGGCAGTGCGGCCGGCAAGCTGGCCGGCGCGGAACAGGTCGTCAAGATGATGGGGCAATGGGGCTTGGGGAACTATGTCCTCCTGATCGGCGCGGGAGAGCTGGTCAGCGCCCTGTTGTTCGTGATCCCGAAAACCCATTCGCTCGGCGTGCTGCTCCTCTCTGGTTACATGGGTGGCGCCATCGTCACGCACATGCAGCACGGCGAGGCGTTCGTGGGCCAGTCGGTGATCCTGGCCTTGATCTGGGTCGCGGGATACATGCGATATCCCGAGCTGCTGCAAAGCTTCCGGTCCGGAACTCCCGCGGCCGCCCCCAAGGGCCCGGATTCGTGAGCGCGGCCGAGTGACCCTCATTCCTGCGAGGACGCCTCGCATACGAGCCCGGCCTTGAAGAAGGGCCAGGAATCCTTGAGATAGCCTATGTTTGGGGTGAAGAAGCCGGGGCCGGCTGGTCCTGCGCGCAAAAACCTCTATTTTTCCAGGCTTTTCGCTTGGAGCGAGGTCTCGCCAACCCCAAAAGCGTAGTGACAACTCTAGTC
>JBKQHM010000402.1:0-8800 GCA_052148775.1 Isosphaeraceae bacterium | reverse complement strand
AAGGGCTAGGAAATCGTCGTAAACTCTTGCTGCGACACAATTTGAGGCGAAAGGGTCGCGGGTCGCCACAACCATTTACGTCCCAGGTAGTTACGCCATTTGACCCCGGACTTCCCGGACAGCCTCTAAGTCGCTTCTCGCCGGGATACAAACGACTGCATGCCGTCGACCTCGGCCGCGGTGGGTTGGGGTTGGCTTGGCTCGTCCAAATTCCGTCGGCATGCGATCTGCCGCCGTTCCGCGTATCGAAGTTCCTTGCCTTCGTTTTTTCCTAGTGTAGACGAATCAACTTGAGTCTTCCATGACCCTGCGCCGATTCTCGGTTGTTGCCCAGGAGACTTTTTTTTGGATATCTCGACGACCTCGCCGCAGAGTGACTCCGCCCCCAGCTCTCCCCGGTTCGCTCCTCACTTCGGATGAGGATCACCCGATTCCTCGCTTTCCTCTCCAAGGACCAGGTGGCTGATTTCAGCCATGTGCTCGGCCGGCATGGACAGCAACCGCACGGCCAGTGCATCAATGGATCGAAAGAATCGGCGGAGTTGTTCGATTCGAGCCCTGAGATCATGGAGGTCGGGATGGTCCTCCGCGAGATTCAACGATTGGTCGAGCACACGCAAGCTCGGATCGAGCTCTCGTCGCTTACGTTCGGCGAGGATCTTGCGGAAGAGAGTCCAGACATCCGTCTCCGCGCGGAACAACTCGCGGCGCTCGCCGGTGCGGTGGACCTTGTGGACGACGCCCCAGGATAGGAGCTCGCGCAGGTTCATGGAGACGTTGGCCCGAGAGAGTCCCAGCCGATGACGTAACTCGTCGGCAGTCCAATCAGTTCCGGTGATATACAGCAGGGCGAAAAGCTCGCCCATCGACGAGTTGATACCCCAGGTCCGAGCCATCAGGCCCCAGTGTTCGACGAATTGCTTGATCAGCCGTTCGGCATCGGGCGATGACTCGGAATTATCGCCTGGCGATTTCGCGGAAGATGTCCCCATAGAATGTCCCGACGTCCTGAATAGTCCAGTTACGATGCCCATCGATCCAATAACGACACCGATTGCACGGGTAGTTTTCCCCCTCGGGACAGCGATGCCATCATACGACCCAGGGATCATTCCTCGCAGGAGTCCACCCCCCAAGACAGGCATGACATCCTGCACGAGAGTTTGCGTCGGAACACCGTGAATTTCCGGACTTATGTACAAAAAGTTAGGTAAAAACCGGGTCAAACCGGAGTAAATCCAAGAAATTGATGAAAGCGGACGCGCATTTTCGGGTAGAATACCAATGCATGCCCCGATCCGCCTGTGCAGAATCCGGGCGCATGGGGGATTGGTACCCGATAGCAAGCTTTATGCGGCGGGTCCTTCTGAACCAAGGAGATGTTTCCATGCCTGAAACCGTGGTCCACTTCCAGATCCGCATGCCACCCGTCTTGCACGAGCAATTGGCGAGTTGGGCTAAAGAGGACAAAGCGTCACTCAACGCGTTGATTGTCGGCATCCTCGAGAAAGCCATCGAGCACCACGAGAAGTCCGGGAGTAAAGAGTGACCCGGATCCTGGAACCGGGCCGGTGCGCGGATCCTCCGTCGTGCCAAGGGACTGCTGACCGATGCGGACGGACCTAGCCCCATTCTTTCTCCCGGCTCCCGGGCCGGGAGTAGATAGAAACGATCGAATCGACCGATAACCCTTCCTCCAGTCTTGCATCATCTACCTCCAAGACATTGCCTGCTGGCCGAATCCCCTTGAGTCGGGTCGGCTCCCAGGTTATGATCCAGGGGTAGATTCCCCGATAGCTCAATCGGTAGAGCGAGCGGCTGTTAACCGCTAGGTTCAAGGTTCGAGTCCTTGTCGGGGAGCTCATTTCATATCCTTTGAGCAGTTTCTGACTCGGAAAACGGAATGAATTCCGTTCTACTCGTTAATGTAGAACGGAATTCTTTCCGTTTTGTCTTCGCGTGGACAGAGCCTCCCCTACACCTCGCTTCATCAGATGCTCGCCTCCGAGACCAGAATCATCATCGAGTAGGCTCGCACCGGATAGGTCTGGAGGACCGGGATACGGGGCCCCTGGTCCTCGGCCACGATATCCTCGGGCGAAGCCAGGGCGGTATCCACAACTCGACGCCACGCGCGGCCCGAGGGCGCCGAGGGAATCCGGAAATCCAGCGACTCGGAGTAGGCATTCAAGGCGACATAGATGTCGCGATCGACGAAGTTCGGCCGATCCGACCGCCTTCCATCCAGGGCGCAGGCCAGGGAGCGGCTACTGCCGCCGAAATCCGGCCGGGACGGCTCGACGCCATGCCAGAGGATCTCCGGCGGCTGGCCGGCTCGTCCGCCCGTGAAGAACGTCCGCCGCCTCAATACGGGATGGGCCTGCCGCAACGCGATGATCATCCGCATGAACCGGAGGAAATCCGCATTCCGCTGCGCCAGCGACCAGTCAACCCAGCCCGTCGGATTGTCCTGGCACCACGCATTGTTGTTCCCATATTGCGTGCGCAGGAACTCGTCACCGCCGAGGATCATCGGAATGCCCTGGCTGATCATCAGTGTGGACATCAGGTTCCGGACCTGTTGTCGGCGTAATTGGAGAACTTTCGGGTCGTCGGTCGGCCCTTCCACGCCGCAGTTCCAGCTCCAGTTGGCGTCGCTGCCGTCGCGGTTCCCCTCGCCGTTGCCCTCGTTGTGTTTATGGTCGTAGGAGACCAGGTCGTTCAGGGTGAATCCGTCGTGGCAACAGAGGAAATTGATCGAATGCAGTGGTCCTCGTCCCTGGTAGAGGTCGTCGCTGCCGCAGAGGCGCGTGGCCAGCGCCGAGGTCATGCCGGGTTCGCCCCGCCAGAAGCGCCTCACGTCATCGCGGAACCGTCCGTTCCAGTCCGACCAACGCCCCTCGCCGGGAAACGTGCCGACCTGATAGAGCCCGGCCGCGTCCCAGGGCTCGGCGATCAGCTTGGTGTCGCGGAGCAGCGAATCCTCCGAGATCCGCTTGAGCACCGGCGGCTCGACCAGCACATTGCCGTGTCGGTCCCGCCCCAGCACCGAGGCCAGGTCGAAGCGAAATCCGTCGATACCCCCCTCGGCGACCCAGTTCCGAAGGCAATCGAGTAAATAATTGCGAACCACCGGATGGTCGCTGCTGAACGTGTTGCCGCACCCGCTGAAATTCAGATAGCGGCCCCGTTCGTCCAGCATGTAGAACAGCGTGTTGTCGATACCCCGGAAGTTGTAGGTCGGGCCATCGTCACCCCCTTCGGCGGTGTGGTTGAACACGACATCGAGGTAGACCTCGATCCCGGCCTCGTGGAACGCCTCGACCATCCGGCAGAACTCCTTCCAGGGCTCGCCTTGCTCGGGATTGTTGGCGTATGCCGATTTCGGGGCGCAGAAGGCGATCGTGTTGTAGCCCCAGAGGTTCCGCAACGACTCCCCGGTCAGGGGATTGACGAACGGACAGTCGTTCTCATCGAACTCGTCGACGGGCAGCAACTCGACGGCCGTGATCCCGAGGGCTTTGAGGTAATCGATCTTCCCGATGAGCCCCGGATACGTCCCGGGATGCGGGGTTCCCGAACTCGGATCGATGGTGTACCCCCGGACGTGAAGTTCGTAGATGATCGTATCTTCCAGGAGCGTGCGAGGATTGACGCTCCGCTCGCGGTCCGCCGGCAATTCGATCATGAGGCTGCGCCGCGGCAGGCTGCCGCCGGTCCCCCAGGGCCGGCCGCACGAAAGCGCCCGCGCGTACGGGTCGAGCAGGATCTTCCCCGGGTCGAAGCGATGGCCGTTGTCTCTGGGACCGTCGACCCGATAACCGTAGCAGAACTCTTCGGGCAGACCGTCGACCCGGACATGCCAGTGGTCGCCCGTGCGATTGAGCAGGGGGTCAAGGAGGATCTCGGCGTAGATCGCGCCGTTGCACGGCTCGGACAGGATCAGCCAGACCGCCGTCCCGTGCCGGCAGAGCAGCACGAAATTGATCCCGCTGGGGGTCGGCGTAGCCCCCGCGGGGAGCGGGCTCCCGCGCGTGACCAGCAGCAGGCGGTCGCGATAGCTGTACTCGAGACCGCGGATCATCTGCGGCAGAGCGGTGGTGATCGACATGGGGGGTCGTCGTCCATAGGCTGGGGACAGCCCGACCCGCCCGGCACGGGTCGAGATCGACAGATCGTGACGATTCTCGGTCGGACCGGGATTTGAAACAACTCGAAAACCGCGATATCCTGAAATCCGTGGACTCGGGCCCGCCCGGCCGATGTTTCCCGCGCCCGATCCGCACGTGACCGACCCGCCTCGACGTCGTCCCCGGCCCCGGCCGGCGGATGGCTCCCCAGCATCACCGACGGACGGAGCAGGAGCCGATTTGATGAGAGTCCCGCGAGTCACAGCCTTGCTGATCGCGGCGACCGCCATGGTCGCCGCGGATTCCGATCCTGCCTCGGCCGGCGCGCCGGACGTCGATTTCAACCGAGACATCCGCCCGATCCTCTCCGAGTCGTGTTACCAGTGCCACGGCCCGGATCATAACAAGCTGAAGGCCGACCTGCGGCTCGACACGCGCGCCGGATTATTCCGATCGGCCGACGGCTCGACCGTCGTCACACCCGGCAAGCCCGAGGAGAGCGAGCTGCTGGCCCGGATCGTCGCCGAGGACGACGAGACTCGCATGCCACCTCCCAAGGGTGGCAAGCCGCTGACACCAGTCCAGGTCGACCGGATCAGGCGATGGATCGAGCAGGGGGCCATCTGGAAAGGACACTGGGCCTACCTGCCTCCCGGCCGGCCGGATGTCTCCGGGACACCCGCCGCCGGCGATCCGATCGACCGGTTGCTCCGCGCCCGCATCGACGCCGAGGGACTCGAGCTTTCGCCGGAGACCGATCGGCCGACGCTGATCCGACGCCTCAGCCTCGACCTGATCGGATTGCCGCCGACGCCCGAGGAGGTCGACGCGTTCGTGAGCGACAGCCGCCCCGATGCCTATGAGCGGCTCGTCGACCGGCTCCTGGCCTCGCCCCGGTATGGCGAGCGGATGGCCGTCTTCTGGCTGGACCTGGTCCGTTTCGCGGATACCCAGGGCTATCACAGCGACAACCACGTCGAGATCTGGATGTTCCGCGACTACGTGATCCGCTCCTTCAACGCCAACAAGCCCTTCGACCGATTCACGATCGAACAGCTCGCTGGCGACCTGCTGCCATCGCCGACCGAAGAGGCCCGCATCGCCTCGGGCTATAACCGGCTGCTCCAGACCACGCAGGAGGGAGGGGCCCAGCCCAAGGAGTACATGGCCAAGTATGCGGCGGACCGGGTGCGCAACGTCTCGACCGTCTGGATGGGCACGACCCTGGGCTGCGCCGAGTGCCACGACCACAAGTTCGACCCGTTCGCCACCCGCGAGTTCTACAGCCTCGGCGCGTTCTTCGCTGACATCAGCGAGACCATCGTCGGGGCCCAGCAGCCGACGCGGTTCCCCGGCCCCGAGCAAGCCGCCGCCCTCAAGAAGCTGGAAGATCGCCGGGCCCCGATCAAGGCGGTGAAGAACGCCTCACCCGCGCAGAAGAAGGAGCTCGCTGACCTCGACCGCCAGATTGCCCACATGGTCCACAAGATCCCGACCACGCTGGTCTCCACCTCGATGCCTCCCCGGGTCATGCGCGTGCTGCCGCGGGGCAACTGGATGGACGACTCGGGTCCGATCGTGATGCCCGACGTCCCGGCCTCCTTACCGCCGCTAGGGGTCAAGGACCGCCGCGCTTCGCGGCTCGACCTGGCACGCTGGCTCGTATCCGGCCGCAACCCGCTGGTCGCACGCGTGATGGTCAACCGCCTCTGGAAGATCGTGTTCGGACAGGGCCTGGTGACGACGGCCGACGACTTCGGCTCCCAGGGGACCTGGCCGACCCACCCCGAGTTGCTCGACTGGCTCGCCTGCGAGTTCGTCGACAGCGGATGGGACGTCCGGGCGACGCTCAAGCGGATGGTGATGACCTCGGCGTATCGCCGGTCATCCCGGCCGAGTCCGGTCGACCTTCATCGCGATCCGGGCAACCGATGGCTCGCCCGCCAGAACGCCTTCCGGCTCGATGCCGAGTTCGTGCGCGACAACGCCCTGGCGATCAGTGGGTTGATCTCGGACAAGATCGGCGGACCCAGCGTCAAGCCGTACCAACCGCCGGGCTACTGGGTCTTCCTCAATTTCCCCACCCGCGAGTACCATCCCGACCACGGGTCGGACCAGTATCGCCGCGGCCTGTATACCTACTGGCAGCGGACGTTCCTCCACCCCAGCCTGCTGGCCTTCGACGCTTCGACCCGCGAGGAATGCGTCGTCCAGCGCCCGCGTTCCAACACCCCGCTCCAGGCGCTGGTCTTATTGAACGACCCGACCTACGTCGAGGCGGCGCGCGTCCTGGCGGCCCGGGTGATCCGGGAGGCGGGGACCAATCCTTCGGCCCGCCTGGATCGCGCATTCCGCCTGGCCCTCACACGCCCCCCGCGTCCCGAGGAATCCGCGGTCCTCACGCGGCTCCTCATCAAGCATCGACGGCAATACCAGGATGACCCCGCCTCGGCCCGAGACCTGCTGGCCATCGGCGATGCCCCGCCACCCCAAAGCGTCACCCCGGCCGAACTGGCGGCCTGGACCTCGATCACCCGCGTCCTGCTCAACCTCCACGAGACCATCACCCGGAACTGAACTGCCGCGGCAGGTCTCCCACTGGAATCCGCAATCCGCAAGACCTCGATGCTCGCACAGCTCAATCACGTTTTGAGGTAGGATTCATGCATTCCCTCTCCGACGACGACAAGCGACGCCTGCATCGCCGAGCGTTCCTGGGCCGATCGACCACCGGGCTCGGCACGCTGGCACTGGCCTCGCTGCTCGACCCGACCATCTTGAAGGCCGCCGAGCGGACCCTGGCGCCCCAGCGAGACCGATGGCGTGGCGTCATCCAGCCGCTCCACATGGCGCCGAAGGCCAAGCGGATCATTTACCTCTACATGGCCGGCGGCCCTTCGCACCTGGAGACCTTCGACGCCAAGCCGGAGCTGGCCCGAATGCATGGCAAGCCGATGCCCGAGTCGTTCACCAAGGGCATGCCGATCGCCCAGCTCCAGGGTCAGAAGCTCGTTTGCTTCGCGCCCCAGCACCCGTTCCGTCGCTACGGCGTCAGCGGGCAGGAAATCAGTTCGATCTTCCCGCACGTCGCCACGATCGCCGACGATATTTGCATCATCCGCTCGATGGTGACCGAGGCGATCAACCACGACCCCGCCCATACCTTCATGAATACGGGGACCAGCATCTCGGGGCGGCCGGCGATGGGGTCCTGGTTGACCTACGGGCTGGGGAGCGAGAACGACGACCTCCCCGGCTTCGTCGTCCTGACCTCGACCGGACGGTTTGGCCAGGCGCAGCCGATCTCGACCCGGCAATGGCATAGCGGTTTCCTGCCAAGCCGGTTCCAGGGCGTCCGGTTCTACTCCAAGGGGGACGCGGTGCTCTACCTGGGACGGCCGAACGGGACCACGGTCGAGCGCCAGCGCGACGTCGTCGACGCCGTCCAGCAGCTCAATCAGCTCGAGCACGAGCGGGTCGAGGACCCGGAGATCGCCACGAGGATCGCCGCGTACGAGACCGCCTTCCGCATGCAGGCCAGCGTCCCGGAGTTGACCGATCTCTCCAACGAGCCGAGATCGGTGCTCGACCTCTACGGCACGGAGGGCGCCGACGGCTCATTCGCCGCGAATTGCCTGCTGGCCCGTCGGCTGGCGGAGCGGGGCGTCCGGTTCATCCAGCTCTATCATCGCGACTGGGACCACCACGGGGCGATCAAGGAGCATGTCGCCGGGACCGCCCGCGAGGTCGACCAGGGTGCCGCCGCCCTCATCAAGGACCTGAAACAGCGCGGGATGCTCGACGAGACGCTCGTCGTCTGGGGCGGCGAGTTCGGCCGCACACCCATGGCCCAGGGCAATGGCCGCGACCACCACATCAAGGGCTTCTCGATCTGGATGGCCGGTGGCGGCATCAAGGGCGGCATCACCCACGGTGCCACCGACGAATTCGGCTATTCCGCCGTCCACGACGTCGTCCACGTCCACGACCTGCACGCCACCATCCTGGCCCTCTTCGGGATCGACCACCACCGATTGGTCTATCGCTCCCAGGGCCGCGATTTCCGCCTCACCGACGTCGCCGGCCAGGTGCTCAAGCCGATCCTGGCATAGTGGTCATTCGAGGAGGAGGCTACGAAGACTTCACGGATGTCCCGAGGTTTCCCGCCTCCCCGACCTCGCGCCGAGGTGTCGCCCACCGGCGCGTCAAACTTGGCCCCGACGATTCCCGCGGATCCGTGATCGGATTTTGCCCGCCGCCGCCATAGTAATAGGTAGGGGATAAGACGATCCGGGAGGCGGGAGCCATGGCCAACGTCCACCTCGGGAGTGTCCTTCGACAGATCGACCGACTGTTATCGGGCGGAACCGTCGTCGGGCTCTCCGACCCCGCGCTGCTGCGGCGCTTTGCGGTGGAACGGGACGAGGAAGCTTTCACGGGCCTGCTGGCGCGGCACGGCCCGATGGTCCTGGCCGTCTGCCGGGGTGTGTTGCGCAACCCGGACGACGCCGAGGACGCCTTTCAGGCCACTTTCCTCGTCCTGGCGCGCCAGGCCCATTCGCTACGGGTCGAGGGATCGCTGGCGGGATGGCTGCACCGCGTGGCCTACCGGATCGCCATCCGGGCCAACGTCGATGCCACACGACGCCGGTCGCGAGAGCTTGGGGAGG
>JBKQHM010000401.1:0-2716 GCA_052148775.1 Isosphaeraceae bacterium | reverse complement strand
CGAGCCGGGCCTAGAGACCAGACATGAGCGGGTCCGTCGTAGCGTCGCTCATCTGAGAGCCTGCGGATATTTTGATTGAGACCGCGAGAGGCGCGCTGCCAGACGAGTCTGGCGGGAGCGCATGGGAATCGAACCCACCAGGAGCCTGTCTCCAGACCCCTCACCGGTTTTGAAGACCGGGCCGAGCACCAGCTACGGACACGCTCCCCTCGGCATCGGCAAACGTTCGGATCTGACAAGTACCGTAGGTGCCGCTCGTTTGCAAGAGGCGCATTTTCACAATAAGTTGAATCCTCGACTCGACAGGCATGCTTGCTCAACGATTGCGAGCCGAAGCCGAGGTGATCGTGAACCTGGCAATGATCCCGTGCTCGCCGACGACCCAACCTGAATCCGTTTCCTCGGCAGCCACCGCATGAGCCCCCCTGTCGCTCAATGGGAACCAGTTGCGGCCGTCGTCGCGCGAAGCGTCCGCCCCTGAAGGTCCGACCGAGACCAGGAGGGGTTGCCGGGAATCCGGCAGATAAACCGCCCCGGAGCGAAATCCCCTGGGTCCGTGCCCTGACGGATGCATCCAGGTTCGACCACCGTCCGAAGTGCACGCGATGACCTTTTCAGCCCGATCCGGCTTCTTGTAATCACCTCCAACGGCGACCCCGTGATCGGGATCGCGGAACGCGATCGAGAAGATGCCCGAGGAGGCGTTGCCGGCCGGAATCGGCGTGTTGTGAGCCGTCCAGGTCCGACCGCAATCGATCGATCGGAAGACGCGGGATACCTGCGCCCCTCCGGTTCCGAACCAGACGTTCTTCTTCTTTTCGACGACGAGGCAGGTACCGCTTGCCGCGAAGGCACCCTCGCCGACCAGCGCCAGAGGCATCCCGTTTGGGGATGTGGGCTTCCAACTCGCTCCTCCATCGTCGGTGGTCAGGATCGTGAAACGGCCGTCGATCGGGTCGCCCATCGCGATCCCGTGGTCGGCATCCCAGAAGGCGATGGCGTCGAGGAAGCCGCGCGGATCTCGTAAGGTCAGTTGAAGTCGCCAGTTCGTCCCACCGTCCGTGGTCTTGTAGATCCGCGACTTCTCCCCTGCGCCGATGGAGAGGACATAGGCCACTCGTTCATTGACTCCGTGAACGTCGCGGAAGTCGAGGTCCGAGACTCCCGCGAACGACTTGAGCTTCCAGGTGGAACCGCCGTCCGTCGTCAGGAGGACCGATCCGTGATTCCCGCTGGCCCAGACCACCCGGGCATCCACCACGCTCACACCACGGAGGCGCTCCTTCGTCGGGCTCGTTTGCTCGACCCATTGGGCCGGGGCCACCGATCCGAACAACGATAACCATGCGGCGACGGCGATACATCCACGAGTCATTTGAGCTGACCTCACTCGGACTTGGGAGCCAGCCGAATCGATGTAACTCCTGCGCTGCGAATCAGTTGAGCTGCCCGATGCACACGATCGAACGACGCCGAATCCGGCACGCGCAACACGACCGTCTCCGCCGGCTGGATTTTGGCGGATTCCGCGAGGGCCGTGGTAAGTTCGGCGGCCGTCCTGGTGACTCCATCGATGGTATAGCGATCGGCCTGATCCTCGAGGATCACGACATGTCTCGTCGTCCCTTTCACGATGGGCTTCTCCTGGAGCTCGAGAGAATCCGAGGGCAGCGACGCACCCTCGCGTATGGCGAAGAAGCTATAAGGGTGGTCGAGGATCTGAACGGTTCCCGCGAAGGCGTTCTTTTCCTCGGTCCAGAGGAGGCCCTCATACTCCTGCCGGCTTCGAGGGAACTGGATCGTGAACTCGATCTTCCGGGGCAAATCGGCGGCGACCTTGCCGGCGACGGTGTAGACGGCTCCATTCCGATCCGATCGGAAACGGCCCGTGACCATACCTTCCGGGTCGACGGCAAGATCGAGCATGCCCGAAATCTGACCGTTGGCCATCAGGCTATAGCGGCCATTGAAGTCGCTCGGGAGCACGGCCCGTCCGCTCGAAGGCCGGCCTGGAGCGGTGAGGGCAATCGGCAAAGCTTTTTCGAAGGTGTAAAGCCTGTTCTTACCCAGGGCCTGGAGATCTGGACCCCCGGCGCCGCCTGCGACCAGTCGGATGTCCCCGCCGAATCCCTCCGGGACCACCTGTCCGGAATCGAGATCGACCTGGAAACCTTCAAACATCATCAGATCGCGACCACGTGCCTTGAATGACATCCGGTCGCCGGCATCGATCGTCTCGAACCGATCCACGACCATTACGGGGACCAGGTTGTCCTTGCCAGCCTCGCCCGATCGCTGACGCATCCCAGTGGATAGTAAGAGCTTTGCGATATTCCCCTGGTCGGTCGTCACGATCACGAAGGCGGCCCGCTCTCCCCGGAGGACTTCAGGCAACCCCTCCAGCTCCCGGACGCTCAGTCTTGTCCGACCGCGCGCGTCCGAGCTGAGAGGCATTTTGAAGAGAGGAGGACCCACCAGTCGGCCGAATTCGTCGCCCCGTAGATTGGGAGTGAAGATCATCGACCAGAAAGTGAATCCGGCGACGAGTATGGTCAATCGTTTGATCGATCGTTGAGGAGAGCCGCTCATTCTGGGCACGGGATTTCCTCTCATAGCGTAGAATACTGAGCGTTGCGTAGAAAACTAAACCGAGCCGGCGGGCAGAGACGCCCGCCCCACATACCGAATACCCCCATTTTTCCAGTGGGGCGGGCGT
>JBKQHM010000400.1:0-3364 GCA_052148775.1 Isosphaeraceae bacterium | reverse complement strand
TCGGAGTCGGCGTCGGAGTCGGAGTCGGCGTGGGTGTCGGGGTCGGGGTCGGTGTGGGCGTGGACGTGCCGGCGATATTCAGGTTGTCGAGGTTTAGCGGGTAGTAGGTCCTTCCATTGTAAACCTCGGCGGTCAATGTGGGGGCTTCAGTGATGCCATTGATGATCGCCTCGTAAACCTGTCCGGACGGCCCGGTCACGTCGGTGATGGTACTGTTGGCCGCGATATCCTCGACGGCATTGCCCTGGAGGGTCACCTGGTTCTCGATGGGGTCGACGAAGATCGGCTGGATGTTGCCGTTGACGGAGAGCTCGCCGCCGACGGTCCAGGGGAACCGCGGGCTTGCGTACGGGCCGGGGGCCTCGGCGCTCCAGCCGCTGCCGATGGTCACCGTCGGCGGCGTGGTCGTCTCGGCGGGATTGTTCCCCTCGGCGATGGACGCGGTGGCCCAGGCTTGCAGGAAAGCGGCATCGAATTCGAATGTGTTCCCGGTCACCGTCGCCGTGACGAAGACGCGTCCGGTCTCCGAGGACGAGGTGACCTGTGCAACCCAGTAGTTGACGCCATGTTGGACGCCGATCAGGATGCCACCGAGGGAATCCTGAATCGTATTGCCTTCGACGATCGAGCCGAGGTCGGGCAGGGCGGTCCAGCCCCAGGGCATGGGAAATGCGCCGTTCCCGCTACCGGCGGAGCTGAGGACGGCCCCCAGGATTATGGCTGTTCCGCTATAGCCATCGTCGTAGATCGTACCACCGATGAAATGGTTGCCCGTGATGACGGTCCCGTAATCCTCGCCGCTGAGGCTGATGCCCGTGGAAGACTTGCCGGTGAGGTCGATCGTGTTCCCTTCGATCGTGTTATCGACGAAGCCGCTGGTGACCTCGACCACGTAGTAGCCCCCGGCGGGCGGCGCGGGCAACGGCTGCTCCATCAGCAGCTCGATGGTCGTGCCGGAGAGGCTGACCTGCTGCGCGACCGGGAACCATTCGCCGGCGAGCGTCATGTCGGACACGCCATCGGCGTCGACCCCTTCGAGGATCGAGACCACCATCCCCGGTCCCGTCATGCCGGCAACGGCGGCCGCACGGAGGTCGGTGAGGACCAGGACCTGGCCATCCGCCGAGATCGCACCGGGGCGGCCTTCGAACAAGACGCCGTAGCCGCTCTCCGCCAGGATGATCTCGGGATCGTTGATTCCCTCGAACTGCCCCGAGGACGAATCGTAGCTGACCTCGTCGCCGACCTGGCCCGCGCCACCCGCGAAGGTATTGCCCTCGATCGTGTTGTCGACGCCCGAGTCGGCGAGGACGACCAGGCGGAACTCCCGGCCCTCCGGATCGGGCTCCGAAACATGATTATCTTCGAGGATGACATCGTAGGACCCGTGAAGACCGAAGGCGCCCGGCGAATAGGTATCGGCCGTTGAGCCGAGTACCGTGTTGTTCGTGATCGTCCACGGGCCATTGAAGACCTCGATCGTACCGCCCTGGAACGTACAATCCGCGATCGTGCCGCTGTCCTCGTCATTGGCGTGGATCAGGTCGATGTCCGGCTCGCCCACATATTGCTGGGACGTGTCGCCGGACTGCTGGAGCTGGGCCTGGAGACTGGAGAAGGAGGAGCCGTCGAACGCGGGAGGACCGTCGATCGTCATGCCGTTCAGGTTCAGGATGTCTCGGTTCAAGTTGGAATTGGAGTCGCGGGTGTCGATCACGGCGTGGAAGACGCCATCGGGGTTGTTCTCCGGATCGAAGAGCGTCGGGACTGTCCCCGCCGGATTGCTCCATCGGATGGGCTCGCTCATGTCGAACTTGATCGTGAAGTCCTCCAGGTCGATCTGGAGGTTGGTGTAGCCCGGTTCGTCGACGTAGATGGCACCCGAGGCGCTGGCCGGCCAGGCCGTGGTATCGCCCTGCTGGAAGTAGAGCGTGGCGTTGTTGCCCACGATCTCGACGGAATGCGTGATCTGGAGCGGCTGGGCGATCACGATCGTCTGATTGGCGGGCAGGTCGATGGTGTCGTATTCGGGACTCTCGGACATGAGATCGGCGCGGAGCTGGGCCTCGGTCGTCGGGGGTGTGGGAGGGGCCTGAGAGTTCAGCGCCGTGGTCAATTCGGCGAGGTTCCAGTTCGCGCCCACGATCCCGGTGGCATAGACCTGGCTGCTGTCCGGCAAGCCGACCCGCAGCAGCATCGTCGGCGCGTCCGAACCGCTCGGGGGCTCCTCGTCGGCAAGGGGAGGGAAGTAGAGATCCACGACATTCGTGGAATCCGACCGGAGTGTTGCGTAGATATGGTTATGTCCCAGGGTGCCGACGGTACTGTCCCAGTAGAGCCCTGTGTCGTCGCTCAGCTCCCAGGTGACCTGGCTGAACGTGTTGCTTTTGAATGTGACGCCGCTCGGCGCGGTCACGACCAGGTGCACGTACCCCTGCTCGTAAGACACGCCGGTGCCGTCCTGCCCGTCGTCGGTGACCTGGAAGGAGCCGATGACATCGCCCGGGACGGGCGTCGCGGGCATCGGGTCGGTGGCGGAGACCAGATTCGAGACGGGCACCGTCACGACATCGGGCGTGGTCTGGCCCTGATAGTCGATGGTCACGGTTAGCGGCACGCCGTTGGTCAGTTGGATCAAGCTTCCCGTCGAGCCACCCAGCGGGAGCGTACCCCCCGGGGTGGGCAGGTCGCTGTTGACCTCCGGGTTGATGTAGAGGTCGCCCTGGCCGGCGGTCGAGGACGCGAAATACTCCGCCAGCGCCGCCCCGGTCGGGTCGGGCTCCGTCGCCCATTCGAAGCCGCCGGGCGCCCAGATGGCGATCGACGCGACCGCGCCGGACAGATTGGAGAGCTGCAAATGAAGATCCTGGATCCCGTCGGAGCCCTGGGATGCGTCGGGGCCGACGAGGTCCTGGCCGTCTTGACCGAGGCAGACGACCGTCGCCGTGAGCATTCGACGGCACTCCAGCTCGGCGAATTCCAGGGCGAGGCGCCGGCTCCGCCGGTGTTTCGAGGGCTTCATGTCGGCTCTTCAGATGAATCACGGTGACCCGTCCCTGAGAAGGAGCCCGACGAATCCATCCGAAGAACTTTAGGACAATCTCGGTGCACCCTCCGAATTTAGTGGGATTATCCCGGATCACAAGAGGACGCCGACCAAAACGGCCGCGAACAACCGACGCGATCCCTACATCCGGCCGGCACGACAATCCTGCCGATCACTCATCACTGAGCCGGTCGGGAAAAGGCGGCGCGGGAGAGCGGGTCCGCTCGGAGTCTTCCTTCGAAGGACCCCTGGGGAGCGCACACATCCCGGGAGATTGCAAATGACAGATTGCAGATTCCCGACGAGTGACTCCGAATA
>JBKQHM010000399.1:0-5495 GCA_052148775.1 Isosphaeraceae bacterium | reverse complement strand
GCCATGCGCTGCTCCGGACGCGGTGCCCTCGAAACCGCCCTGGACACAGGGCCCGCGGCGAATTCGCCCACCGCAGCGAGGGCGTTGCCGACCTTCGCGCCGAATTGCGAGTCGTCGGTGTACATCAGTCGCGCGAGCCGACCGACGGCCGACTCGATGCGAGCGACGGCCCGGTCGATTTCATCGGGCTTCGCGGTCACGACCTTCCTGGGCGTTTTCATTGCTTTCATCGATGAAGCCTCGTGAGTCACATTGGGGCGAGGACTGTTGGTCCGATCCGATCGGGCCGGCTTCGAGAACCAGCCGCTCAAGACCTCGGCGGAATCCGTCGGCGAAGGGGGCGTATGCGAAACGATCAGGTGCCGCGACCGTCGCGATCGAGCGGCTGCGATCCCCGGTTCTCGGAACCGAGATATCGGTCCGAATCCGAAGGCGTCCGCGGGGAATGGCCCTGGCGACCGCGGGTGCCGGGCGATGTACCCCGCGACCCCGTGTTGAATTCCCGATTCCCGAGTCCCCCCGGAAGACACCTGAGGCGCGGGAATGTCGCGAATGGAGAATCCACTCGGAGTTTCCCCGACGTCGGGGAAAATTCGCCTACTCTTGCACACGGAAGATCTCTTGAAAACTGAGTTTTCATAAAGATTTACAGAACGTAAGACCTGAAATTTTTTTGTCCTTTGCGGCCGGCGACTCCGGCGGGCCTCCTCTCATCCGGATACACGACGGGTGAAACACACCCTGCGAGCATCGCCCGAGAAGCCCTTGGTCGAGTGCGACCCACATTAACGACGCGGCATGTTCCCGACCGCACCGCCCGCCGCGTACGGATCGGCCTCAAGTCCGAGTTTCTCGAGCCCTCGCCGCAGGGACTCGCCGAGGAACCCCTTCGCGCTGAGATAGGCCGCACCGGCGTCGCCCAGATCGGAGGTCAGGGCGTGATGGTAGAGTCGGGCGTACTCGGTCGCCTGGACGGCACGATCCCGACCGATCCAGAAGATCGCGTGGATTCGCGCCTGCTCGTCGTCAGTGAGTGTCGCGAGATATCGACGGAGCCCGGCCTCCTCCTCGCCCTCCGGCCGGGGGTCGTCGTCAGCGGGGCAGTAAACCGTTGGCCTCGCGGGGCCGCGAGGCCGTACCGCATCGGCGGCATCGGCGAGTCGCAGCACGGCGTTCATCGTGGCGGTGCCGGGGAGCACAGCAGTCGTCATCCTCTCTGGCATCACAGGATCCTCGGTGAGCGAACGATCGGACCGCGACCCGATCGATCGCCAGTTTTCGATTCGACAGGAAGCCGATCTCAAGGCTGGCCTCACATCAGCGACCGCCGGGCGGCGGCCATCTCGCCAATGAAGCTGAAGACTCCGGCGATCTCGGCCCGCAGTTCGCGGGCCGACTTCTCGCCTTTCTGGCGGGCACGGCCGTTCCGGGCGGAGCGGGCCTTACCCTCGGCCGTCCTGGGGCCGCACGCCAGCTCCCAGGGCCGTGTCGCCAGCGTCGAGGCGCGGATCCGCTCCAGGCCGTCAGGGCTCCATCTCTTCGGTCCCCGCCGACTCCGGGCGGGGGGATCAGGGTGTTGCGGATCGCCGCATGGGGAGGGTGGTCGGGCGCTCTTCATCGGTCCTCCTGGGGGCCTTTTCCTTTTCGCTGTCGTCGGAGTTTTTCGTCGAGTCGTCATCGATAGCGTCTGCCAGCCCGGCCGGCAATGAGGACTCCTTCCCGGCGCCATTGTTCAATTGCCGGGCCGCCAGTCGGAAGGCCTGGAGGGCGAGCGCCGTCCGCCTCAGCTCACCGGTCAGGCGGGCGGCCGCGCCGAGATAGACTCCCGCGTTCTCGATCGAAGCCGCGTCCGAAGCCTTGAAGTGGAGGTGCCCCGTGATGAGATTCGCCATCACGATCTGCTCGATCAAGATGACCTCCACGGGATCGGTCGGGTTTCCACAATCGGCCAGGATCCGGTCGCGATAGAGCTTGTAGGCGACCAGGTCGACATGCGGCAATGTGCGACAAAGGGTTGCGAGGAGGAACAGCGGTACGGAGCTCTCCTTGAGGTGGTCCGCGTAGTGCTCACTCAGACCGACGTCAACCGATGGTCCTGACTCGGCAGGCGCGTCGTTCGGTTCATTGGGTTCCATGTGTTACCTCCGTGCAGGCCAGGGGCCGTCGCGAACCGAGACCGCCTTGCGCGGCATTGGCGCGGCGACTCACCCGGTAACGGCGTTTGAGAAGGCCGACGAGCTTGACCATCGTGAGCAATGAGACCACTACGAAGACTTCCATGTGACCGGCCTCCGTGCCAACAGCGGTATCAGGTCAAAGGGCAGGCCACTTCCGCTCTCGCCGGGTTCTCTTCGGCAGCCGGCTCGGATTGTCCCCCTCGGGGGCGGATTCCGACGACGGAAGTACCCGGCCAGTCGTCGAGGTACCGGCTGACACCCCTCCGAATCATCACGGCCAGCGGGATGCCCGACTCCTCCGAGATTGCCCTGAGCCGCGCGAGCTGGTCGCTGCGGAGGAAAACACTGGTTCTAGCCAGTTCACCCTTCTTCATCATGCGGTCCTCTCCGTCTCAGTATTCACTCGGGGACTTCCATATCTCGACCCTACCATCGCGGTGCAGCTTGCGAGAAATCGTCGCGACGCTTTTTCTGCACTTCTGTTTCAAGCGGACTCGCGATCAAGGTCGCTTCCCAGGATATCCCACTCGGCCAAGATGCGAGTCGTAGATGGGCCGCCGCCCAGAGTTCTCCCCAGCGGACATACGACGCGGACATCACGAGACCCATTTGCAGCGGCGTCGGATGGCTCGAACGCGGTCATGCCCCCGCGGCCGATCCCGCCGGTGACGCCGGTTGGTGACAACGCAATTCACGCCCTGGGGGGAAGGCCTGCGAGCACGCGACGGGTGAAGTTGCGGAGGAGAGCCCGAACGGGTGGCCGTCGAGGCAGTCGCAACGGTGTCCCCCGGAGTCGCGGCCATGGAGGACCGATCGGGTCCCCGTTCGGAGCGACCCCCGTTGGACACCGCGCGGGACCGCCTTCGGCAACCCTATCTCGCCCCCGACCGCGTTATCGATGGCATGGGCTGCCGGATGGTGCCGTCCAGGTCGAGGCGTTCGCCGGAATGGCGGGCAGGGCTGCTCCTCACCGTGGGCCGAGTGGTCATCGAACGCGGCACGAGCCTGGCCGCCGAGGGGGGCGGCCCCCACGGCCGCCGAGCACCGCAGATCCCGTTGGCGGTGCCGGGATCGACGTCGGCAGTGACGATGGGAGGACCGCAGGCTGGGGACCCATAACGAAGTCGAGGGCGGGCCGGGCCGCCACGCTCCGGTCCCCCGACGGCTGCTGCCCGGGGAGATCGCCCAACCGCGGCAATCGGCACCGGCAGCGACTGAGGCGGACTTCGCCGCGGCGGCCACTGAAGTCGTCGACCGAGAGCCGGCCCGCCGCCCTCGGCGTCCTCCCAAGGGCACGACTCTCGTGGATCCCCCAGCGGAGTCGGGATCCACAAAGCCAGTAACCCGGGCGGACATCATCGGGGCGGTCCATGACCGGACATGCGGCGATGTCCTCCGCCAGACCCCTTTGCCGCGGCCGAGGGCCTGGACCAAAGGGGACGAGCCAGGTGGCCAGACGAGATGAGCCCTCTGGTCGCCCCGTGGCAAGGCGGCCGTCAGCCGAGGTCGGCCCCGGTCGCCGCCGGTGGCAGAGCACGGGAGTTTGCCAGGCCGACCGGCCGGGCTGTCCTTCTTGGGCTGCCCGAGATGGTCGTCGAAGGCCCCGACGGTCGGGGCCGCCGCCAACGTGTCCCTCATCGGACGCTCCGGTTGAAGATCCCGGACGGCCGACGAGAGCGACGCGGGCAGCGACCGAGGACGGACTGCGCGGGGGCGGCCCATGAGTAAGATGGCGGCGAACGGGACCGCGGCCCCGGGCGTCCCCCGACGGGCGCCACGCCGCAGATGGCCAGTTGTCCGTATCGGGCATCAACCTCAGTAGCGGCCCGGGGGGACGACCCGCTCGCGGCCGAAGCGAAAGATCACGTCGAGGTCTCCGCCGGGCGACGCACGTCACGGACGCGGGCGAGTCCGGGAGGGGCCGGCAGGGTAGTCCGCAGGTGGAAGGCATCGTTGTACCCTCGACGAGGAGCGGAGGCCGCCACCCGGCGTCGGCTCGCGTGGGGCCGCCGCCGGTGGAGTTCCCTGGCCGCTGCCGTTGGCCGACCAACCGGGGCAGGTCTGCGTCGGGGCGGCGACGGGACCCGAGTGTGGCGGCGGCCCAGGGGATGGCCGGCCGCCTGCCTGCGTCCATAAACCCGGGGCCGCCTCCGAGGGTAGGTCCCCGGGGCGCTGCCGTTGGCCGACCAACCGGGGCAGGTCTGCGTCGGAAGCGACAACGGAACCCGAGGGTGGCGGCGGCCGATAGAAGCCGCCTTCGGGTCCGGAGCAATTGCAGCATGTCCCTCGAGCCGCGTCCCACCAGGCGAACCCCTTCTCCACGACCCGGCCAGGTCCGGCGGCACCCTCGAGAGGAGAGCGCGGATACCAACGGGGAGGCCACCGGGGGAAGGCCCAGGCGGCCACCTGGAGGCCTCGCGATCCCGCGGACCCTGTCGCCCACCGCCGGCCGGTGACGCTGGGATACAGCCGATCGGGCCGCCTGGTGTTGACCAGGACACGGACTTCCGACGGCGGCCAGTGGGGGCCGCCCCCGAGGGTCCTTCAAGAGCGGCGGCGAAGGAGATCCCGAGGCTTGCGAGGGCTCGGGGATCTCCGGCCAACGCGACGGGGGAGGACGACTTGGGGCGGCCCCCGGGGCGAGCGTCGTCGATATCCTCGACCTTTTCATCATCCCGCCGCGCCCGGCCGGCGAATGCCTTGATGAGCTTCAGGGTTGATGGGACGGCGGGACGCCGTCGGGAAAGTTGAAGCCGATCTTGCCAATCAACATGCGGGGGTAACCAGCAATGGGTGTGGGCCGCCGCGATCCGCAAACTCCCGGGGCAGTTTGTAGCTGGGTTACCAGGTGCGGCGCCGAAGGAATTCCGCAGGAGTCGACCGAAGATATGAACCTGGGCCCGATCCCGGATGACGTCGAATTCGGCGGGGCCGTTAATCAACCGCGGGGCCGGCGAGGAAGGCGGAAGCTCGTCCGAGGACGGGTATCTGACAAATGCCGGCGGTGATACGGAACGGACGGGACGGAACGAAGGAGCCGACGCACCGATGAGCGAAAGGGTCATGAGACAGCGACCTCGAGAAACCAGGTTGACCTCAAGTATCGAGGTGATTTGTCTACTCACTTCTTTCCTGACCAGATTGCATCCACACAAGTTCCTGTAGACAAAATACCCTCTATACTAAAGGTATTGGCTCATGAGGGGAATTTGGTGGTGCCCTCTTGACAAGATGACCATCTCCCGTTTTTCTACAAATTGGATCGGACTGCCATTACGGAATCTGCACCGAGGCGACGATACCATGGATTTCCCCATC
>JBKQHM010000398.1:0-19858 GCA_052148775.1 Isosphaeraceae bacterium | reverse complement strand
GGCCCATCGTGACCGCGTACGGGCGATCGCCGATCGTGGGAAATGCGGTCTTCCCGGATATCTCGACGGGGATCATCCCCTCATAAGCGACCAGATCGAGCTCGACGGCCTGGGGGAATCGCGAGAGGTTATTGACGATCACGACGACCTGGTCCTGGAGACGGCGGAGGTAGGCGACGACGCATCGATTGCCGTGGGGGAGGAATTCGAGGCTGCCACGACCGAAGACCTTGTGCCGGCGCCGGATCTGGATCAGCCTCCTCAGCCAGTTGAGCTGCGAATTCGGCGATCGATGCTGCGCCTCCACGTTGACCGCCTGATAATTGTAGATGGGGTCCAGGATGACCGGCTGATAGAGCGCGGAGGGATCCGTCCGGGAGAAGCCCGCATTCCGGTCGCCGGTCCATTGCATCGGGGTCCGTACGCCATTCCGGTCCCCGAGCTGGATGTTATCCCCCATCCCGATCTCGTCCCCGTAGTACAAGACCGGACTCCCCGGGAGCGTGAACAGCAGGCTATGCATCAGCTCGATCTGGTGTCGGCCCCCGTCCATCAGCGGCGCGAGCCGGCGTCGGATTCCCATGTTCAGTCGCATCCGAGGGTCCTTGGCATATTCGTTATACATATAATCGCGTTCATCGTCGGTGACCATTTCGAGCGTCAGTTCGTCGTGGTTGCGGAGGAACAGCGCCCACTGGCAGGACAGGGGGATCTCGGGCATCTGGTTCATGATCTCCACGAGCGGCCGATGGTCCTCGCGGCGCAGGGCCATGAAGAGTCGGGGCATGAGCGGGAAGTTGAAGGCCATGTGGAACTCGTCGCCATTGCCGAAATACGGCAGGAGGTCGCTGGGCCACTGGTTGGCCTCGGCGAGCAGGAGCGTACCCGGATAACGGGTGTCGACATACTCGCGCATCCGCTTGAGGAAGCCGTGGGTCTCGGGGAGATTCTCGCAATTCGTCCCCTCGCGCTCGAAGAGGTAGGGCACGGCGTCGACGCGGAAGCCGTCGATCCCCCAGTCGAGCCAGAAGCCCATGATGTCGAGTATCTCTTGCCGGACCGCGGGATTGTCGAAATTCAGGTCGGGCTGATTGCTGTAGAAGCGGTGCCAGAAGTACTGGCGTGCGACCGGGTCCCACGTCCAGTTGGAGGTCTCGGTGTCCCGGAAGATGATCCGGGTACTCTTGTAGGTCTGGTCGGTATCGCTCCAGACATAATAAGACCGCTTCGGCGACGTCGGATCGCGGCGTGCCTCCTGGAACCAAGGATGCTGGTCGGACGTGTGATTGACCACGAGATCGGCGATGATCCGGATTCCCCGCGCGTGCGCCTCACGGGTCAGCGTCTCGAAGTCGGAGACGGTGCCGATCGTCGGATGGATCTGGCGGAACTCGGCGATGTCGTAGCCGTCATCCTTCAGCGGCGAGGCATAAATCGGCATCAGCCAGAGGCAGTCGACGCCCAGTTCCTGAAGATAGTCCAGCTTCGAGGTCAGGCCGATCAGGTCGCCATTCCCGTCTCCGTTGGCGTCGTAGAATCCACGGACATAGACCTCATAGAAGATCGCGTCCTTGTACCAGAGGCTTTCGGTTCCCGGCATCGCATGTGGCCTCGATCTCGGTCGTTATAGCAGGGGGGATATGAGCCGTACGACATTTTCCGCGAGCTCGCGCGGCCAGTCGGGGGTGGGGAGTTCCCGGTGCGAGTCCACCATGAGGCCACGGGCCCAGGACGCGATCTCCTGGACCTGGGAGGGCGACCGGAGGAACAGGGCGAGCTCATAGTTGAGGAACAGACTCCGCATGTCCATGTTCGCCGACCCGATGATGGCGAGGTCGTCGTCGAAGATGACGACCTTGGCGTGAAGCATCACAGGCGCGTGCAGGAGCACCTTGCCCCCCGCGTTGTGCAGATCGCGGAGATAACCGGCCCGGGCCAGGTCGGCCGAGATATGGTTCGAACGCGCCGGGACGATCAGCCGGACGTCGACGCCCCGCCGGGCCGCGAGGTTGATCGCGCGAGCCAGCATCTCGTCGGGCACGAAGTAGGGCGTGACGATCCAGATCCGCTTGTCGGCCGAGAAGATCAACGCGAGCAAGGACTCGTAGAGCGGATCGCCCGCGACGTCCGGGCCGCTCGCGACGACTTGCATCGTGTCCGATGTCGCGGACGGGAGCGGCCCGGGCACGCTGGGAGCGGCCGAGGTTCCGGGCTCTGTCCCGGTCGTGAATCTCCAGTCCGATGAGAAGATCTCCTCCATATCGGGGACCGCCGGACCTTCGACGATGACCGCGAGATCCTTCCAGAGCTCAGTTGTGCCGGGAGGACCCAGGTAGGGGAAGGCCAGGTTGATGCCGCCGGTCAGGGCGATTCGGCCGTCGATCACGATGAGCTTCCGATGATTCCTCAAGTTGGCGCGTCCCCTCAACGGGACGTGCAATACCGGCATGAAGAACGCAACCTGCACGCCGGCATCGATCAGCCGAGAAAGATGACGTCGACGAAGCCGCCAGGATCCCAGGTCATCGATCAACAGCCGGACCGCGACCCCCGCCAAGGCACGTCGTCTCAACGCTTCCAGGATCGCCCGGCTTCCCTCGTCCCAGCCCAGGATGTAGGTCGTGATGTGGATCGTTGACCGCGCGTCCTCGATCATCCCGAGGATCTTCCGATACGCTTCGATCCCATCCGACACAAGCTCGGAGCGATTCCCATGCCGGGCTGGCGGGACGCCGTAGGAGGCCAGAAGCCGTTCCGTCCCCACTCCGCTCGATCTCTCGCGATCGTCGGGCGACTTTCGGTAAATCCGGGCTTTCTTCCGTGCCAGCGGATTCATCTTCCGCCCGCCGAATATCACGTATAGCGGTACGCCGAGATAAGGCTCCAGCAGGATCACGAGGAGCCAGGCGATCGTACTGCTCGGCGAACGCCGCTGTCCCAGGAGGTTGGCCACGAAGACCAGGGCCAGTAGGAATCCGAGACGGGTGAGTAACTCGGACGAAAGCCAGGTAAAGACCACGCTCAGCCAGCTAGACACTGCGGAATCGGCTCCCTTCCATCATGCCACTCCTGGGAACGCACGGAAACATGGACATGTCTTCGATCTTAGCAGGGTATGGCGTCCGTCCAGACCGATCGACTCGGTTTTCGCGGTCGGACCCACGGCCTGCGCAGGATGATCTTGCGAAGGAGATGCCGGGAGACTCCCGGGATCGGCCATCTACTTCGTCGATGGGGCAGGGGATCGAACGCAACGGAATCCCACGTGGGACGCCGCGCTATCGGGCGACCCTTTGCCCCGCACGCCCGGCCGATAACTGGTGCAATACGAGTCCGTGCAGAGGAATGAACCCCCGCGCTGGACCCGCTTGCGGACATTCGGCTCTTGCGGGTCGAAGCTCGTCGACGGGCCCTGGGGGTTGCGGGTCTGAGTCAGCTCATACCCGG
The DNA here is from genome assembly GCA_052148775.1 of Isosphaeraceae bacterium. Taxonomy (GTDB): domain Bacteria; phylum Planctomycetota; class Planctomycetia; order Isosphaerales; family Isosphaeraceae; genus CAVZRC01. Next base: position 16,411 of record JBKQHM010000398.1, on the reverse strand, counting down.
GACGGTACCAGTCGGAGCACCACTCCCAGACGTTCCCGGCCATGTCGAAGAGGCCGAATGCGTTGGGGGGAAACGTCGCCACAGGAGCGGTCCTTGGATAACCGTCATCGGCCGAGTTGCGGGTGGGGAAGTGTCCTTGCCAGATATTGGCTTGCCAGTTCCCGCCGGGCTTCAATTCGTCGCCCCAGATGAACGGCGCCCGTTCCCTCCCGCCCCGCGCGGCGTACTCCCACTCGGCCTCGGTCGGCAGTCGTTTGTTCGCCCATCGGGAATAGGCGACGGCATCATCCCAGCAGACCTGCACGACCGGAGAATCGTCCTTGCCGTCGATCGAAGTCTCGGGTCCCTCGGGATGACGCCAGTCGGCCCCGGGGACATATCGCCACCAGACGAGCGGATTCTCGAGCGAGACCTCGCCGGCCGGGGGAGTGAACACCAGCGATCCGGGGACGAGCATCTCGGGTGGCGCGTCTGGGAAATCCTTGGCATCGGGCTTCTGTTCGGCCACGGTGATATAACCGGTGGCCCTTACGAAGCGGGCGAACTGACGGTTGGTGACCTCGGTCCGATCGATCCAGAAGCCGTCCAGCGTCACTTCGTGGACCGGCCTCGCGTCCGACCAAGACAGGTCGTCCGCACCCATCCAGAACGATCCTCCGGGGATCCAGACCATGCCATCGGGGGCGGTCGCCGGAGGCTTCGTCTCCGGGGCTGCCGGATGGCCGGGGCTCGCCTGGGCGATTGTCGACCGATCGCTGGAGATCGTTCCCAACGTTCTCCCCGCGGAGCCATCGTGACCGAGGGAATCGATTAATCCCGATCTCGTGTCGGCCGTCCTCGTTGCGCCATGAGAAGGCTTCTCGTATGGCTGCTCGGAGTGTTCGCAGCCGGCGAAGACAAGGCAACCTGAAACGAGAGCGACGATCGCCCGGAGGATCCGACTAGCTGAGAATGCGACGGCTTTCATTTGCGGGTTCTCGTGGCGGAAAGGCGGTCCACTCAGCGCCTATCCCAGTAGGGTGGGTGAAACCCACCGATCTCCTGTGAATGTGAGCACTTGGTGGGTTTCACCCACCCTACGAAGAAGCCTACTGGGATGGGTTCTAAATCGATGTTCAAGCGAATCAGGGATTCGTCCCGGTTCGTCGGATGGTGACGTCGAGTGGGCCGGCGGTGGCGCGGTTGCCCTCGACCCAGGCTTCGAGGCGGCCAGGGCCCGCGGCCCAGAGGACGTTATGGAATGTGCACTCGGTCGCACCGGCGGCGAGGTCGAGCTCTCGGATTACGCCACGCAGAGTCAGGTGCGCGACCGTGCGGAAGCGACGCGGCGTGAGGCGGAGGGTGACCTCGAAAGGACCCGGGTGTGAGACGTCGACCTCCCAGTGGCCCTGATCGTTGGGACCCCATCCGGCCCGCGGTCCTCGCCAATCCTGTCGCGTCAGGATCGTTGGATTCTCCCGATCACCGCCGACCTCGATCCGGACCGGATCGAAGCCGCGCGTCGAGGACACGTCCTTGAACCAGTCGAGGTAATCCGCGTGCATGCGCTCGACGATCTGGGAGTGCTCCCGGGCGATGTTGTGCTCTTCTCCGGGGTCGGCCTCCATGTCGAAGAGCTCGAGCGGGGGAATCTTCCGGCTTTCCAGAGGTGCCTCGGTGCGAAGGAGCTTGTACCTCTGCGTCCGCGCGGCGAAGGCGCGGTCCGGTTCGGGGCGGTCTCCGCGATGCCACTGGAAGAAGAGCATGCGGTCCGGCCAGGCGACGCCGGCCTCGCCGACCAGGAGGGGCATCAGGCTCCTGCCATCGAGCCGCAGTCCCGCGGGCGTAGCAACACCGCAGGCCGCGAGCAACGTCGGCATGACGTCGATATGGGCCGCAATCCGATCGACCACGCGACCCGGCCGAAAGCGAGCCGGCCATCGTATGTAGAACGGTACATGAATGCCTCCGTCATAGACGGACCCTTTCAGGCTGCGCAGGCCGGCGTTGAAGCGGGGCTTGGCCGGGCCGTTGTCGGTCAGAAAAATGACGATGGTATCACGCGAAAGGCTGTGCGATTCGAGGGCGGAGAGGATCCGTCCCACGTTCGCGTCGATGTTCGTGATCATCGCGTAAATCCGGGTGAGCGATTCGGCCGGACTGTACTTGGAAGGGGGGCCAGGTTGCTCGAGGTTCTTGAGTTCGTCCGGCGTGAGCTCAATCGACTTATAGGTCTCCAGCTCGGTCGGAGGGGCTTCGAGGGGATCGTGGGGGCAGTTGAACGCCAGGTAGGCGAAGAACGGGCGATCGCCGCCCGCGCCGAGGAAGTCGATGGCGGCGGTCGTGAAGATATCGCTGCAATACCCCTGATATCGTCGGGGGTGACCGTTGTGCTGCAGGATGGGATCGAAGTAACTGGTCCCGCCCGGCGGATCGGACGCCTGGCCGATGCCTCCTCCCTTGATGACCAGGGCCTCCTGAAAGCCCTGGTCGATCGGCCGCATGGGGGCGTTGTCGCCCAGATGCCACTTGCCGAAGATCCCGGTGCGATAGCCCGACGCAGCCAGCACCTCGGCGATGGTCGTCTCGGCCGGGTTCATCAAAGAGCGTCCGGCGTACGTATCCACGACCCCCGTGCGATAGTTGTAACGACCGGTCATCAAGCTGGCTCGCGTCGGCGAGCATACGGGCGAGACGAAGAACGACTTGAGCCGCACGCTCTCCTGGGCAAACCGATCGATGTTCGGTGTCCGGAGGTGGGGATTGCCGTGGATGCCCAGGTCGCCGTAGCCCTGGTCGTCCGTCATGATCAGGAGGATATTGGGCCGGGCCTCGGCCTCCGAAGCCTTACAGGCCGTTCCAAGACAAAGGAGCAAGGTCCAGGCGAAGTATGCCGGTACTCCGGCACGCCCTCCAACGCTCATAACAGCCACGTCACCACCTCATGCTGCGTGATTCGATGATCGTCCTTCGGCTGCGCTCAGAGTCTTCTCGATCCGGTCCGTAGATGCGTTCTCGGAACTGTTATCCGCCGGGAACTTGAGATTCCAATCCGCTCGTCGCACCAGCGGTTAGACTGTTTATCCTACCGACAACCGGGCTCGAGCTGAAGGTATGGGGCCTTGCCTTTCCCCAACCGGGAGGCGGCGCACCAATTCTTCCGTTCCTGCACTCCGACTGACTTCGGACCGGACAGGGGCGTCCCGATACGGTGCCCAACCCAGTCGGTGGCCGCGATCGCGACCCAGGAGATCACCTCCGGCGATGGTGCCAATCCCTCGACTTGATCGCGACGACTTGAAGGCGCGGGAGAATCGGGTAGGATTACAGATCATCACGGACGGGGACTTGATGAGAGCGAGGCGATGGCTCGGTTGTCGCTCCGGGCGCTCGGAGCACTGGCAGCGGCTTGATACGAGGCTCGACCTCGATTGGTTCGAACAGCCCGACGCGGAGGTAAGGGTAAGGTCATGAGCACCAAAGCGAATCTCCATCGCGAGACCTTGAGGGCCGCGATCCGCGTGATCCAGACGTCAGAGACCCTCGAACAGGCCCGCATTCAGCTGGCCCGGATGCTCAATATCTTCGATAAGCTCGAGAAAAGCGGGACGCGCAGCGATGCGGCCGTCCGCGAAGCCGAGAAGCGATTGGCCACCAGCGTGGTGCCGAAGACGTCGAGCGCCGACGAGCAGCCGATCCGGCGACGTGATCCAGGCCAATCCGGGCCTGGCTGAATCAAACCGCACCCCGTTGCGATGACCGACTCGTTGAGCCTGCGTGCCCGGACGGTACGAAGAGAATGTGGTGCCATCCGATGGGGCCGTTCGTTCGCATCATGACTTCGGAAGGACGAGGCGCCATCGCCGTGGTTCGCGTCTGGGGTCGGGGTGCGGTCGAGTCGGTCGATCGCGTTTTCCATCCCGTAAGCGAAAAGTCGATGGCCGGGACAAAGCCGGGTCGCTTGCTGCTCGGGCGTGTCGGGGATGGCCGGGGTGATGAAGTCGTGGCGGTCCGGATCGAAGCGGCATCCCCCATGGTGGAGATCCAATGTCACGGCGGCTCTGAAGCGTTGCGTTCCGTCGTGGCTGCCCTGGAGCAGGCCGGGGCCATCCGATGGAATGGCAACGAGCCCGATTCCGAATCGGATTTTGCCGACGATGCGATCGCGGCTCAGGCGACGGCCGACCTCTCATATACGCCGACCCTGCGCACCGCGGAGATCCTGCTCGATCAAGTTCGGGGTGCCTTCGGGAGAGAGTTGGAGCAACTGAGACACGAGATCCAGATCGGGAACGGACGGCCCGTCGAACGAATCAATGCGATGATTGGGAGAGGTGCGGTCGGAATGAGGCTAGCGACCGGATGGAAGGTCGCCCTCTCGGGTCGCCCCAATGTCGGAAAGAGCCGTTTGCTCAATGCCCTGGCCGGATTCGCACGTGCGATCGTCGATCCGACCCCCGGTGTGACGCGCGACGTGGTGACCTTCCGGACGGCTTTCGACGGTTGGCCCGTCCTGCTCGCGGACACCGCCGGCATACGGGAGACGGAGGATGCCGTCGAAAGCCTCGGTATCGCGCGAAGCCGCCGCGAACAGGCGGACTCAGATCTCGTGCTCCTCGTCCTCGATCGTTCCGAGCCCCTCCAGCCCATCGATCGCGAGCTGATCGCGGCGAACCCCGGCGCCTTGTTCGTCGCCAACAAATCCGACCTTCAGCCGGCCTGGGATCCGGAGGTCTCAGTCGCGAATTCGTCGGTCGTCGTGACGGTCTCGGCCGAGCAAGGTGAGGGACTCGAGACGCTGCTCGCGGCGATCGTCCGACGGCTTGTGGTCGATCCTCCCGGGCCTGGAGACGCGGTTCCTTTCCGGCCGGATCACATCGTGTCCCTAGTCCAGGTGCGAGTGCGGCTGCTTGCCGCCGACGCTGTCGGGGCCTTACGGCGGCTCGCGGCGATCGGGACCGAGCCCCGACTCGATGAAGCTGTCGCCGAGGGCCCCTGAGTCCAAGGCCAGCAATCAGCCCACGAATCGATCGGCGCCTCAGGGTCGGGCTCCGGAAGGAGTCTCGTGAATGCAGCCATGGATCTCGGGAGTAATGAAATTCCGAGAGATCTTGGATTTCGATGTATGCTACCCTCGGTTCGGAAATCGACAAGCGTGCAGTATTCGCAACTGATTACCGGGCAGAGAATTGGGGCAAGCTCCTGATCGGAAGCACACCAGGTTTTGTTCATATGAACACTAGGTGTTGGTCGGCGTAACCCTCAATTCTTCAAACCCTTGCGATTTTGAGCGAACCGAGGGTGCTATGCATGCGATTCCAGGTTGCGTTCCTCTCGTGAGCACGAAGGCTCCGGCCAGGCCAGAGGATCGGCAGGGGTATCCCGCCCTCAGACTCGGGTTTTCGGATTTCGACGCTCGGCGAGGGTATGGGTTCATGATTCTTCGGTGATGGGCGGTGAGGGGATCTTCCCGAGATCGGGGCCGACCTGGGGGGCCGGCGAGTCCGGGTCGAGGCGGAAGTCTTCCAGGCCGAGCTTCCAGGAGGGTATCGCGGTATCGGCCTCGCGGAGGAACTTCACGTTCCCGAGCATAGGCGACTCATCCATGGGCAGGAACGCCCTCGTCCAGTTCTCCCGATCGTAGGTCCGCGGCCGGCTACCGGTCTCGACGATCTCATCGCGTCGATAAGTTTTGATTCGATGATAGGCGACCTTGCGGGCCTCCCAGCGAATCCGGTTGCCGAGTTGATCGAGCTGGTCCTGCCCCTCCAGGCGGAACAAAGGATCGTCGCCGGCGGTCGTGCTCACGATTGAGTTCCCGGCGCTCATCTTCACCGAGGACAGTTCGGGCTCGTCCGGCGTACTCTCGAGATGGACGAGGCCGCCTTTGACGAGCGAGGTGACTTGACCCATTCGGACCTCGATCGCGGCGGGATCCAGGGGACGACGGCGTGGACAGCCCAGGGCGTGGACGAGACTCCCCTCGGTGGCGACCAGGACGTTGGTCAGGTCCAGGTTGAGCTCGCGACCCGCGGCGACGGTCACCGCATCGCCTCCGGAGCGGAGAAAACAATCCTGGAGCGTGATCGTCGAGGCCCGACGCGTCGGCCGTTCCGAAGGGCGTGACCCCGCGGGCTCGGATGGCGATTGGACTACGAAAACCGAGGCCGATGCGCGACGGACCGCGACCGTGAGGGTACAATCGATCATCGTCAGATTGGTATCGGGCAGCAGCGCGGCGAAGGCAACCCGTTCGCCGCGAAGGTTCTCCTGGTCGAGCATCATCAGGTCGAGACCCTCGAGTCGGAGCGATCCCGAGCGCAGCTTCCACATGACACTCCAGTCGGTCGGCGAGGTGATGGGGACATCCGGCGGTCGGAAGCGGAGGCGCGGCCGAGCGGGGCCCGGTTCGGCGATGATCTGGTAGCGACCGGTCCCCTCGATCAGGGCCGTCGGAATCTCGATGTCGACGCCGGCCCCGATCCGCAGGGATCCGCCTCGCCCTCCGATTTGCTTGAGCATTGTGAGGAGCTGCTCGCTACTGCGTATCACGTCTTCGTCGGAAAACGGGGCGACGGGCTGTCGGATCGGGGCTGTAGGGCTCTCTGTCCCGGGCTTCTTGGACTCCGCTCGCGACACCGAGACCGGCGGGGGTGGAGTCGGTGTCGGTACATCAAGGGGCCCCGGCGTTTCCGATTCGGCCGGTGCCGTGGTTCCCGTTGTCGGCATCGGGGGCATCAAGGGGATGCTCATCGGGTCGATCGAAGGCAGTGTGGCCGTCGATTCGACACTGGGGACCGTCGTCGCTTCGGTCGGGGGCCGATCCGACGTCTCGGGAGTGACGGCGGCCTCCGTGATCCCGGCGGATCGCGTTCCTACGGTCTCACCAACGCCCCGGCGAGCGGGGGCGGGTAGCTCCGTCGGCTCACTCGAGGTCCGCTGGGCTGGCCTCACATTCTTGAGGATCGAACCGAATGGCCCCTGGCGTGCCCCGAAATCCCCGGTCGCTGCAAACCTGGAATTCAAGAGGAATACCCGGGACGGGTTATCTCGCTCCTGCGACAGGGCTTTGAGCGGATCCGCCGCGTCCCAGACCGATGCGCCCGTCAGTCGGCTGCCGACTTCGCGAGGCTCGGTCGCGTCCTGCTCCCAGGTTGCGAAATTGGTGATCGGTGCTCGCTGCTGATCCTTGCCGGCGGAGATGAGGTAGGTCCCGATCTGTGAGAAGAGATTTCCCCGCCCGCGCCAGACCAGATTACGGGGCTCGTCGATCATCGCGAGGGTTGTTGGGGATCGGCCCGCCGGCGCGATCACGCAGTCGTCGACCCAGGCCCGTACTTGCCCCCCCTCGAATCGGAAGACCGGCCCCTCACCCGCGAGGATGGTGGTATGAATCAGGCGGAGGTCCGCGGGGACCGGTACTAGCGATCGCGCATTGTCGAACCAGATCGAGGGCATGGCCGGTCCCATCGTACAGTCTCTCAGTACGATGTCCGCGGGGCCGTCGGCCATCACTCCGACCTGACCGCCGTCGAAATGACAGGCATCGGCGTAGAGCGCCGGCGGGCGATCGCCCCTCAGGCTACGGTGGGGGACTGCATGCACTCGTACAGCGGCCACATCCCGCCCTTCGCGGCCGGTCGAGATCGGCCTGCGGAACGAGCATCCACGGAGGATCAGCTCCGTATCCTCTCCCCTTATCGCGGCGACTGGCTCGTCGGGAAGGATCGCTTCCAGCTCGAATTCCAGTCCATCGAGCGTCACGTGACCGCCGACGAATTGGAGAATCCATCTCGGCGGGGGATCCGTCCGGCGCGCATCGTCCGCGAACTTCAGTCGAGGCCGGACTCCGGCTTCGGCCCTGATCGTCAGATCGAGGTTGGTCAGGGGGGCCGAGGATCGACCCATCCATGCCCGTTCGCCCACCAGGTATGGGCCGTCGTCGGCCAGCACGATGACCGACCGCCGCGGAGCCGAGGCCAGGATACCCAGGAGGTCCTCATTGGAATTCACCGGAATCGTCCGGGGATAGGCCGCCTGCGGGTTGGCCGGCTCGGGCTCGGCGACGATCGTCTCGGGCAAGAGCCTGGTTTCCTCGCCGTCTGCACCGGCAGGGAAATTCGAATCTTGCGGCCGACGACGGGTCGAAGCCCCGATGCTATGCTGCGCCGAGCTCGACGAGGGATTGCTTAATTCGTAGCCCCACCAGACCAGGCCCGTGATCACGACGAAGAACCCCAGCGCCGGCAGCAGCCATACGAGATGCCGCTCCCAGGTGGGCCGATGGCCGTGCTCCATCCAGTATTCGACCTGGGCCGGGGTCCGCTCCAGTCCCACGGCCCCGGCGAGATTCAGCAGGTCCCGGACGAGCTGTTCCGGGCTCTGGTAACGCCGGTCGCGATCCTTGGCCATCAACTTCGTGATGACCCCCGCCAGCTCGGCCGGGACGGCCGGGTTCATCGACCGGACGTCGGCGGGAGGCTCCTCCTGGTGCTGGATCAACTTCTGCAGGACCGTCCCGCCGGGAAATGGCGGGCGACCGGTGAGCATGTGAAAGAGCGTGCAGCCTAACGAATAAAGATCGCTCCGCACATCCACGTCTCGCGGATCACGCGCCTGTTCGGGGCTGATGTAATCGAACGTGCCCAGCGTCATGCCGGTCTGGGTCAGTCCATGGTCGCTGCCGCGCTCGAAGCGGCGCGCCAGGCCCATATCCACCAGCTTGGCACGGCCCTGTGGCGTCAGGATAATATTGGATGGCTTTATGTCGCGATGGACGACGCCACGCTGTGAGGCGTGCACCAGGGCCTGAGCAATCTGGAGTGCGATATCGATGGCTTCCGGGACGGGGAGTGGCCCGGACTGCTCCACGCGCTGGCGGATCGTCTCCCCCTCGATGTATTCGAAGGCGATGTAGTGCAAATAGCCGTCCTGGCCGATACTATACACCCGAGCAATATTCTCGTGGTCGAGCTGGGCGGCGGACCGGCCCTCCTGGTAGAAACGGCGGACGACTTCCCCGTCGGCGGCCTGATCGGGAGGTAGGAGCTTGAGCGCGACGAGCCGCTCGAGCTTCGTGTCGAGCGCACGGAAGACAGCACCCATGCCGCCGGCACCGATCGCGTCCTCGAGGCGGAAGAAGTCGATAAGCTCGCCGGGCATCGGCAATGGGATCGAGCCTGGAGGCAGCGGGATGCCCCTTCGCCGCACCGATGAACTGTTCGAGCCTCGCAGAACGGTGGCCATCGCGTCCGATCGCGGGATGTCGACAGCATCGCCTCTCGGCACGTCCATGGGGTCAGGGGCGTCCTGGAGCGGGTTCTCGATCGGTCTGCGCGGCTCGGAGCTCAACATCGACTCATGCTCAATGGATCGGGGTTCGTCCCCTGGCAACACATCCTTGCCAAGCGATCAAAGCAGAACCGTAGCGAAGTGAGACGAGACAGGGCACCTGCATGCATTCTTTCGAAGCTACACACAACACTATAGGCGAGACTGCACAGGCTGTCAACCGCACTTGTCGGTGCAGGCTACGCAAAGTGTAACTGCGTAAGACTCTGTGAATCCAAGCCGACTCAGGACAGTCGGGGTCATCAAGAGAGCCTGTCGGTGACGAAGAGAGCGGGAGGGGAGATCTGGAGGCGACGGCAATATGCATGACGTGGCAGATCGAATGCGTCGAACATGGCCTTAGCCAGGTCGATTGCGAGATCTCCCGAAGACCGACTGAAGCCGCCCAGCCCTCATAACCGATAGAGTGGGAGTCACCGTCTGGGCTTTCACTCGGTTGGGCGATTCCGGCGACTAGGAACAAGGGCCGGGGGCCTGGGGCCGCAGGAGGTAGGGTATGTGGGACCGGATTCGGTTAGGTCGCTTCCAACCGCGATGGCCGGGCGAAGGTATCAATCCTCGCACGGGGCGGCGCTCGACCCGGCAGCCGCTGGTGGAGGTCCTCGAAGGCCGGCAGTTGCTCACGGCCTCGCTGGCACCGATCTCGAACCAAACCGTGCCGGCCCAGCAAGGATTGACGTTGCCCCTCGATGGCAGCGGCACCACCGACGCACAGAACTTCACTGTCACATCCAGCAATCCTGATGTCGCGGCGAGCATCGCCTCGGGCGATTTCTGGACGCTCGATGTCACCTACAACGACACGGCTAATCCATCGACCAACTTCAGCGGTCCGCTCACCTTCCAGCTTTTGGGCAACCTGACGTCTACGACCGTGAGTAATATCGAGAATTTCACCACAGATGGCTATTTCAATGACACGGGCAAATATATCACCCGAGTCATCAACGGCTTCCCGAATTCCTCGGACTACGTCATTCAGGGCGGGGCTCCGAATTCCAACGGGACCGGAAGCAGTGGGCAGCCGGGGACACCATTCAATAACGAGAACTACCAGCAACTGGCGTTCACGGGCACCGATCAATTGGCAATGGCCAATGCGGGCGTGAACACCAACGATACGCAGTTCTTCATCACCACGGGTTCGCCGAATTCCGAGCTGGGCTACGGCTACACGATATTCGGCCAGTTGGTCCCGAACCCGACGAGCGAGACCTCAGCACAGACCATCCTCTCGGATCTCACGGGAATCCCCGTCACGACGAACTCCAGCGGTGAAGACTCGCTCCCCGTCTACGCGCCGACCTATTCGGCATCGCTCTCCACGACGAATCCCAGCGGCGTATTGATCCTCGACACGACGCAGGCGAAGGCGGGCGAAACCTCGACGATCACGGTGACCGGCACCGCGTCCGACGGGTCGACGACGAGCCAGTCCTTCTTGGTGACCATCGGGACCTACGCCGGCCCGACAGACCCATCGATCAATTTCAAGCCTTTTGCAAACGCCACCGTCGCAGGTACATCCGCAGACACGGCGACGACCGTGACCCTGAACGGGGCGAGCGGCTATCCCGACTCGACCGTGACGCCCACGCTCTCCTACACCTTGCTCTCTCAACCGGCCGACGGGACGATCACGGATTTCAATTCATCGACCGGTACGTTCACATATACGCCGAATTCGGGATTTCAAGGGACGGATACGCTCAGTTACGACGTGACGCAGACGATCCCTTCGTCCAATACAACCGTGAACAACGGGCCGAATGGTTCCCCGGTTCCTCAGACCAGCAATGCCGGGACGGTCACGATCACGGTGGGGGCGGCCGCGCCCGTGGATACGGGTGCCGTCCGAGTCGTCGGCAATACTCTCATCGTCACGCCGGTGCCCAAGGTGGGCCACGGTACGAATTACATCGATGTCATCCAGGTCCCCAGTACCGCGACTTCCTCGTCGCCCGTGATCGAGGTCTACGTCAACAATCAGCTCGATACGACGCAGCCCCTCGTCTCAAGCCTCGATGACATCATCGTCTACGGCGGCAAGGGCAACGATGTCATCACCATCGATCCCTCGGTGACGCTCCCATCGGTCGTCGACGGCGGGCATGGCGGCCGCAACCGCCTCGTGGCCGGCTCGACCGAGACGCTCATGAACGGTTGGTTCGGGCACACCACGATGGTCGGTGGCTCGGGACCCAACCAGATGATCGGCCGGGCGGGCCAGGTGAAGTTCCGGCCGACCAAATCGACTGACCTGATCTTCACCGGCGCACCGCAGCGAAGGACCCACCTGCTGTATCCGACCCCGCCGAAGGGTACATTCTACGTCTACAAGAAGGGTAAGCTCATCGCCGTACCATTGAGTCAGGTCTACCCGAAATCGTAAGCGGCCGACTCGAATCGCGAGACCGGATAAACTCCCAGCATCATGACGCCACTGCCGATCGATCCGATCATCCCCACTGTGATCGAGGGCCTCGCCAGGAGGTCCTCGATCGTCGTGGCCCCGCCCGGCTCTGGCAAGACGACGCGGCTGCCGCCGGCGATACTCGAATCAGGATTACTCTCAGCCGAGCATCCAAAGGTACTCGTCCTTCAGCCGCGTCGCATCGCGGCCCGCGCCGCCGCGGCGAGGGTCGCGGACGAACGTGGGTGGTCGCTCGGCGATCAAGTCGGCTATCAAGTCCGCTTTGAACGGCGAGTATCTCGCACGACACGCCTTCAATTCATCACCGAAGGCATCCTGACGAGACGGCTTCTGGCCGATCCGTTCCTCGAGTCGATCGGAGCGGTCGTGCTCGACGAGTTCCACGAGCGGAACTTGCACACGGATATGGCCTTGGCCCTGTTGCGTGAAGTCCGACAAGACGTCCGGCCCGACCTCATCCTAGTCGTCATGTCGGCGACGCTCGACGCCGAGCCGGTCGCACGTTTCCTGGGCGGTTGTCCGATCGTGTACGCCGAGGGCCGGACGCATCCGGTTGCCGTCGAGTACCGGCCGACCGACCGCCCAACCAGTCCCGAGGCGCTGGCGCCTCTCGTCCAGGAATGGCTCGATCGGCCCAGCGAGAGTGGCCATCTGCTGGTCTTCTTGCCGGGATTGGCGGAGATCCGACGGGCTTGCAACCGACTGGAACCGCTCGCGAGGCAAGCCAGCGCCCTTGTGTTGCCGTTACATGGATCGTTCTCTTCGGACGAGCAGGATCAGGCATTGCGTCCGAGCGATCGGCGCAAGATCATCCTGAGCACGAACATCGCCGAGACCTCGATCACCATCGACGGCGTCGATACCGTCATCGACACCGGGCTGTCGCGGTCGGTGAGCTTCGATCCCGATCGGGGCATCGATCGATGGAGGCTCGGCCGGATCAGTCGCGCCTCCGCCGACCAGCGCGCCGGCCGTGCGGGACGGACGGGGCCCGGTCGATGCATCCGGCTATGGTCGCAACGCGAGGAGCGCGGATTTTCTGCGTTCGAGGAGCCGGAGATCCACAGGGTCGACCTGAGCGCCACGGTGCTCGCCCTCCATTCGTGGGGGATCAATGACGCTACGCGATTCGGATGGTTCGACAGCCCGTCGGCCGATCGACTCGCTGCCGCCGAGCGGTTGCTGACCCTGCTCGGTGCGGTCGACGGGAAGCCGCCGAGGATCTCGGATCTCGGCCGACGGATGCTGGAACTGCCTGTCCATCCCCGGCTCTCCCGTCTCTTGCTCGCGTCGGCGGAATCCGGACGCCTCCGCGACGGGGCGACCATCGCCGCATTACTCTCCGAGAAGGATATCCTTATCCGGGATACGGGACCGTTCCCGCAACGCGACCCGAGCCGGGCGGAGACGAGTGCCGACTCCGACGTCCTGATCCGTCTCGACCGGTTGAGGGAGGCCGAGTCGTCCCGATTCTCGCCCGCCATGAGATCTCGCGGAATCGACCCAACCTCGGCTCGACAGGTCGCGCGGATCCGCGATGAGTTGATCCGGCTGGTCGGCCGAGGCGAGATGAAGGGGCATGGAGGCGACGAGGACCGGGACGATCTGTTGATCCTGAAGGCGATGTTGCTCGCCTATCCCGATCGCCTGGTCAAGCGCCGGGGAGTCGAGGGAACCGGGCTGATGGTCGGTGGCCGAGGGGTCCGGCTCGCTCCGGGTTCCGTCGTCCGGGACGCCGATCTCTACCTGGCACTCGATGCGCGAGAGGATGCTCGCTCGGGCCAGCGCGAGGTCCAGGTCTTCCTGGCCGCCCTCGTCCGACCGGAATGGCTCGAGGAGCTTCTGCCAGGGCTCCTGAGTCGACAGCAAGTTAGCCGCTTCGACGAGGTACGCGACCGCGTCGTCAGCACCGAGCAACTCTGGTTCCTCGACCTCCTCTTACGCGAGGATGTCACCCGATCGACCAGGCCAGATGAAGCCAGCCGGCTCCTGGCCTACGCCTCGCGTCCCGAGGCGTCGCGCTTCTTCCGCGGAGAGCCTCGAATCGCGGACTGGCTCGGCCGGGTTGAATTCCTCCGGCAAGCCATGCCCGAGCTGAACTGGCCCGAATTCGACGAGTGTCTGTTCGGGGAAATCATCGAACAGGTTTGTGAGGGTAGGTCGACGGTCCAGGAGGTCCGGAAAGTCGACCTGATGGCATTCCTGAATGGACGTCTCGATCCGCAGCAGGCTCGCGAGCTTCGCGAGAGCGCCCCGGAGTCACTCACCCTGCCGAATGGACGCAGTATCCGCCTCATCTACGAAGAGGGACGACCGCCCGTCCTGGCCGCTCGGCTTCAAGACCTGTTCGGTTGGACCGATACACCACGACTGGCGAGGGGTCGAGTTGCCTTGCTCCTCCAGATACTCGGACCCAACCATCGGCCTGTGCAGATCACCCAGGATCTCCGCAGCTTCTGGAAGTCGACTTATCAGCAGGTTCGCAAAGACCTTCGCAGCCATTATCCCAAGCACGCTTGGCCGGATGATCCCTTGAATGCCCCACCGGGAATCGGGCCACGTCGGAAGGGGTCGAACGATTCGGCGTAGGTACGTGGGCTGATGATCTTCGCCGAGGATTCGACGGAACGATCGGAAGGGCGAATCCGGACATCGGTTAGGGACGCAGAAGCCGACTGTGAAAAATAGACCGGAATCGTCGTCTTGGAGTTCCCGAGCACGAGGGAGTTGGATAGGATCTCGGCCGCCGTCGAGCAAGGATGCTGTCGGCGAAGGACAGACGGAGAAGGATTCGAGCCCTTATGCACCGTCGGGGGTGGCTGGTCTGCCTATTGGTTTCGCTACTCTGTCCCGGTTTATCGGGTTGCGCCAGCGTGCGCCGGCAGGCCGAGAGCCCCGACCTGCGTCCGTGTACAGATGGTTATGCCTATACCGCCGACGGTTGGCGATTGGGCGTTCGACATTACCGGCCGCGGCGATCGGACCCGAACAAGCTTCCGGTGATCCTATGTCACGGGCTCGGCCTGAACGCGACGTTCTGGACGATCACAGACAACCATCTCCCCGCGCAATTGACGTCGCACGGCTATGACGTTTATGTCTTCGATATCCGCGGATCCGGCGAGAATGCCCACTTGGGCCGCTGCGACCGGATCAACAAGCTGATCCGAGAGACGCCACTCCGGGAACGCGGAGAGCGCAACTGGAACGTTGACGACCTGATGCGCTACGACGTCCCGGCCATCCTGGACTACGTCAAACGCGAGACGGGGCAGGATCGCGTCAACTGGGTTGGTCATAGCCTGGGCGGCATGCTGATCGTCCCTTACCTGGAACTCGATCCGCAAGCCGGGCGTATCGCGAACTTCGTGGGCATGGGGAGCACGATCATCCAGGCGGAGACCCCCCAGTGGGACATGCTCCGCGCTAACCGTGCCCTGCGGGCGCTCGCGCTCCTCGCCAGTCCCGGACGGCTCGGACGGCCGCTCAAGTATTATCGACCGCCGGGCATGGACCTGATCGATCGATTCTACTACTCCAACGAGAACGTCGACGCCCAGACGGTCTCGCGATTCTACGGCTACACCCTGGAAGATACCGGCCCTGGAGCCTTACGCCAGCTCGATCCCTATCTCGAATTCGGCCACATGCTTTCGGCGGATCGCTCAATCGATTATGTAGAACTCCTCGGTCGAATCAAGACGCCGACCCTCCTGGTTGCCGGCGAAGGAGATATCATGTCGGATATCCCCTCGACCGAGTTGATGTACACGGCGCTGGGCAGTCCGGACAAAGAGCTGATGAAATTCGGCAGGTCGTTCGGCCAGGTGGCGGATTACGGCCATTGCGACTTGGTCTGGAGCCGCCATGCACTTCAGGAGGTCTTCCCGCGACTGATCGACTGGCTGGACGCGCACCAACCCGGGGTTAGGGCTAGCCCTCAAATCCTGCCCTCGCCGCCAATCCATTCCAGGGTCGTTTCAGCCACACCTCAGAAATGAGCCGATGCAGATCTGTGACCAGGTTTCGAATTCGTCCCGTACTGATTGGATCGACTCGATACCGAGGAATCGAGCCTCGGCCAATCCTTCCTCGCGGGGGCTGACTTCGGGTCGATCGAGCTCATAGAGATGGACGACCCCGAGATGGACCCTCCCGACCGGCGTGGAATCATCGTTAATGAGCCCGACCCGGCGAATCCGGCCAGGGCTGCGGATCTCAACCTCTTCATCGATCTCGCGCCGCATCGCGGCCTCATAGGCATCGAGGGACTTCGCGCCGTGCGCATCTTCCTCCGAGACGTGGCCGCCGACGCCGAGCGACCGCAACCGGTGCAATCGCGCCTCGCCCTGGCTCTTCCCCCTCGTGTAACAGAATACGCTGTCGGCGTATCGGAACACGACGTAGGGGATGATCTGTTTGAAGGTCGGGTCGTCCTCGACCTGAGATCGAGGGTGATAGGCCATCAGCTCGGGGACCAGCAGCGTGGAGAGATAGCGATCGGCGTCCGAGGAAAACCCCTGGAATCGACCCAGAGCATCGAGCTCAGCACTCGGCACGACCAATACGCGTTCATCGGATTTCACGACCAGCCTCGAGAATTGAGAGCCCCGGATCATCGAGCAAGCTGCTCATGTTTCATTATGC
>JBKQHM010000397.1:0-10073 GCA_052148775.1 Isosphaeraceae bacterium | reverse complement strand
GGTCGTGGATGAACAGGCCGCCGACGGCGCCGGCGCTGGTCCCCGAGACGAAATACTGGGGGATGAAGTTGCCCATCGCGTAGGTCAGGAAGGTCCAGACGAAGGCGGCGAGAAAGTACCACAACGTCACGTACATTGGCCCGTTGGTCTTGGCGATGGGCCACGTGAAGTTGATGGCGACCAGGAGCAGGCCGACGAGCGCGAGTGGGTCGATCCATACGGGCGTCTCGCCCCATTCCAGGCCCTGGGCCTCGCCGAGGAGGATGCCGACGGCCGTCGAGAGCACGACCACCTGCCACGCGGCGAAGATGAAGTAGGAGAGGGGCCGGCTCAGGACCGGCCTCAGGGTCAGCCGGGGCACCGCCCAGTGGAGAATCCCCAGGAAGGCGTTGGCGATGAAGCCGTAGGCGATCGCGTTGGTGTGGACCATCCGCCAGCGGCCCGGCGAGAACAGCTCGATTCCCCGCAAGGGGTTCATGCGCTGCAACTGGGTGGCCATCAGCAGCCCGCCCAGCATAGAGATGAACATATAACCGAGTGCGGCTATAAAGTACCAGTATACCAGTCGTTCTTCGACCAGTTCTTCGTTGCGGGGCATTTCTCGGTTCAAGGTAGTTCCCTCTCAACTCCGGTCAGCATCCACGCCGGAATCGTCCAGGTTCATGATCGATGCACGCGGCGAATCTCGTCCAATCGCGAATCATTTGACCTCGGGCGCGACCACCCTGCGGTAGGGTGTATATACGCCCAGCGGATAGAGCAGGGCGATGGTCCAGCCGAAGACCAGGTGGGTCGCCGCCGCGACCCACCACGGGAGGTAGGCGGGGTTCGTGATCCAGTTGCCGGGGTCGCCGCCGATCAACATCGGCTGGAGCCACGACAGGATGCCGTAGAAGTTGATCCCCCAGATCGCCAGGGAGATAACGCTGGCGACGATCAGCCTGAGGATCAGCCCGCCCCGCGCGGCGAACCGGGTGAGGGCGAGGTAGACCGGGATCCCCAGCAGCATGCCGGTGGCCAGGTAGAGGCAGCAGCCGATGGCCAGGATCAGCCCGTCTCCCAGTGCGTAGGTGCCCTGGCCGCCCTCGGTCAGTTTGAGCGCCTGGGCGCCGAGGGGAAAGGTCAAGTAGATCCGGATCAGCTCGAGCGAGCTCTTGCCGACGATCGGCGCGCCGATGACATTGAAGAGCAGGCTCGCCATCGCGCCGAAGATGCCCATCATGAACCCGGCGGTGGCGTAATAGGCCGTATAGTAGCCGGTCGCCTGCCAGCCTTGTTCGGCCGCCTCCCGGCTGAACTGGTCTTCCAGCTCCTGGACCTGGGCGCGGAGCCGTTCCAGTTCTTGTTGCTTGGTCTGAACGTCCATAGTATTTATCCGTTGTCAGTCGCCCGATGTTCGGCCCTCGGCCCGCGTGAGCGGGCTCGTACGGATTCTTTTCTCGTTCAAGTGCTCCGACCCGCCCGCAAACGACGGATTACGGGCTATGGGCCACCGACAACGGCTTGACGCCGGGGAGCGGCTTGAGGATGCCATTCTCGAGCATCCCGGACTCCGGCAGCTCGCCGTTGCGCCGGCTATCGGCGACCTTGAGCACATAGGCGACCAGGTGCCACATCCGCTCGGGCTCTTTCTGGAGCGAGTCGCGGAATGAGGGCATCGGCGTGCCGTTGATGCCGGCATCGATGTGCCGGTAGATGTCCAGCGGCTCGGTCCCGCCGCGGAGCATCCCCGAGGTCAGGTCGGCCGCTTTGGTGGGATTCCCCCAGGCATCGGTGCCGACGTTGGACGCCATCTGTCCGCGGCCGTCCTCGCCATGGCACTGGTGGCAGGCGAGTGTCAGGAAGGCCTTCTGGCCCTGCTCCACGACGGCCGGTGTGATCTCCGGCATCGGCATCACTGGGTAGACAACCTTGCTGCGGGCCTGGGCCCACCGGCCGAGGATCATGGCGATCATCTCCTTGACGCGCGCCGACTCGATCGAATCGGAGACCTCGGACTCGTCGGCCAGCTCGCCCTCGAGCTCGCCGCGATGCGTGAGGGCCAGGACGTAGTCCACGACCGCCTCCAGGTCGCCCGGCGGCAGCAGGCTGAAGGACGGCATGGATGTCCCCCGGACCCCTCTCCGGACCGTACGGAGCAAGTCCTCGCGGAGCGGCTTCGAGCCGTACGTGGTCGAGGTGAACTTGAAGATCCCCCGGCGATAATCGCGCGGCTTGGGGATCAGATAGGCGGCGGCGACACCGTTGCCGTCCCCCGTGACCCCGTGGCACTGGATGCAGTACCGCTCATACAAGGCCGCGCCCTGCTTCAGATGGGCCGGCGAGACCTCGGGGCTGCCGAGCAGCTTCGGCGACTGAGGCGTGCCGCATTCTTCCCGGAGGACCGTCAGGATCCGGCTCTTCTGCTCGGGCTTGAGCTTCTCGACCTGCGGACTCGGGCTATACGAGAGATCCGTCGGCCGCGCACATCCGCCGACCGCGCCCACGAGACTGATCGCAGCGATAACACGCCATGCTTTCACGGGAGTCCTCTATGCTTGAGCTTGAAACGTCGTCGGTTCGGCGTACTAATGGAATCAACAATGTCCCGCGACCGAACCACTCGCCAATCCACATGAGAATCGCGGCTTCGAGAAGGATGTTCCCATGATCGCTACAACGCACGAGTCCCAACACCATCCCGACGGAGACTCGGCCACCCAGCCGGCGTCGGCCGTCCAGGCCGACTCGCCCAGGGGACGGCGCCGAATCTCCCTGTCGGTCATCAACTTCTGGCTCGATGCCCTGCTCCTGGTCGTTCTCGCGGTGCTCGGCTGGGTCTCGGCCACACTCCAGGTCGTCTTCCCCGCCCCTACGGTCGCCGATGGTTGGACATTGTGGGGCCTGGCCTACGACCAATGGCGCGACATTCAGTTCGGTGTCCTCTGCGTCTTCGCGATTGGGGTCCTGGTCCACCTGATGTTGCACTGGAACTGGATCTGTTCGGTGATCGCGACCCAGATCGTCCGGTCCCGGACCCGCCCCGACGAGGGCATGCAGACGATCTACGGCGTGATCACCTTGATTTTCCTCTTACATGTGATCGCTTTCGGGGTCGGTGCGGCCATGTTTTGCATACACCGACCGACACCGTGAGACGAGCTCCCGGCATTGATAAAATGTGCGCATGAAAAAACCCCGATATGCGAGAACCACATACCAGGGCCAACATAACCCAGGTCGACTTACCCGTCGTGAGCAAATCGTCAACGGACACATTCTTGACCGGTAATAGCAGATTGTCAAGAGGGTCTCCGGAATTCAACCATCTCGAGCGCGTCCCACGATGATCGAGGGTCGGCCCACAAGGCGAAATCGGGTCCTCCTCGTCCTGAACATGGCCCATTCGGATTTGCGATCCAGGAGACCTTTCAATGCCCGATCCACCGTTACGGATTCTCATCATCGGCGCCCACCCGGACGATGCCGACATCAAGGCCGGGGGGACGGCCTCCAAGTGGTCCGCGATGGGGCACGTCGTCCGGCTGGTGAGTCTCACGAACGGTCGTGCCGGTCACCAGACGATGCACGGCCCCGAATTAGTTCGGAGGCGTCGGGCGGAGGCCGAAGCCGCCGCGGCGACCATCGGCGCGACCTATGAGGTCCTCGACCATCCCGACGGCGAGCTCGACGACCGCCGGGAGTATCGCGAGGAAGTCATCGGCCTGATCCGATCGTTCCGGCCCGACCTGATCATCACGCACCGGTCGACCGACTATCATCCCGACCACCGATTCGCCGGCCTTCTCGTCCAGGACGCCTCCTACCTCCTGACCGTGCCCGCCATCGTGCCGGACATCCCACACCTGCCCGCCTGCCCGGTGATCCTCTACTTCTCGGATGCCTTCACCAAGCCCTGCCGGTTCGAGCCGCATGTGGTCGTGGACATCGATGCCGCGTTCGATCGGCTTGTGGCCATGTTGCACTGCCACGCGTCCCAGTTCTACGAATGGCTACCCTATAATGCCGGTTACCTCGACCAGGTGCCGCAAGAGGAGGACGAACGCCGACGCTGGCTCGCCGAACGAATGGGGCGGCGCATCGAGCCGATGGCCGAGCGATACCGCGACCTGATCGTCCGGACATACGGCGCGGGGCAGGGCGGAGCGACTCGCCTCATCGAAGCCTTCGAAGTCTCGGAATACGGGGCCCCTCTCGACTCCGCCGCCCGGACGAGGTTGTTCCCCTTCCTGCCGTCGAGCTCCCCGGTCCATTCGCCGTTCACCCGAAAGGACTGGGTTGATCTGCCCTCCGGTACGGAGTAGACAGTAATGTGTGGGCGGTCGGCGGGTGCTCGCGGGTCGGACGAGATCGGGAGGAACCATGTCGGGATTCAAGATGGCCGGACCGCGTCGGCTGAAGCGATGGCTGGTTCCTTACGTGCTCACAGCCTTTTCCCTGCTCACGTCGGCCTACGGCCAGGACGGATCGGGACCCGATGCGATCCGCCCGCTTGAACCCGTCCGACTCTTCAACGGCCGGGACCTCTCGGGATTGTACACCTGGCTCGAGGATACGAAGCGAGACGATCCGCGAAAGGTGTTCCGGGTCGACGATGGCATGCTGCACATCACCGGCGACGGCAACGGCTACATCGCCACGGAGAAGGCTTACCGCGACTATCACCTGATCGTCGAGTACAAGTGGGGCAAGCGGACCGACGGCCGGAAGTTCGTGCGGAACTCCGGCATCCTGCTGCACGCGACCGGCCCCGACGGCGGGGCCGGGGGTACCTGGATGTCGTCGATCGAATGCCAGCTCGCTCAGGGTTGCGTCGGCGACCTGATCGTCATCCGCGGCAAGGATTCGCGAGGGGAAATGGTCCCGGTGAGACTCACCAGCCCCGTCGTCCTCGGGCCCGACAAGCGACCGCGATGGAAGGAAGGCGGCGAGCCGAGGACCTTCGTCGGGGACCGACAGCTCTGGTGGTCGCGGCACGACCCGGACTTCAAGGAGTTGCTCGACACACGCGGCAAGGATGACGTGGAGAGCCCGACCGGGGAGTGGACGCGGGTCGAATGCCTCTGCGAGGGCGATCGGATCGCGATCCGCGTCAACGGCCAGACCGTCAACGCGGCCCGCGACGTCTCCCCGTCGTCCGGCAAGATCCTGCTCCAATCCGAGGGGTTCGAGTTGTTTGTGCGTCGCTTCGAATTGCATCCGCTGAAACCGTGAGAGAGGCTGCCATGCAAGCCACACCCGCATCGCGACGTGAGTTCCTCAAGACGACCGCCGGGGCCGCGACGCTGGCCATCATGCCGACGAACGCCCATGCGGCCGGCAACGACGTCCTCCGGGTCGGCCTGGTCGGCTGCGGCGACCGCGGCACCGGCGCGGCCTCCCAGGCGCTGACCGCTGACGCGAACGTCCAGCTCGTCGCCATGGCCGACGCCTTCGAGGACCGGCTGCAAAACAGCCTGGAGATCTTGCAGAAGACCGAGAACATCTCGGCCAAGGTCGCCGTCAGGCCCGACCATCGCTTCGTCGGCTTCGATGCTTACAAGGAGCTGATCGGCAGCGGGGTCGACGTGGTGCTGCTCTGCACGCCGCCGCACTTCCGCCCCATCCATCTCCGTGCGGCCGTCGAGGCCGGCAAGCACGTCTTCGCCGAGAAACCCGTCGGCGTCGATGCCACCGGCGTCCATTCGGTGCTCGAGAGCTGCAAGCTGGCGAATTCTAAGGGACTCTCCGTCGTCTCCGGCTTGTGCCTCCGTTCCGACAACGGTTTCCGCGAGACCGTCCGGCGCATCCACGACGGCGCCATCGGCGAGGTGTCCGCCCTCTTCGCCAACGACTACCGGAGCGGCCGGTGGGACAAGCCCCGCCAGCCCGGCTGGACCGACATGCTCTACCAGATGCGCAACTGGTACAACTTCACGTGGCTGTCGGGCGACTTCAACGTCGAACAGCACGTCCACTACCTCGACGTCTGCGCCTGGGTGATGAAGGAGGAATACCCGGTCAAGGCCGTGGGCATGGGCGGCCGGCAGGTCTTGACCGGACCGGAGTACGGGCAGATCTACGACCATTTCTCCGTGGTCTACGAGTACGCCGACGGCGCGAAGCTCGTCAGCAACTGCCGGCAGCAGCCGCATTGCAAGAACGATATGAGCTGCCTGGTCCACGGGACCAAGGGACGCGCGCAGTTCGCCGAGCGCCGCAAGGGCCTGCGCATCCGATCGGCCGGCGGCGAGTGGATATTCGAAGGCCCGCAGAACCAGATGTACCAGACCGAGCACGACGAGCTCTTCGCCAGCATCCGTAGCGGCAAACCCATCAACAACGGCGACTACATGGCCAGGAGCACCCTGCTGGCGATCATGGGCCGCATGGCAGCCTATACCGGCCAGGAGATCACCTGGGAGATGGCGATGAACTCCAGGGAAAGCCTCAGCCCGTCCCGGTACGATTGGGACGCCAAACCGCCGATCGCCGAGGTGGCCGTTCCCGGCCAGACGCGTTACGTGTAGAGTGCGCCGCGAGCACCATCATTGGCGGCCCAGGAACTGGAGAAGATGCCGTGTCCCTCGATCTCAACACCGACGATGGGTCCTTGCACCGACGTGCCTGGCTGGGCATCACCGCCGGACTGGCGGGGATGGCCTGCGGAGCATCCGGGCTGCGGCAGGCTCCGGAGAAGGAGCCGACGAGCGCCCGGGGCAAGCCGACCCGGTTCCAGATCGCCTGCATGACGCTGCCGTATTCCCGCTTTCCCCTGGATCGGGCGCTCTGGGGCATCAAGGCGGCCGGCTATCGATATGTGGCCTGGGGCACGACGCACAACGAAGGAGGGAAGGACGTTCCCGTGATCGCCGGCGACGCGCCTCCGGACCGCGCGAAGGAGCTGGGCAAGAAGTGCCGCGACCTCGGCCTGGAACCCTTGATGATGTTCTCGATGGTCTATCCCGAGAACTCGGACGGCTTGAAGATCCTGGGCTCGCGCATCCGGCAGGCGGAGTCGGCGGGAATCCCGCATGTGCTGACCTTCGGCCATACCAAGGGCGGCAACCGGAAACTCTGGGTCGAGCGCTTCAAGCAGCTCGGGCCGATGGCGCGCGATCACGGCGTGACGATCGTCGTCAAGCAGCACGGTGGCGAGACGGGCACCGGGGCCGCCTGCGCCGAGATCGTCCGCGAGGTCGGCGACGAGGGGATCAAGGTCAACTACGATGCCGGCAACGTGATGGATTACCTGGATGTCGACCCGATCCCCGACCTACGCACCTGTGCCGTCGAGGTTCGTGGCTTCTGCATCAAGGATCATCGCAACTTCCCCAAGGACGAGGACTGCGGCCCCGGCTTCGGCGAGATCGACCATTACAAGTTGCTCGACCTCGTTGCCTTCACGGGGCGAGACATGCCGCTCTGCTGCGAGAACATCTTCGCCCCGCTCATACCTCGTCCCAAGGAGCCCGAAGGCATCGATGCCATGGCCCGGCGAGCCCGCGAGTTCCTTGAAATCGTGACCCGAGGGTTGCAGATCTGACTCGCGTTTGATGGAAATCACAAGGGGTCAAAGTCCGCAACGATTCTTGTTAACACAATATTCATTTGCAGGCAGCACCGGGCATTGGTATGTTGAGCCCGATTGGAATGTTGAGCCCGAATTTGATTTGATTAGGGCTTCGATGTCGGTACGCCGGCCCATCTCCGATGATTCCCGGCGCCGCTGTGCGATCATCCTGCCAATTTGATCCGATCACACCAAAGACATCCGAATTCCTGAATGTGGATGGGAGCCTGGCCGATTTGGGGCGTGAGTCCCCGGCGGCCTGTGCTACCTCCACCCCTCCTGGAAGCCCCGAGCGGGCGACACATTGACTTTAAACCTCATCACCAAGACCGAGTTTATTTCGCCATGAAAAACCATCGAGGCTTCACCCTCATCGAACTCCTGGTCGTGATCGCAATCATCGCGGTGTTGATCGCGTTGCTGCTACCGGCCGTCCAGTCGGCGCGCGAGGCGGCGCGGCGGATGCAATGCACCAACAATCTGAAGCAGATGACATTGGCCGCGCACAATTTCGAGTCGACTTTCAGCAGCTTCCCCCCGGCGTTCGGCCCGACGCCGATCTACAACGTCGGCCTCTGGCCGCGGGCTACACCGCAAGCCCTGGTCCTGCAGTACCTCGAGCAAGCCAACCTCTACTCGGCGTTCAACTTCCAGTGGAACCTGAACGAGGTCTTCAATAATGGGGCCAATGACCCCAACTACACGGCGGGGATCCAACTGGTCTCCGCCTACATCTGCCCATCCGATCCATCGAGCGCGAAACTCGGCGGATTCGTCGGGTACGACAACTATTTCGGATCGACGGGCGCCACGGCTTGCGTGGAGAGGGGCACGGCCTCGCCCGGTACGCAAGAGCCGAACTCGGCCCTGCTGGGCGTGTTCAACGTATTGATCGACTACTCTCAGCCGCAGCAGATTACAGGAGGGTTCAACCCGAACTACATGCAGGTCAGCAACAAAGTCACGACCGCCACCATCACAGACGGTCTCAGCAACACCACGATGTGGGGCGAAGTCACGCGCGGGTTGGCCGTACAGAACACGGCGGCGGAGGTCCCGCTCCTCAGCCCACTGGCCGTGCTGGAATGGAGCGGGGCCAGCGCCAGCTTTACGACGACCGTCATGCCGACGTCATGCCAGACGCAAACATCCTGGTTGAAGTACAGGGGTCAGGAATACTACCGCTCCCTCCCCTCTACGGCGTATTTCAGCCACACCTTGACCCCGAACAGCCAGCTCCGGGACTGCCTGAACCTCACCGTCACGACCATCAATGGCAACTCGCTCGGTATCCAGACCTGTTCGCACACCGCCGCCCGAAGCTATCACCCCGGCGGAGTCAATGTCTCGTTCTGCGACGGTTCGGTGCGGTTCATCAAGAATACGATCAACCCCCTGACATGGCTCGCCCTGGGATCGATCGCCGGGGGCGAGGTCATCAGCTCCGACGCCTACTGAGATGTCCGGACATCCCGGATGGAATGGAAATGCCGGCTGGAGGAAGTGATATGTATGTGCGACTCCCATGGTTCGTCGCGATGGTCATCTCGGTCGTGCTCACGGGGTGTGGCGGCATGATGGAGCAAGGCCCATTGACCGCGGATCAGCTCGAAGAGCTCAAGCTCCGGGAAGTCGGGCAGATGTACCGACTGCATCAGGTGATGGCCAAGAAACCGCCTCGATCGCTCAAAGATTTCAACTCGATCGGCGACGCCGACGCCCCCACGGGTTACGGGGCGATCCGTAGTGGTGAGGTCGTCCTGCGGTGGCAAGCCACCCTCCCCGATACGGAATCGGAACCCACCTCGTCGAACTCGGACGAGGTCCTGGCCTACATCAAAACCGTTCCCGAGAAGGGTGGCCCCGTGCTCATGCTCGACCGCCACATCCGTCAGATGACCGCCGAGGAGTTCAAGTCGGCCAAGTTCGCCGGGACCAGCGGAGAAACCGCCAGGAAATCGCGGTAGATTGGCTGATCGCAGTTGAGCATGATCGCGTTCGGCGTTTCCCCGTCCCGGCCCTTACGGTTCCGTCAACCCGTGCTCTTTGTCTTCTTCAGATCGTAGCAGCCTCCGCCCACTTCTCGCCGAATCGCCCAGCGGGCCGACCTTTCTGGTGCGGTCAGAGTCCGGAGACTATGATGATCGGGGAATCGTACGGGATTGCCCGAATTGTCCGATACGGCAACGTCTGATAATGGATATTATGTTCGGTTGCCGGGCTGCTACCCCATCCCGAGGCATCGCCTCCTCCTTTGCCATTAACAGTCCCCATCACACCACGCGCCCGGCAGGCTCGTCGAGCAGTTTGGGCTGCTCTCTACCACGCACCGACTCATGCGTTATGATAGGTTATGGGTTGGGATACTTCAGCGATCAATTGTTCTGTAAATTGTTCGGCTCATGAGGGGAATTTGGTGGTGCCCTCTTGACAAGATGACCATCTCCCGTTTTTCTACAAATTGGATCGGACTGCCATTACGGAATCTGCACCGAGGCGACGATACCATGGATTTCCCCAT
>JBKQHM010000396.1:0-28270 GCA_052148775.1 Isosphaeraceae bacterium | reverse complement strand
GTTGCCGAATCGCCGCCGATCGGGCCACGAGACGGGCGGGGTCGGGAGACCCGCGCCCAACGGCCAGGGCGGGGCCGGGAGACCCGCGCCCAACGGTCTCTCCGGCACGTATCGTCTCGAGCGCGGCGCGGTCTTCCGGAGAGGCTGCCGCCAATCCGCCGGTTGAGGAGTCTCCCCCTCGGGCGGGCATCCCCGCGATCCAGTCGTGGATCATCCGGACTGCCCGCTCATCAACCTGGTCCGCGCCGAGCCGGGGCATCCGGCCTCCTCCGAGCTTGGCGACCCGATAGTAGAGGACCGAGCGCGACGGGTCTCCCGGCGCGATGATTCGCGCACCGGCGATGTTAAACGTCCCCTGGATTGGCCGGACGTTCACGGTCTGGGTTTTCTCCTGAGGTATGTCGAAGCCGAGCGCGATGTTCGCCGCACCGCCGGCATTGAACTGATGACAGTGCGCGCAATTGGTCTGGAGATACGACCGCGCCCGATGGCCGAGGCTCGCCGACTCGTCGTAAGGATTGGCCAGCCTCGGGAGCGCAGACGGATCGGGCGCCCATTCCAGCAGGCCGAGCCGATACAACGTCTCCAACTGATTGGTCCAGGCTCCGCCGTCTTTCTTCACGAGATTGATCTGCGGCGTGTTGACGCCCAGCGGCGAGGCGGACTGGACACCGTAGACCGTCGTTTTCTTCTCGACCCAGGGGTTGTGGCAGAGGATACACTCGGTCCGGGCGTAGATCCGATAACTCCGCTCGCGGCGCCCGGCGAGTGCGGTTGGGTCGTCGAACGCCAACGTCCGGGTCGTCCCCCTGGCATCGACCAGGACGGCATCGGCCTGGTCGTCGTCCCAGAGATAGGAGTATGGCCGCCAGGCGCCGTCCAGGAGGTGGAGCACTTGCGTCTCGACCCGACGACGGCCCGACGGCCTCCCGTCGGACGCACCGACGTGGACCGTCCTGACTAGCACGGAGCCCTCGGGAAAGCGCCAGTTCCCTTGCGGATCGAGACCGACGCGGCCGTCACCGGGGATCGCCAGGAACCGCTCGGCGGTCGCGCCGTCGGCCCAGAGCTCGGAGTTGATGGAATACCCGACCACGCCGCGGGCCGGCCGGTGGTGGCGCGTCGATTCGAACAGCCCGGTCTCGCTCAGGCGCCGGGGGAAGTCGTGCTTCACCTTCGCGGCCGGATTGCGGGCGAGTCGATAGACCTGGTGAGTCCGGTCGTGGTCGATCAGGAAGAGCTCGCCGTCGCGGGACTCGCCGAAAGCGACCAGGTGGAGCGGCGTGCGGGCGAGCTCCCGGTGCCAGGCGACCTTGTCGCCGTCGGATCGGAGTCCCCAGATCGTCCCCGTCTGATAGTCGCCGTAGATGTAGGCCCCCGCCAGCTCGGGGAATCGCGTGCCGTGGTAGACATAGCCGCCGGTGATCGAAGCCGCCTCGGAGTGGGGATGCGCGATGATCGGCGGCAGGATGGGCGTCGGCCCGCGCCGGCCTTCCACGTGCACGGGCTGGGGGCCTTCCATCACGCTCCATCCGTAGTTACCCCCGCGCTTCACCTTGTCGATCATCTCCCACAACTCCCAGCCGACGTCGCCGACCCACAGGTCGCCGGTCGCCCGGTCGAAGCTCATCTTCCATGGGTTGCGGAAGCCGAAGGCCCAGATCTCGGGCCGGACGTTCGGGGTCTTCGCGAACGGGTTGTCGGCCGGGATGCCGTAAGGCTTGCCGGGCTCGGGATGGTCGACGTCGATGCGAAGCACGCTCGACAGGAGGTCGGAGCAATCCTGGCCGGTATTCATCGTGTCCGGGGGCGACGGACCGGCGGCGTCACCGGTCGAGATATACAGATATCCGTCGTTGCCGAATTCTAGGCAGCCGCCGTTATGGCCCCCCGAATAGAATCGGACGAGCACCGTCTCGCTCGCGGGATCGACGACCGGAGGATCCGTCCGGCTCACCGCGAACCGGGATACGACCGAGCCCTCGGGCTGCTCGTTCTTCAGGACGTAGCAAACGTAGACGAATCGGTTCTCGTCGAACTTCGGATGGAACGTCAGGCCGTAGAGCGCGGTCAGGTCCGGGTGGAGCTTGCTCAGGTCGATCGCGAGGTCGGCCCTGGCACTCGCGGACTCGTTCGGGAATGAGGAGATGCGGCCGCGGAGCTCGGCGACGAAGAGGCGGTCGGTCCCCTTCGCCCGGACCAATGCGACGGGGAATTCGAGTTTGAGGCGGGGAAACGACGGCTCGACGGAATATGGCGGCGGGGGATCGGGCGTGCCGTGGAATTTCGACGCCGTCCAGGGGACACGCGGCGATGGCCCTTCGGCGCCGGCCGGGGCCGTACCCATTGCCAGGACCGCTATCCATGCCCATCCGATCGATCGTCGAATCCCTGCCAGCCGGGGGTCGCTCATCCTGGTCGGTCCTCGATTGTGCCCCAATTCGATCCTGAACTCGCCCGCATCCCCGCACTCGGAATGCCATTCATTCGGCGATCCGGCGATAGCCTCCGGAGAAGTACAGGAGCGGCTCGCCGCCCCAATGTTCGCCGGCGACGATCTCGCCGACGAAGATATCGTGATCGCCGCCCGGGAGGATCTCGTACACCCGGCAATCGAGGTACGCGAGGCAATCGGCCAGGACCGGCGAGCCGGTCTCGACCGTGGTGATGTTCAGGTCCGAGAAATCCTTCGGCCCCGGCGTGGCGAATCGCGTCGAGATGTCCTGCTGGTCCAGCCGGAGGATGTTCACCGCGAAGCAACGGTTCTTCTTCAGATAGTCGAGCGTGGCGGCACGCTTGTCAACGGCGACGAGCACCAGGGGCGGGTCGAGCGAGAGCGAGGCGACGGCGTTGGCCGTGAGGCCGTGGCTACCCGCCTCGCCGTCGGTCGTCACCACCGTGACGCCCGTGGCCCAGTGTCCCATGATCTTCCGCTGCAACTTCGAATCGAACGCCATGGAGGGACTCGCTCGCTGGTTCTCGCCATCCGAGGACGATAAGGTCATCACGCAAGGTCATTGTACACGATCGCCGCGTCCGTCAAAGCCGACCGCGGCCCGGCGCGGGTCAGTTCGCCCGCAGCCGGCGGAGACGGTACTTCATGCCCGTCGCGAAGAAGCAGGCCGAGACGATGACGCCGAAGATGATCGGCGCGAAGCGGGGGAACGCCGCCATGGGGAAAATCGCCAGGAAGGTCACGGCGGCCTGGAGGTAGTAGCCGCCGGACAGGATTCCCCCCTTGATCATGAACAGCATCCCATTCGTCACCGCGATCATCGGCGCCAGCGCGAGCACCGGCAGGCCGAGCAGCCACTCGACCAGGAAGACCAGGTTGATCGCGACGATCCCGGCGCCCCAGACGTGCGCGAGCTGACGCTCGACGAACCGGATCGGGCCACCGCGACGGCGCAAGGCCCAGAAGATCGCGGCCCAGCCGCACAGGCCGACCGTGAAGATCAGGAAATACGGCCATCGGGCCGTCACGCCGTCCAGATAAAGCCAGTTCGTGATCCCGAAGAAGACGAGCAGGGCAATGCTGTGATAGATCCAGAGCGAGCCCCAGTTCTCCAGGACCGGCGCGTGATGGGTCTCGCCCAGTAACCTGGCGGCCAGGGCTCGAAGGCTCGTCGAGCGGGCCGACACGGGATCACCCCGGAGGAAGGCCTCGAGGTCATCGGCAAGGTCCGCGGCCGTCGCGTATCGCAGTCCCGGCGATTTCTGGAGGCACTTCAAGGCGATCATCTCGACGTCCGGGCTCACGCGTGGGTTGAGCGCACGCGGCGGGATCGGGTCGTGTTCCAGGGCCAGCAGGATGGTCTCGACCGCCGTGGCGGCCTGGAACGGTGGCCGGCCGGTCAGCATGTGGTAGAGGATCGCACCCAGGCTGTAGACGTCGCTCGCCGGGCCGACCTCGACACGCCGCCCGGAGGTCAGGCACCCGGCCTGCTCGGGGGCCATGTAGCTGGGTGTCCCCACCAGCGCCCCGGAGGGGGTGAGCGACGGATCGACGTCGATCCGCTTGGCCAGGCCGAAGTCGCTGACATAAGGGTTCCCCTGGAGATCGATCAGGATATTCGACGGCTTGAGGTCGCGGTGCAGGACGCCGCACTGGTGGGCGTAATGGATCGCCCGGCAGATCGGGGCCAGCAAACGCGCCGCTTCGAAGGCGGGCAGCGGGCCATCCGCCAGCGTCTTGGCCAGCGTTGTCCCCTCGACGTACTTCATCGTGAAGAAAGGCTGACCCTCGCACTCGCCCAGCTCGAAGACCGGGACGATGTGCACGTGATCGAGCGATCCCGCCGCGCCGGTCTCGACCAGGAAACGTTCGATGTCTTCCGCCGACGCATCAGGTCCTCTCAGCAGCCGCTTGAGGGCAACGACGCGGTTTCGCGTACGATGGACCGCACGCGAAACGATCCCCATCCCGCCCCGACCGATCTCCTCAAGCAAGTCATATTCACCGAACGGCTGGTGTCGGGTTGGTGCGGGCGATGGGGGCGGCTCGCGATCGGGAGAACGCCCTTGCGCCGGCCAGTCCACGGTCTTGGCATCGGGGCCTTGAGAGTCCCGGGGGCCTTCCGACACGTCGGACCTGGCGATCTCCTCGGCGACCCAGACGGTCGCCCAGAGCGAGCGGAGATCCTCGGCCAGCTCGGGATAGCGCCGCTCCGCTTGCTCCAGGTCCGGCGCCTGGCCCTTCCTCGTCGCGGCGGTCAGCTCGTCGAGGAGCGCGATCAGGATCGAATCCTCGGCCTCGTCGGCAGCCTGATGACCCGGACCCGGCCCGTTGGGCGTCCTCATCTCGGTTCCCCCTTCAGCCTCGCGAAGACGGGACCTCGCCGAGGATCGCTCGGAGACGACGCAACGCACGAAGGTGGCGCATCCCCGCGGCGGGCTCGCTCACCCCGAGTGCCCGAGCGGCCTCGCTGTTGGAGAGCTGCTCGAAGTGACGGAGCAAGACGATCTCGCGATCGTCCTCGTCCAGTTGCATCAATGCCGCATGGAACCGGCCCTGTAGCTCGCGTCGGAGCGCCTCGGCCGCCGGGGTCAGCGCGGGGTCGCGCAACTGCTCGGCCAGGACCAGGGACGAGCAATCCCCGCCAATCCCGACACCGGCCCGACCTTCCAGCGACCGCTCGCGATTCACCGACCGCTTACCCGCCTGGCGATGCCGACGATGGGTGTCGATCACGTGGTCCTGCGCGATCTGACGGATCCAGAGGTGGAACGGCATCGCGGGGTTCTGAAGATACTCGCTCAGCCGTTGACTGGCCTTGAGCAAGACGTCCTGGACGACGTCGCTGGCATCGACGCGGCCGGCGACAGCCTGATCGAGCCGTAGCTTGATCATCCGACGCAAAGCCGGCCGGTACCGCTCCCAGAGCGCGTCGATCGCGGAGACATCCCGCGAAGCTCGACTCAACAGGTCTTCCGTCTCGCTGGCGTCGGGCCACATCACACGTTCCCGATCCTGTCCGCCCGATAGGCGGTCCTGAGACGATCCCGACCGACACCCTCGGATTCCCCCGCCATGGTAATATACCAGGCACACCGTTCATCTCGACACACCGCTATTTCGCACGGACCTTTTCCACAACCTCGTGCCCGGCCTTGATCACGATGGTCTCGATGTCCTCGGCGAGCGGAGTGGGCCAGGTGCTGCCGTAGAACGATTCGCCCCCCTCGTAGCCGCCTTCCTTGAGGACGCGTACCGAGGGGATATAACCGATCACGTCATTGGCATAAGCGGCCACCCAGAGCGTCTTCCCCTCGCCGCCGAGCTCCTTCTGGAGTCGGATGGCGTAATCGACGACCACTTCGCCCGAAAGAGCCAGTAGGGTCAATTGATCGCCCAGCGCGATCGCCTGGACGGCGTAATACGGATACTCGAAGGGGATCGGCCGGCCCTGGTCGATGGCCTCGACCATTCGCTGGGCGTGCCGTCGCAGGCCCTGATTGGGATCTTTCAGGCGCTTCTCATACGAGGTCCGGTCCGTCGGTCCGGCGAAACGGATCGTCGTCTCCAGGAAGGCCGCGTGCAATGAACCGCTCAGCGACATCAGCCAGGTGGGATGGTCGAGGACGAACTTGACGGCCGCGGCCAGTTCCTCGCCGTGGTCCTTGGCCATCTCGAGGGTTCCGAACGGATGCGGATCGGCGTCCCCCGCGCAGCCAGTGACGAACAGGGCGACGGCCCCCGGGAAATCGGCCTCGATGCGATCCTGGGCATATCCGGCGAAATCCGCGGCGATCTTCATCATGTCAGGGCGGAGGGTCGTATTGTGGCAGGCATAGCCGAAGACGATCGCCATCGGCTTGCCGTCCGCCTTCTGGACGCGGAGGATCGGCACGCTCTCATCGACCGGCCCCGCCGGGTTCTTGCCGAGCTTGATCCCTTTCGCAGTGGGCTCGCGACGGTTCAGAGCGAAGTGGGCGCGGCCGATGCCGTACGACAGGCTGGCGGGCTCCATCTTCCCGAGGGCCTCGCCGATCGCGGCGACGATCTTGTCCTCCAGTTCTCGAGTATAGGCGACATTGTTCTCGAAAACGTCGCGGGCCGGACGATCGGAGCGGGCCGGGTCGGGCGCCTCGGCCGGCGACGGGCCGGCATGGTTGTGCGACGCGAACAGCACGACGTTCTCGCGCGGTATGCCGTACTTCGCCTTGACCCGGTCCGTCACCCGGTTGGTGAACGGCCGCCGGAATGAGATGATATCGCCGGTGACGATGACGACCTTGTTACCTTTCGGGTCGGACAGGGCGAGCGCCTTGGCCGCCAGGGGATGGGCCACACCCTGCGAGGGTGTTGTCCTCGACGCGTAGCCGGCCATCCGCACCGGAGCCGTCGGCGTCGTATCGACCCGCGCCACCCCGGCCTTCCAGCCCTCGGAAGGCTCGACGGCCCCGACCGACCCGAATCCGAGCAGTACGATCCCCACGCACCAAAAGCCCCGAATCGCGATGATATCTGCCATCTCCCTCACCTCCCGACAATTCCGAGGAAGCCCCGAGAGTACCCTGACTCCGATCTCTGGATTTCGATCCCGAGAATCGTTCTCCAGAATCGTCGATGGAAAGACAAGATTCTACTGCCGGCTCGCCCCAGGTTTGAGGTCCTATCGCGATAAATCTCGAAATCGCGTATCATCGCGGCATCGATGAACGGGGAGGATTTTTCATGAGCACGACCGCCGAGCAACTCTTGAACGCCGCACTGGCCCTTCCTGAAGACGATCGCCTTCAGCTCGCAGAAGCATTGATCGTCTCCTTGCAACCTGGCGATCAGCCGCCATTCGACGATTCCTGGCGCGAAGTCGTTAAACGTCGATCGGCCGAGTTGCGGTCCGGCCAGGTTTCTCCAATCCCATGGGACGAGGTGAAACGCCAGGCCAGGGAGAAGGCCGGTGGTTGATGTTACGTTCCATCCGGATGCCCGTGCGGAGTATGTCAACGCGTTGGCATGGTACCAAGCGCGAAGTCCGCAAGCGGCGGATCGTTTCGAAGCGGAGATTGAAAAGGCCTTGGATCTCGCCCGGTCCAACCCCACCCTATTCCCGAAATACGACGATGACCATCGTTACATCGGCGTCCGTTCTTATCCTTACAGCCTGATATACCAATACGAACTCGATCGGATCTTCGTCGTCGCCGTTGCCCACTCGAGTCGCTCAGCGGGATATTGGCGGGGACGCGTCTAATCGATTCTGGTCTTTTCGCGTCGCGCAATGGCATCCAGATCGGTGATCATCGCTCGATCCCCCGCCATGCGCACCCGTTCGCAGATCAGATCGATGGTTCGGAACGACGGATCGACGACGCCCAGGCACGAGGGATGGGCCAGGAAGCAGAAGACGGCACGATTCTCGATCGCCCAGTCGACTCCGGCTCCGATCGCCTGGAGGAATGATTCCAGGGGCCATCGGCCGGTGCGGAACGCCGTGACGTCGCTGATCGGGCTCATCGGGACCTCGATCAGTCCCGACGAGTAGACGAACGGTTGGGCCTGTCGCTGCGCCGCGAGGATTCCGGCCATGACCTTCTCGTCAGGTGGCTTTCCGGCCGTCGCGGCGATCGGATGGGCGGGGTACTTGCTGCTGACCCAGGAATAGCCGATCTTCCGGAGCATCGCCTGGAGGTCGGGCCGGTCGGCCAGGCCGTTGTTGAAACCGCCGGGCGTGCGGAAACCCGCCGGCGCGATCCCGAGCCGATGCTTGAGCGCCAACTCGGCCAGGCGGATGTTGGACGCGATCACCTCCGACGGAGATTTCCCCTCGATCAGCCAGGGAGCCCGGCGGAAGCGGAACTGGATGTCCTCCGGACGTGTCGCCTTCACATTCACGTGGTCATACGTGTGGTTTCCGACCGAGTGTCCCTGGGCCGCGATCTCGCGAAGCCAGCCGACGTCCTCCTGCTCCATGGTGCGGCCGACGGCGAAGAAATGGATCACGCCGCCGCGGGCCTTGACGCGACGCGCGGACTCCACCGCGTATCGCTTGGTCGCCGTGTCCAGGTTCCCCTTCTCGTAGTCCCAGTGGGTGTCCTCCCAGGTCGGGAAGTTCCGGCTCATCTCCAGATCCAGCGTGATAGCGATGAGGGCTCTGTCACGCGTTGGCGTGGCTCCCGCGATCGCTGCTGGTCCGGCCATAGTCAGGCCCATCGCCGTACTCGAGGCGAGGAAACCACGTCGTGTGGATGCGGGAAACGTTCGCGATTCCATCTTGCCGTTCTCCTATCAACGCCGACTCGGGACAGGCACGGGCCGTACCCACGAGACCTGAGTAATGAACAGGTTGAGCGCGGCGTAGCAGACCGCCTGATTGGTGGCGAACCGAGGCGTGGGCTGGGCGGGAAAGGTAGCGATGGTCGCATCGCCCACGAGGAAGACGTCGAAATCGCGCGCGAGGTTCTTGTAGCCGGCCGTCGTCGAGCAGACGCACATATCCGTGTTGTAGCCTGCCAGCAGGACGTGTCGCACTCCCTGTTTTTTGAGGAAATCGCGGAGCGCCGGGTACCCTTCAGCGTCGTAGATGACCACGTCGCCCGGGGCGACCTCGATCGGCTTCATCACCGGGACCGGCAGCTCCCAGAATCCGCGAGGGTCATAGCCGTCGCCGGCGTCCAGGCCCTGGAACTGCTGGAAGTAAGCCACGGTCGGCGTCTCGGCCGATACGGTCAACGAGGTGGGCAACGACTGGCCGCGGTATCGGAACGATCCCAGCCTGGCCTCGAGCTCCTTCCGGCCCTCTTTCCGTTCGCCGTCGCCGGGCTGGCCGCGGAACGACCGATAGAGCTTCTTGCGGATCGGGTCCTCGCTGCCCGGGAGGCTGTACGCGACCAGCCCGACCTTGCCCCGCATGGCCTTCAGGAACGGATTGATGACCGTCGCCGCGTGATCGAGGACGATCTGGTTCTTGGCCGGGGTGCACTGGAACGCCACGCCCGCCGGCTCGGGGGTACGCCAGCCCTGGCCGTCGTCGATGCCCCAGGGATGGACCACAATGACGGCCGTCCGGTCCGCCCGGAGCCGGTTCGGCACTTCGATGATCCCGCGTGCGTTGTACGAGAACCGCCATGCGCGGACGTCCAGGTCCGCTCCGGGGTCATCGACCAGGACCGGGGCCTCGAACCGGGCGACCTCGCGGACCGGCTCGACGAATCGGGGGAAATCGGCCAGGATCGGCCGGGCATCCGGGATCGGCTTCAGTTTGTTCTCGTAGACGCGGGTTGATTCATCACCGCCCCGGGTCATCCCGGTGCCGCCCAGCAGGATGATGAGGGGAATGATGCCGATGATCGGTTTGCTCATGGGTGGTCCTTCCGCCCGCCGTCGGGCTCGTTCTGGAGGAAGCCGAAGAGGTCGCGCAGTTCCTGGGAGGTGAATTCCTTGTACAGGGATTCGGGCATCAGGGAGACGTCCGAATCCTTCAGCTCCTCGACGTCCGCTCGCGCGATCCGGGTGCGCTGGCCCTTCGCATCTCGCAGGACGATCGCCTCGGGCGACTGCTCGACGATCAGGCCGACCAGGATTCGCCCGTCCCGGGTCGCGAGTTGCGACGCCTGATACTCCTTGCGGACGACGCCACTGGGGTCGACGAGGCTGACGAGCAGGAAATCGCGGTCCTTGCGGTTGGCGAAGGTGAGGTCGGGTCCGATCGTTTCGCCTTCGCCCTGGAGGCGATGACAGTTGGCACATCGGTCGCGAAACAAGCGGCGTCCGCGGGTGGGATCGCCCGGGCCGGCCCGCAAGTCGTTGTTCAACCGGCGGACCTCGGCCAGACGCTCCTCGCGCGTGGCACCCCGGCTCGTCCCCCAGTGCTTCCGGATCATCGCGGCCAGATCCGGGGCCTGGAGCGCGGGAAAGGCGGCGAGCTGGTCGAGCGTCAGTTCGCCGGCGGGCAGCCGGCCGCCGTCGATCTCGGACAGATAGGCTCGAGCCCAGGTGGCCCGACTCAGGAGCCGGTCGCGCACCTGTCGACGCCAGGCGTCGTCTTGTCGCGGGTAGGAGGCCAGCAGGGCCCTGGCGATCGATTCATCGTCGGAACGAGCCAGGGCATTCAGTGCCGAGAATCTGAGAGTCGTGGAAGAGGATCTGTCGCGCGTCGCCAGGTCGAGGAGCATGCCCGCCGACGCCGGGTCGCCGAGTTCGCCCAGGAGGTCGATCATGGCGAGGCGGTCCGCCGCGGGGGCCCGACGATCAGCGGCGACGCGACGCGCCCGATCGACCGCGGGCCGGCTTCCCAGCCGGGCAGCCAGCCGGGTCAAGACCGGGTCGCCGGCGTGGCGTCCGGCCAGATTCATGATGGAAGCGGACAGGACCGGATCGACGGCTCCCGGTTTTCTCCCGCGCAACGATTCGTCGAGGACGGCCAGCAGAGGCTTGCGGGCGTCATCGTTCGGAGCCGAGCCGAGCAAGCGTGCGCAAGCCTGATACCCCTTTGCATCTCCGGGCAGGGCATATCTCCGCATCAACCGGACAACGATCGACGACCGGCTCATCGATGATTTCCAGGCTCGCGGAGACGTGAACAGGTCAAGGACGTGCCCCATGCCGGTGTATGCCTTATCCTCCACCGCCCACCACAGGAGCATCGGGATGAAGGCGTCGTCGCGATCCTGGTCGCGTTCGAGGATTCGATAGGCGAGATCGAGACCCGCCCTGGGTGGGAACCGCCGTGCCGTGGCGGCGAGCTGGGCGCGGACCGTCGCATCCGGCTCTCGTCCGGCCAGCCGAATCAGCCGCTCCGCGGTCGTGGGAGGCACGGTCGGTTCGTCGCCAAGCAGGCGGACGCACCAGGCCCGGACGTCGGCGTCGGGGTGCTCGAGTAACCGCTCGGCCGTGTGCTCATCGAGCCCGACGCAACCGTAGAGGGTCCAGAGAGCCTCGAGCGCCGAGGGTCCCCTGCCCTCCAGGACGGCCTGGCGCAGCCCGACGGTGACCTGCTCGCTCCGTCGTTCGGTCAGCAGGCGACGCGCTTTTCGCCGATACCAGACGTTGGGATGATCGAGCAGTCGGACGAGGTCAACGTCGGCGAGGACGGCCAGGTCGCGATTCGCCGATAGCCGGCTCCCGCGCGCCGCGATGACGAAGATCCGGCCATTGGTCCGGTCCCAATCGGCGTCGGGATCGGGGTGTGCCGTCCGCTTGTCGTGCCAGTCGGCAACGTAGAGGGACCCGTCGGGACCAAGGGTCAGGTCGGTCGGGGCGAACCAGGTGTCGTTGGCCCGGAGGACGTCGGCGACCTGTCGGGCCTCGTAGGTCGAGCCTCGAGGCGTGACTTCGTGCGCGTGGATCGAGCGATCGAGCAGGTCGGCGGCGATCAAACGGCCTCGCCAGGCTGGCGGCAGGGCGTCGGCCTCGTAGAAGAGCCCGCCGACCGCGACGTGACCGCCCCGGACGCCGACGTGGCGGACATGGTCGAAGTAGCCGAAGGTGTACAGATTGTGGAGCGGCCCGTGCTTGCCGAACGACTTCCAGTAGTAGCCGCCCTGGACGCCGTGGAGTATGACGAATCCACCGACGTTGGTACTGGCGAAGAGCTGGCCGTGGCGATCGAAATCGAGTCCCCACATGTTGCCCCCGCCCTCGCAGAACAGTTCGAACCGCCTGGTCCGCGGGTGGTATCGCCAGATGCCCTGCTGGAACTCGATGCCGCGGACCCTGGCCGTGACGGTACTCCCCTGAAGGCCGTAGAGCCAGCCGTCGGGCCCCCAGGT
The DNA here is from genome assembly GCA_052148775.1 of Isosphaeraceae bacterium. Lineage (GTDB taxonomy): Bacteria > Planctomycetota > Planctomycetia > Isosphaerales > Isosphaeraceae > CAVZRC01. The sequence goes on along the minus strand of JBKQHM010000396.1, from coordinate 16,057 downwards.
CAGTGAGTTCGCCACGGAGTGCGCATCCTCCATGCCGAAGCCGGAGAGGAGCACTTCGGGATCGCCGTCGGGCCGGTCGTCGCGGTCGCGATCGGGATAGAACAGGAGATAGGGGGTCTGGAGGACGAATACGCCGCCGTAGCCGAAGGCCAGGCCACTCGCCAGGTTGAGCCCGGTCACGAAGTCGTGGGAACGGTCGGCACGACCGTCGCCATCGGTATCCTCGAGGATCGAGATCCGGTCGGCTCCCTTCGGCCCGCGCGGCGGTGGCTCGGGGATGCGGTCGTAAGCCGTCCGCGAATAGCGATCGACGGCGACCCGCTTCAGTCCCTCGGGATTGGGATATTGCAAGTACTGGATCACCCAGAGCCGTCCCCGGTCGTCGAACTCGACCGCCACCGGCTGGCGGACCATCGGCTCGGCGGCGAACAGGCGGACTTCCAGCCCGTCAGCGACGCTCATCCGACCCGCGGCCTCGGCCGGCGGGAACCCTTGCGCGGCGGCTTCACCACTGCCAGGGCCGAACATTCCGAGCAGGAGTAGCGGAGTGAAACGGGCTCGACTCATCAAGGAATACTCCAGGACTGTCGATAGGGATGTTCGAGCCCGACATCACGATGGCTGTCCGGCAATCCGGGGGGTTGGCGGGTATTCTTCCGCGAGCCGACGCAGACGATGGCTCGACCGGCTCGCGCTCGACGAACCGACTCGGGACGACACGATCTCCGTGAGTATAAGAACTCCCGGTACAATACAGCAGGGGATTGCGAAAAGACATGCGACGAAGTCAGCCGACGGACCTCATCGGTCCGTCTGCCGCCTGAAAGCGGAAGCCAAACATCGCGGCGTGTTGTCTTTGGACCGGGCGAGCGTTCCATCGGCCTGATACCGCATCAAACCCGCGTTGCATTCGAGATTCGGTCGCTCCGAGGAGAAACCCAGCAGATCATGGCAACTGGCGACGCATCCGGAGGTTGGTATGTGAGGACGAGGGGTCGAATCCTCGGTCCGCTCACCTGGGCGCAGCTCCAGGCGCAGCGCGACCGGGGCCAGCTCGCGCGGTTCGACCAGGTCTCGCAAGACCGACAGAACTGGATCGGCGCGGACCGGGTGGACGGGCTCTTCGCGCCCTCGAATCAGGGAGGCCCGCGCGGGACAGCAGCGCCCTCGGACGGATCGGCCGACTTCATCATCCTGGACGACGAGGACGCGAGCTACGGTCCCGGGCCGACCGGCCCTTCGACCGCGGACGCCCCCGAATGGTTCTTCGCCCGGGGCGGGTCCCACCAGGGGCCTGTTCCGCTCTCCGAGTTACAACGAATGGCCGACACCGGGGAGATCGACCCGGAGACCCTGGTCTGGCGGGGAGGGATGGAACAATGGACTCCCGGCTCCTGGGTCGCCGAGCTGCGATTCCCGGCGAGGGTCTCGGCCACCCCGGGGCGGGCGGAGTCGGAGGGCTCCCCGGCGCCGGCAGGAAGCCGCTCGGCCGATCGGCCGAATCCCGCGAGCCGCACGAGTGTCCTGGCGATCTCCAGCCTGATCATGGGCGTCTTCTGGATGTTCGGACTCGGCAGCCTGGCGGCGATCGTCCTGGGCGCGATGTCGATCCGCCAGATTAGCCGGTCGCAGGGGATGCTGACCGGGAAACGCCTGGCCATTGCGGGGATCATCGTGGGGATCATCGGGCTCGTCGGGATCTCGATCGCGATGATGCGCTGAAGAGATCCGGGGTGCGTCGGCGCGGCCGGCCCCGACGTGCAGAAAATGCTGCACAAGGTGATTGCGTTCCGCCGTGGTGTGCAGTACATTCTGCATTTCACACACGAAGGGAGGGCGCCATGCCGCGATTCACGCCGGGGGAGTTGAAGGTCATGCGCCTGCTCTGGGAGCACGGCGAGCTGAAGCCGGCCGAGCTCCAGGAGCGGTTCCCGGAGCCGATCAAGAACCCCGCGCTGCGGTCGTACCTCACGACCTTGCTCGAGAAGAGGCACGTCAGCCGGCGTCGGGTAGGCAAGGCGTATTACTACAAGGCGGCCACGCGGTCGCGATCAGCGTTCCGGGCCATGCTCGGGGAACTGGTCGAGGCCTACTGCGGGGGATCGGTTTCGGCGTTGTTGATGAACCTGATCCAGTCGGAGAAGCTGACCGAGGCCGATCTGCTCGAGCTGAAGCGGCTGGCCGATGAGGATGGCGGCTCACCTAAGTCGGCGAAGGAGAACGGGAAAGGGGGACGGCGATGAGCGCTTGGTCGGTCTTGAACGAGTGGGCCGTCGCCGGGCTCGTCGTCCGCTGGACGGCGCTGCTGGCCCTGGTTTGGATCGGACACCGGGCACTCGCGGGCCGGAATCCGCGGTGGCGCGTCGCCCTCTGGAGAGCCGCAATGGTGGGGGTTGCGGGTGTCGGTGTCCTTTCTCTCGCGCCGCCGATGCCGACGATCCCGGTCGTGCCCGCTGCGAGGGTGGTCCTCGGGCCGCCGGTTGTATGGCCTTCGACGACGGCGTTGGCTGAGCGCACGCGGGACGGACCGCACGATGGATGAGACGGAATATCTGCTGGCCCTGGCCGTTTTTTCTCGAGAAGTTCGAGCAGCAACAACGCCCGAATGCCTAGCCTTGGTAGGTTGAGTTGCTCCGATCACGCATCGGGCCTCATCAAGAGCGTTCATTCCCGTTCGCGGCCTGATACAATCCGTGCTCATTGATGTAAGCCTCCACGCCGCGCGGGACCATGTAGCGGATGCTCCGGCCTTCGGCAAGGCGGCGGCGGAGATCGCTCGAGGCGATGCCGACCGGCGGGATCGTCACCGAGCGGAGCGGGTGCGAGCCTGGCCCGAAGTCCGGCAGTCGCGTCGCGTCGACCTCCTCCATGCCCGGCCGGTTGACCACGACGATCGTGGCCAGTTGCGCGATCCGCCCGGGTTCGCGCCATGTCGGGAGATCCTGCAAGCTGTCGGCCCCGATCAGGAAGAACAGCTCGTCGTCGGGATGATCGCGGCGCACGGCGTCCAACGTCTCCACGCTGTAGTGGGGGCCCGGACGGATGGCCTCGATATCCGACGCCACAAACGACCCGTGGCCGGCGATCGCGATCCGGACCATCTCCAGGCGATGGCCCACCCCGGTCCGCCCACCCGGCTTGTGGGGCGGCGAACCGGCCACCACCAGCCAGACCCGGTCCAGCCCGCACGCCTCCCGGCACTGCTCCGCCAGGATCAAATGCCCAAGATGGATCGGGTCGAATGTCCCGCCGAATAGACCTAGTCGCATCGCTCACGAGCCCTTATTCTCTTCCCGATCCGCAAATAACCACCCGGCCCGGCGTTCCGGAGTCGATTCCCTGTGGACAGGCGTCCAGAAATCGGATGTACTATCGTAGTGACGGAGTGACCGCGGTCCGGATCTCGGCCGAGATCGCGCGTCCGCTCCGGCGAATGCACGCGGGGTCGTCCGGCGCCGCCGGACGACGAATTCCGACGATAGGTCCGATTGACGAGCCTTGTCAACGGCAGAGGTGAGCGCGGAGCACCGGACACGGCTTTTCGGTCCCGAAGCGATAGGTCCCGCCCATGAGCGTTGTCCCTGCGCGATGCGACGAGGAATCACACGGACGCGATGGCGTGGACGGCATCGGCGAGGCCAGCCAGTCGGCCTGGTTCGGGCTGGCCGATGAGGGCGAGCTGCTGGCCGGCGGCGTGTTCGCGGGCGTCGTGTTCAACCGACCGATCGAGCAGATCCTGACCTATCGTGTCCCGGTCCGGCTGAGCCACACAATCCAGGTCGGCCAGCGCGTCCGCGTGCCCCTCGGGCGGGGAGACAAGCTGGCCGCCGGCTATTGCGTCCAGATCGATGACCGGGCGCCGCAGGGGCTCGACCCGATGCGGATCAAGGAGGTGGTCGAGATCCTCGACGCGACCCCCTTGATCGATCACGGGATGCTCGAGCTGACCCGATGGCTGGCGGACTACTATGCCTGCTCCTGGGGCCAGGCGCTGGATGCCGCCGTGCCGGCGGGGGTGAAGAAGCACGCGGGAACACGGGTCGGGACGTTCCTGATCGTGCCCGAGGAGACGCGCGAGGCACTCCGGGCCAGGACGATCGAGCCCCGACTCTCGGCCAAGCAGTCGGCCGTGCTCGAAGTCCTCACGCGGGACGACGAGCCGCTCACGACGGCCGACGTCTGCCGGCTCGCCAAATGCGGCCCCGTGCCCGTCCAGGCACTCCAGAAAATGGGATTGGTGCACACGGTCCGCCGTCGGCTGCCGATGGGCCTGCCGGGTCGCACCACGGGCGACGATCGACCGGCCGCGAAGGCCACCGGGCCATCGGAGCCGCCCGCCGCCACCCCGGCCCGACCGCCGGGAGAGACGACGGATCGGCCCGCCCTGGTCCTGACCGACGAGCAGTCGGCGACCCTGGCGCGGATCGAGCCGGCGCTCGAGTCGGGCGGATTCGCGCCATTCCTGATCCACGGGGTGACCGGCAGTGGCAAGACCGAGGTCTATCTTTCGGCGATCGAGCGGGTCGTGGCGCGGGGGAAGGAGGCGATCGTGCTGGTCCCCGAGATCAGCCTGACGCCGCAGACGATCCGACGGTTCCGCCGACGGTTCGCGCGCGTCGCCGTCCTCCACAGCCACCTGAGCGACGCCGAGCGGCATCGGCACTGGCAGAGCATCGCCTCCGGCGAGATCCAGGTCGTCGTTGGCGTCCGGTCGGCCGTCTTCGCGCCGGCGCGGAAGCTGGGGCTGATCGTCATCGACGAGGAGCACGAGAGCACATTCAAGCAGGAGACGGTGCCGAGGTATCACGCTCGCGACGTGGCGGTCAAGCGGGCGCAGATGGAGGGGATCCCGATCCTGCTGGGCTCGGCCACGCCGTCGCTGGAGAGCTGGCGCAACGCGGAGCGCGGGCGGTACACGCGGCTGTCGATGCCGAAGCGCGTCGGCGACCGGCCGATGCCCGAGGTGGAGATCATCGACCTCCGCCACGAGAAGACGCCCCTGGGCGGCCTGAGCGAGTCGCTCCGCCAGGCGATGATCCAGGCCCTCCAGGAACAGGGCCAGGTCATCCTCCTGTTGAATCGGCGAGGTTTCCACACGTTCGTCATCTGCCCGAAGTGCGGCCAGGTGGTCAAGTGCCATGCCTGCGACGTGGCCGCGACCTACCACAAGTCGCGGCATCTCCTCGTCTGCCACACCTGCGACGCCGAGCGTGCCTGCCCGCCGGCCTGCCCGTCGTGTCGGGCGACGGGGCTGCACTACGGCGGGATCGGGACCGAACGGCTGGAGAAGGAGATCCAGGCGGCGTTTCCGGAATACGCGTCGCGGCGGATGGACTCGGATACGATGCGGTCGCCCGGCAGCCATGAGGCGGTCCTGGCGGCCTTCAAGGCCGGGGAGGTGCGGATCCTGCTGGGGACGCAAATGATCGCCAAGGGGCTGGACTTCCCGAATGTGACGCTGGTCGGCGTGGTCAATGCCGACACGGCCCTGCACCTGCCCGACTTCCGCGCCGCCGAGCGGACCTTCCAGCTCGTGGCGCAGGTGGCCGGCCGGACGGGGCGAGGTGATCGCCCGGGGCGCGTGCTGGTCCAGACCTACACGCCGGAGCATCCCGCGATCCGCGCGGCGATCCGGCACGACTACGCGGCGTTCGTCGCCCATGAGCTTCCGGAGAGGGAGAGATACGGGGTGCCCCCCTTCGGCCGGCTGATGCGGCTGATCGCCCGGGGGCCGGAGGAATCGGTCGTGTTCGCCTACCTGAAGGACCTCGCCGCCGCCTTGCGTCGCGAGGCCGACCCGTCGGTACGCGTCCTCGGTCCGGCACCGGCGCCGATCCTCAAGATCCGGAACCTCTACCGATTCCACATCCAGCTCCGATGCCCGAACCCGCGTCCGCTCCAGATGCTGGCCCGGACCGTGCCCGCATCCATCCCCGCGCCGCACGGCGTCGAGCTGGCCATCGACGTCGACCCCATCCACATGCTGTAGCGATCCCCTCGAACTCGGAGACACGAACGGGGCGGGTCTCGGACGCCGGGCCGCGGGAGTTGAGAAAAAATATGGAAAAACCCTAAACTTCGGTTTACAAGGTTCGAGCCCCAGAGTATCTTCCCTCGCGTTCGTTCACACCCAGAATATCGTGACGACGGAACTCATGGCAGAGTTCCGTTTAGGTCGGGCAAGGAGGCTGATGATGCGACTGAGACGTCTCTGGCCTTCATCTCCTGACAGCCATGGTCGCGTCGGTTCGGGTTCGACCGCCACGCCGGTCCAGGCCCCGACTGGTGTTGTGACTGTTGCCATCGGTGTCGTTCATCCACCTCGCGACAAGGCCCGCTCCCTGCCGGCGCGACCGTCAGGAGAACGGGGAGAAAGCCCGTCCAGGGGAGGACGCCACACTTCGAGTCCGGACGAAGACGTTGCGAAGTCGCGGACAGGATCGCGACTATCCCATCCCTTTCAGGAGGAAGTGATGCACATGACAAGAGGGTGGACTGGGCTGCGAACCGCGGTCATCGCCTTGGGACTCCTCGCCTGGAGTGCCCCCCGCGCCGATGCCGTGGCCACTACGACGACGCCCAATCTGTTGGAATACAGCGTGGCCGGCGTGGTCGGTAACACCGGGATCACCGGCAGTAACGTGATCAGCTACGTCCCGGTCCAGTCCGCCGTGATCGACCCGACCTCGAACATCCCGCTGGGCTCGTTCCAGGTCGCCCCGTTGCCGACCGGTCAGATGACGACCTACGAAAATACCCCGTTCACCCTGACCTTCGTCCCGACGGAGTTCAATGGGTCGACCTTGTCGGATACCCCGATCACCGTGAGCGGTACCCTCACCGGCTCGGTGTCCGGCCCGTATCAGTCGAGCGTCCAGGTCAATTTCAACTCGTTGACCGCCAACGGGTTCCAGCTCGAGCCCGGATCCAGCAGCACCTTGAACCTGCTGCCCGGCGACCAGAAGCTGCTCGTGCCGGCTTCGGCCGGCGGGATCACGACCATGGAGGCCCAGATCAGCACCGCTGGACTCCAGGTACCCGCTCCCGAGCCCAGCACGATCGCCTTGTTCCTCAGCACCGTCTGCGGGCTCGGGTTGAGGCGATACGTCCAGGTGCGCCGTCAGAAGGTGCATGCCTGAGCCCCCGACGCGAGGCGTGCCGCGATTGATTCGAGTCCCCGCCGCAGGCCGAGCAGGCTCCGTATCGCGGCGCCTGCCCTGCTGGGCCTCCACAATCGAACCGACCAGCCCCCGGCGCCGCGCGCCGGGGGTTTCTCGTTGTTCGCGACGCGATCGGCCGAATCCGACCGAATTGAGGAATGGCTCGGGAGGCCGTCAGGCCTGGCTCGCCCCGCGAGTCTTGAGCTGGCGGTAGCGTCGGATCAAGGTGTTGGTCGAGCTATCGTGGGCCAGCCGGGGCTCGTCGAGGCTCTCGAGTTCGGGGATGATCCGCTTGGCCAGGACCTTGCCGAGCTCGACGCCCCACTGGTCGAACGAGTTGATATTCCAGATCGTGCCCTGGGTGAACACGCTGTGCTCGTAGAGGGCCACCAGCGTGCCGAGGATCTCCGGCGTGAGCCGCTCGGCGAGGATGACGTTCGTCGGGCGGTTCCCCTCGAAGGTGCGGTGGGGGACCAGCCAGTCGGGCGTGCCCTCGGCCTTGACCTGCTCGGCCGTCTTGCCGAACGCCAGGGCCTCGGACTGGGCGAACACGTTCGACATCAGCAGGTCGTGATGTTCGCCCAGCGGGTTGAGCGTCCGGCAGAAGCCGATCAGGTCGCAGGGGATCAGCCGGGTCCCCTGGTGGATGAGTTGATAGAACGAGTGCTGGCCGTTGGTCCCCGGCTCGCCCCAGAAGATCGGGCTGGTCGGATAGTCCACCCGGGCGCCGTCGAGCGTGACCGACTTGCCGTTGCTCTCCATCGTCAACTGTTGCAAGTACGCCGGGAACCGCTTCAAATACTGGTCATAAGGCAGGACGGCGACCGTCTCGGACCGGAAGAAATCGGCGTACCAGACGGTGAGCAGCCCGAGGAGGACCGGCAGGTTCCGGTCGAACGGCGCGGTGCGAAAATGCTCGTCCATCGCGTGGAATCCGGCGAGCATCGCCCGGAAGTTCTCGGGGCCGATCGCGATCATGGTCGCCAGGCCGATCGCCGAATCCATCGAGTAACGGCCGCCGACCCAGTCCCAGAACCCGAACATGTTGGCCGTGTCGATCCCGAACCGGCCGACCTGCTCGGCGTTGGTCGAGACGGCGACGAAGTGCTTGGCGACCGCGCTTTCTTCGCCGAGCGCCTTCAGGCACCACGCGCGGGCCGTCTGGGCGTTGGTCATCGTCTCGAGCGTCGTGAAGGTCTTGGATGAGACGATGAAGAGCGTCTCGGCCGGGTCGAGATCCCGCGTGGCCTCGGCGAAGTCGGTCCCGTCCACGTTGGAGACGAAGCGGAAGGTCAGCGCGCGGTCGCTGTAGTGCCGGAGCGCCTCGTAGGCCATCACCGGTCCGAGGTCGGAGCCGCCGATGCCGATGTTCACGACGTTCTTGATCCGTCTGCCGGTGTGCCCCAACCAGGCCCCTTTCCGCACCCGATCGGAGAAATCGGCCATCTTGTCGAGCACGGCGTGGACATCGGGCACGACGTCCTTGCCCTCGAAGAGGATCGACTGATTCTTGGGGGCTCGTAGCGCCACGTGCAACACGGCGCGCTTCTCGGTGACGTTGATCGCCTCGCCGCGGAACATCGCGTCGATCCGCTCCCGCAGACCCGACTCCTCGGCCAGTTGCACCAGCAGCTTCAGCGTCTCGTCCGTGACCCGATTCTTGGAGTAGTCCAGGTAGAGGCCCACCCCCTCGACCGAGAACCGCTCGCCGCGGACGCGGTCGTCGGCGAACAGCCGGCGCAAGTGCACGTCCTTCATCTTCTGGTAGTGGGCTTCCAGGGAGTTCCAGGCCGGACGGTCACGCAAGGGTGTAACGCTCATGATTGTAATTCCTTTTGTCATTTGTCACTGGTCATTGGTCATTTGTCATTTGTCACTGGTTATCGGTTGCACGATACAGTATGTCCGCGAAGTCGGGCTGTCTCACTCCGGCGTCAGTACCAGTGTGGGTGAGCTCTTCGGGGGGACGCCTCGGGCTGGATCCATTCCTGGCCAGTGACAAGTGACCAATGACTAATGACAAACAGAAGAGACGATCTGCTGGGCCTCGGCCACGATGGCGTCGAGGTGCGCCTGGTCCTGGAAGCTCTCGGCGTAGATCTTGTAGATGTTCTCGGTGCCGGAGGGCCGCGCCGCAAACCAGCCGCTCTTCGAGACGACTTTCAGGCCGCCGATGGGGGCGTTGTTCCCGGGCGCGCGTGTCAGCTTGGCAACAAACGGCTCGCCGGCCATCTCGGACGCCTTGACGTCGGATGGGTCGAGCTTCTGGAGGCGGGCCTTCTGCTCGGGGGTCGCCGGGGCGTCGATCCGCGTGTAGTAGGGCGTGCCGTATTGCGCGGTCAGCTCGAGGAAATGCTCGCCGGGGTCCTTGCCGGTGCGGGCCAGGATCTCGGCGGCGAGCAGGTCCATGATCGGGCCGTCCTTGTCGGTCGTCCAGACGGAGCCGTCGCGGCGCAGGAAGCTGGCGCCGGCGCTCTCCTCGCCGCCGAAGCATAAGGAGCCGTCGAACAACCCCGGGGCGAACCACTTGAAGCCGACCGGGACCTCGCAGAGGGTCCGGCCCAGGCCCGCGACGACCCGATCGATCATGCTGCTGCTGACCAGCGTCTTGCCGACGACCACGCGAGTCGACCAGTCGGGCCGGTGCGTCAGCAGGTATTGGATCGCGACGGCCAGGAAATGGTTGGGGTTCATCAGCCCGGCGGACCTGGTGACGATCCCGTGCCGGTCGGAGTCGGGGTCGTTGCCGAACGCGAGATCAAAGCGATCCTTGAGCTTCACCAGGCTCGCCATCGCATAAGGGCTTGAGCAGTCCATGCGGATCTTGCCGTCGTGGTCGAGCGTCATGAATCGGAAGGTCGGGTCGACCGCCGGGTTGGTGACGGTGATATCCAGGCCGTAGGTGTCGGCGATGGGCTGCCAGTAGTGTCCCGCGGCGCCGCCGAGCGGGTCGACGCCCAGCTTGAGGCCCGCGGATCGGATCGCGTCCATGTCGATGACGTTCGCCAGGTCGTCCACGTAAGGCTTGACGAAGTCGACTTCGCGCGTCGTGTCGGCCATAATCGCCTGGGCGAACGGCACGCGCCGGACCTCGGAGTTGCCCGCCTTGAGCAGGGCGTTGGCGCGATCCTGGATCCAGGAGGTGACGTCGGTATCCGCCGGGCCGCCGTTGGGCGGGTTGTACTTGAAACCGCCGTCCGAGGGAGGGTTGTGCGAGGGCGTGATCACGATGCCGTCGCCCTTGTGATCGGCCCGGCCGCCGTTGTAGACGAGGATCGCGTGCGAGATGACCGGCGTCGGCGTCACGCCGTCGTCGCGCTGGAGGATCGTGATGACCCCCTCGGCCGTCAGGACCTCGAGCGCGGTCCGCTGGGCCGGGCCGGATAGGGCGTGCGTGTCCTTGCCGAGGAAGAGCGGGCCGTCGATCCCCCGATCGCGACGGTAGTCGCAGATCGCCTTGGTGATCGCCAGGATGTGCGCCTCGGTGAACGTGTTGTCGCCGGTCGTCCCCCGGTGCCCGCTGGTGCCGAAGGAGACGCGCTGGCGCGGATCGCCCGGATCGGGCCGATTCGTATAGTAGGCATTTTCGAGCGCCGGGACGTCGATCAGTTCGCTCGCGGGAGCCAGTTGACCAGCCAGGGGATGGATCGCCATGGGTGTTTCCCTGAATGACTATTGGAGACCTTCAGTCGGGGCCTCAGGGGGAGCGGGAGACCCGCCCCCAGCGCCGGCTCATTCGTCAAGCTCGCGATCCCACAGGGGATGCCTTCCTCCGCTAGCTGACCGAGGGCCTTTGGCAACCCTCCGTGCGGCCAGGATGCGTAATGCTTGTCTCATGGGTTCGTCGCCGAACTCCTTATGAAGCCGCATGATCATCCGGGTGTTACTGCAAGTATCATTATTTTTATGACCTCGCGTGATCTGATCAATTATCTGTTTAACAAGAGCCTGCTTCGAGGAAAACATAACAGGTCTCCGGAGTGATCTCATCGTTGCTCTCAGAGGGCCCTACCAGTCTAATCCACGGGACACGGCTTGGCTCCCCAGATGTCGCGGGCGTATTCCTGGATCGTGCGGTCGCTGGAGAACTTGCCGGAGTGACCGACGTTGAGGATCGCCCGGCGCGTCCAGTCGTCGGGTCGGAGGTAGAGGGCGCTGACCTGCTCCTGGGTATTGATGTAGGACGACAGGTCGGCCAGATGCATGTAATGATCTCCGCGCGTCATGAGCGTGTCCCAGATCGGTGCGAAGATCCCCGGCTCGTCGCGGCTGAAGGCGTCGGAGGCGATCATGTCGAGGGCCCGGCGGGTCTCCGGCTCGCGGTCGTAGTGCCAGTGGGGATTGTACCAGGAGCGGCTCCCCGATACCTGGTCGGCGGTCAGGCCGAAGAGGAAGAAGTTCGACTCGCCGGCCTCCTGGGCCATCTCGATCGTCGCACCGTCGCGCGTGCCGACGGTCAGCGCGCCGTTCATCATGAACTTCATGTTGCTGGTCCCGCTGGCCTCGAACCCGGCCGTGGAGATCTGCTCGGAGACGTCGCTGGCCGGGATCAGCCGCTGGGCGAGGGTCACGTCGTACTCGGCCAGGAACAGGACCTTCAGCTTGTTGCTCGCCACCGGGTCGGCATCCACCACGGCGGCGACGTTGTTGATCAGCTTGATGATCAGCTTGGCGAGGGTATAGGCCGGCGCCGCCTTGCCACCGAAGAGGAAGGTCCGCGGGGGCACTTCGAGGCCCGGATTGTCGCGCAGGCGATTGTACAGGATGATGATGTGCAGGACATTGAGCAACTGGCGCTTGTATTCGTGGATCCGCTTGATCTGGCTGTCGAAGATGGTCTCCAGCTCGACCGATTGCCCGGTCGCGGAGGGGAGCCAGTCGACGAATCGGACCTTGGCCGCCCGCTTGGCCTTGCGGAAGCCCTCGCGGAATGCGGCGTCGTCGGCGAGCGGTAGGATCTCACGGAGGCGGGACAGGTCGGTGATCCAGCCGGGGCCGATCGCCTCGGTGATCAGCGCGGCGAGGTCGGGATTGGCCAGCAAGAGCCAGCGTCGGGGGGTGACGCCGTTGGTCTTGTTGTTGAATCGGTCGGGGAAGAGCTCGGCCAGCTCGGAGACGACTGAGGTCCGCAGCAGCCGGGAGTGGATCTCGGCGACGCCGTTGGTGCTGTGCGTGCCGACGATCGCGAGGTGGGCCATCCGGACCCGCTTCTCGGGCTCCTCGGCGATCAGGCTGACGCGCGACAGGAATCCCCCGTCGCCGGGCCGCCGGGCGCGGACGTCGTCCAGAAACCGTCGGTTGATCTCGTAGATGATCTCCAGGTTGCGCGGGATGAGTAGTTCGAAAAGCTGGACCGGCCAGGTCTCCAGGGCCTCGGGCATCAGCGTGTGATTGGTGTAGGCCAATGTGCGGCGGGTCAGGTCCCAGGCTTCATCCCAGCCGAGCCTGGCCAGATCGAGGAGGATCCGCATCAGTTCGGCGACGGCCATCGCCGGATGGGTGTCGTTGAGCTGGATGGCGACCTTGTCCGGCAGGGCCTTCCAGTCGTTGCCCCGGCGCCGGAACCGGGCGACGATGTCGGCCAGCGAGCAGGCGACCAGGAAATACTCCTGGACGAAGCGGAGGTTGCGGCCGCGGGGCGTGGAGTCGTCGGGATAGAGGACCCTCGTGAGGGCCTCGGCGGCGACCTTCTCGTGGACGGCGTCGAAGAAGTCGCCGCGGCTGAATTCGAGGAGGTTGAAATCCTCGTGCGCCGCGGCCCCCCAGAGCCGCAGGGTGTTGATCGTCGAGCCGCCGTAGCCGGCGACCGGCCGATCGTAGGGGATTCCGAGGATGATCGTCGGCACGTTCGGCACCACGATCAGCCGCCCGTCCTTCAACTGGAACGAGCAATTGATCGAGACCTCGACCGTCTCCTCGGGTCGGATCACCTCCCAGGGATCTGGCCGGCGCAGCCAGTTATCGGGGTGCTCGACCTGCCGGCCCTTGTCGATCTCCTGGCGGAACATGCCGTATTCGTAGCGCAGGCCGTAGCCGGTGGCCGGGATCTCGAGGGTGGCCAGCGAGTCGATGAAGCAGGCGGCCAGCCGGCCGAGCCCGCCGTTGCCGAGCCCCGCGTCGGGCTCCTCTTCCACGAGCGGATGCCAGTCCCGGCCGTGTTCCGAGCCGAGGTCTTCGCGGACATAGGGCTCGACCTGGAGGTTGCCGATCGTGTTGGTCAGGGTCCTGCCGATGAGGAACTCCATCGACAGGTAGTAGACCTGCTTGGGGTTGTTCTTGTCGTAGGTGCGCTCGGTCAGCAGCCATCGCTGGGCGAGCAGGTCGCGGATCGACCAGGCCAGGGCCTCGAACCGCTCGCGACGGCTGGCCTGGACCTCGGACACGACATGGTCGAAGACCAGTCGCCGGTCGTACCCCTCGTAATCGTCGACGCGGAGCGGACCGCACTGGTAGAGATCGAGCGGATTCGCAGGCTTCTGCATTCCGGGACACTCCGGTTCTGTTCTGGGTCACGACCGTCAAGGATCCGTTCAAGACAACACGTGCCGGTCGTCGTTCCAGAGGCAGACCGCCGGCTCATCGCGCGTATGTTCGTAGCACAGTATACTGAGCGAAGCCGTGCCCATCAGCAGCAGCCGCCCATCCGAGACGGGCAGACCCAGCCAACGCGCGGCGAGTACGCGGAAAAAGTGGCTGTGACCGAAGAGGATCGTCCGGCCTTCGATCCGGCGCAATCGGGCGATGAGCCGGTCGGCCCGGACTCCGATCGCGACGACCGACTCGCCCCCCGGGCAACCGTCCTGGAACACATACCAGCCCGGCCGCTCCTTGCGGATCTCCTCCGTCGTCAGACCTTCGTACTGGCCGTAGTCCCATTCCAGCAGGTCCGGATCGACCCCGGCCTGTTCCCCGAACCCGGCGAGCTCGCAGGTCCGCCTGGCCCGCTGCATCGGGCTGACCAGGACCCGCTCGAAACTCATGCCGTGCAGCCGAAGGCCCAGGCTCTGCGCATTCCTTTCGCCGCGATCGGTCAGCGGGATGTCGGTCCGCCCGGTGTGCTGGTGCGAGATCGTCCAGGCGGTCTCGCCGTGGCGGGCCAGGTAGACTTCCGGCAGTGGTTCCGACATCGCTTCTCCCTGGAATCTACGCTGAGAAATCCGACTCCGCCGTCAATTCGACACCCTGCGGGATTCCGGAATCCCACGCGAATGCCGATGACGGCAACTCACGAGCCTACCTGTTGAACGGGACTTCTCGCAAATCTGGATCCCGAAGCCCGGGCGGGTTGCTCGGGTGACAGGGTACGACGCGAGAGGGCTTTGTGCCCGTCATTTGAGGGAAATCGTACCAGGGGGCGTTGCGCTGGTTTGCACTCGTGTGTAACAATTCGCCGGGTCGCCCTGACCGATCCACTTGGCTGGAAGGGAGTTGGCATCGCGTCCGCGAACGGGTCGGGACGGACGGGGCGCGGGGAGGCAACGCCCCAGTCATCGCGGCCTGCCGCCCTTGATGATTCGACTCGCCCGATCGATTTCCTGACGTGTCGCCTGTCAATGTGCCCTGGCCTCTATGGGAATGGAGTGCGCGGTTTCACGTCTCACTATTATTTAGAATGGCGCGACTTTGCATTTCCATGAATGCACCTATCGCGAATTCGCGCCGATTTTCGCCCGAACTCTTTGCCACACAATCAGATAAAAAAATCCAAAAAATCAGGATTTTGCGCGCAGCAGATCGGTTATTGCGACCCGATCGGCGAGGCCGTGTGGGGACCCAGGAGCGAGGATCTCTTCAATGCCCGGGCCGCTCTCGAGATCCGCGGTGAAACCGATGTCGCTCGACCCATTCCGTGACGGATTTCGTAGAGGGGCTCTCCGCAGCCGATCCCATGCGCGGGGTGCATCCACTGCTGCTCGAATTCACTTCATCGAGAATCTCTCGGCCAAGCATGGATGACCAGATTGTCGCGGGTCAGGTTGGATGTTCAGTGACCAACGCTGTTGTCGTAGTGTGTCAGGGCGATCACGATCGGCCATCGAGGTCGTTTCTGAAACGCAATCGTCGGGTCGTTGGACGGGCCGCTTGCGTCGGGGCGGATATGGTGCCATATTGGTCCGATTGGTTGGATGATCGATCTGAGGGCCGGCGACCATGGCGCGGAAGAAGACCACGAAGAAAGCGGCGACGGCGCCACGGTACGAGGCATTCGAGCATCCCGAGGCACAGAGCCCGATGCGGCCCGACGTGGGGACGCAAGCGGCATTCAAGAAGAAGAAGCCGCCGGTCACGTACCGCTATGATTCCTCCCTGGCGCCGTCGCTGGAATGGGACGGTCAGAATCCGGCCCGGGAGCAAGGCGAGGCGCAGATCGCCCGGATCGAGGAGTTGAGCCGCCGATTGACGCAGCTCGACCCGGAGCGAGACCAGGCGGAATACCAGCGGATCGTCGCCGACCTGCGCGACGCCGCGGCCCGACTCAAGGCGCTTTCACGCCCATTCCTCAACTGGGCGGGCAAGGCCGAGCGGCTCTCGTTCGACGTCCCCACGCTGCCGCTCTTTGTCCACGAACGGCTCTCGACCCGAGGGATCATCGAGACCCTCGGCGGCCACAAGAAGGACACGCTCACCCAGGGGACCATGTTCGACCTCTTCGGCGACCCTCAGCATTCGATCGCCGACCAGTTGACCCGGGCCTACGAGTTCAAGGACGGATGGGTCAACCGCATGATTCTCGGCGATTCGCTCGTGGTCATGAACTCGCTGCTGCACTTCGAGAACCTCGGCGGACAGGTCCAGATGATCTACATGGACCCACCGTATGGGGTCCAGTTCGGCTCTAACTTCCAGCCGTACGTCCGACGGAGAGACGTGAAGCACAACGATGATACTGATATGAC
>JBKQHM010000395.1:0-3382 GCA_052148775.1 Isosphaeraceae bacterium | reverse complement strand
TCGTCCTCGTGCTTGGGGATGGTCGGGGGGAAGGGCGACGCCACGTGGAGCACGTCATCGCAGCCGGCGACGGCCTCCGGCCAGCCCGCGTCGTTTTCGAGATCGGCGACGGCGAAGGACAGGCGGTCGCCGGGCTCGGCGCCGTCTTCCTTCAGCATGGCGAGCACGTGGGCCTCGCGCTTCGGGCTCCGCACCGTGGTGCGCACCCGATGGCCCGCGGCGAGGAGTTGCAAGATGGAATGGCTGCCGATGAAGTCCGACCCGCCGGTGACCAGGACCGTGCTCATGGCTGCCTCGGGCCGTCGAAGCGGAGCTTGCCGTAATCCTCGTGCTGGTGGAAGCTCGGCTTGGTGAGCGGTGCGGAGCTCATCAGGACGGGCTTGGTCCCCTCGGGTCCGTAGTCGTATCGGCACAAGGCGAAGCGCCAGAGGTCGCCGGGCTTCGGCTTGCCGCCGGTGGGCGTGAACGCCGTCCAGGGGATGCGGCCCTCGACCGACCATCCCTTGTCGCGGTCGCCGGGGTGGTCGAGCGTCCCATTCAGCGTGACGGCAGCCTTGTTGCCCAGCAGGGGGGCCTTGGACATGTCCTGGGGATAGACGCCCCGACGGGGGAAGTAGCACTCGAAGATGAAGGCGCGGGGGTTGGCCTGGAACTCGTAATAATCCGGCTTCTCGACGCTCGGCTTGAAGAACATCTCGAAGACGTCGCCGTCCCAGAGGGTGTCGTTCCGCCTGGTCCCGTGCGCGCGGAGCTCGAGGTCGTTCATCGTGGCGCCGTAGTAGAGCGCCTCGTCATCCCAGACGAGGTAAGCCTTGGTCCCGGCCCTCGACGTCTTGTCCCAGTAGGAGCCGAACTGGATGATCGGGGCCGCCTGTTCCCAGCACTTGTCGTCGAGCTTGCCGTCGAGTAATGGCGGCTTGACGGCCCATCGGCAGAACGCCTCGCGGGTCACGATGTCGGTCTCGATCTGTTCGGGCAAGAGGGCCCGTTCCGGTTTCTTCGCCGGAGACTCCTTCGGCAACGGCGTCTGCTGGCCGGCGCCCGAGGCCGCGAGGGTCAACAGGCACAGGCCGAACAGCATGGGTGTGATGCGTCGTGCCGGGATCATGGTCGTTGAGTCTCCTCGATGGCGGAGCCGGGGCCCGACGGCCATCGGTGTCCGGGCCGATGGTCTCGCGAGCCGGGGGATCGCTCCGCCCGATGATGTCGAGGATAGTCCGTGCGGCGGGCCGACGCAACGCCCGTCAGCGGCGCTGAGGCGCCGGAGGAGCGGCGGGGACTGGGATCCCGGTGCCGCCGACCTGCCTCCTCAACTCGGTCAACTCGGCCCGCACCTGCCTCGTGACTTGCTCGAAGAGGTCCATCCGTTCCTCGAGGGCATTGAGTCGATCGGTGATCGACCCCGGATTGGGACGGACCGTCCTCATTCGATCGGGGCGAATGGACGCTGGAACCGGCGACGGCTCGAAAGGGTTCGGCTGCGCGCCATTCGCGGCGATGGCTGGCGGCGGAGCCGGCTCAACCTGTAATTGATGGTCGTCCGTCTGGAAAGGATCGCGGTCATCCGGGCCAGGCCGCGGTGGCTCGTTTTCGGGCGGCCTTGGCGGTGGGATCTCATCAGATTCGGGCTCAGGAATTCGACGCGATCGCGCGGGCTGCATGGCCCGAGCATCCGCTGATGGTGGGATCTCATCGTATTCGGGCTGAGGAATGGCTCTCGTCATCGCCCCTCGGCGGGTGGCCAATCGCCGCGATCGCGGTTCTGGGTTCGGTGTCGGCCGCGGCCCTGGGCGTGCCGCTGGGGGCGGCTCCAATTCGATCGGAGGCGGTTTGGGTCCCGACAGACGGTCCAGGGCATCGAGAATCCGGTCGAGCTTCTTCTCCAGCGCCGCCGATCGGTCGACTTCGGAGGGCGGTGTGGCGACCTTGGTCTTGAATGACTGTTGCAAGGGGTCGCCCACCTTCACGTCCTTCGTCACCGGACCCGTCTGGGCCAGCACGACCGCGCCCGAGATAACCGCGGCCATTGCGCCGATTCCCAGCGAGACCCCTTTGAACTTCGCGAACAGCATGGCTTTGAGGACTCCTTCGGAGAGTGAGGCGACCGAGGCCGACAGGACCGCGGTCGCGGAGGCGCCGGCCGCGGCGTGTGTCGCGGCTTGAACGGTCGCCTCGATGAGTGAGATGGGCAGCGAGACCGCCTGGGCCTCGCGGATCAGGGCCGTCGAGAGGACGACGGCGGGGACAGTCACGCCGCGTCGGGCGAGTCGGTCCCGCAACTGGGCCTTCGCCCGAGAAAGACGGCTGGAGAGGGTGCCCTCGGGGATGTCGAGGCGTCGGGCGGCTTCCGGGCGCGACAGGCCCTCGAGCTCACACAGGACCACCGGGGCACGATACCGAGCCGGGAGCCGGGCGAGTTCCTCGTCCAGGATCGCGCGGAGTTCGTCCGGGAATCCCTCGTCGGGGGGCTCGACGTGAATCGGGGTGCTCACCCGTTCCTCCCTCGTCCGTCGACGCGACGCGCGGCCGCGGGCCTCCTTGGCCGTGCGAACGGCGACCCCGTAGAGCCAGTTGGCGACTTTCTCCCGACGCAAGACCGAACCGGCCTTGCGGGCCAGGACCAGGAACGTCGCCTGGAAGGCGTCCTCGGCCTCGTGAGCGTCGCCGAGGATGCGCCGGCAGACGCCGAGGACCATCGGCCCGTGCCGCTGCACCAGCTCGGCGAAGGCCTCCTCGGCCGCCTCGTCGCGATCCGAGAGGAATCGGTCCAGCAACTGCTCGTCGCCGAGCGGACCGACCACCCCGCATCGATAGAGCGTTCGCAGGTGCCTCAGCACGTCCCGCGACGATTCCCCGCGCATGGAGCTCCTCTCCTCCCCGGCCACACGTCTGATCGGTATTCCTAGTTATAGTGGGCGCCGAGGGCGTGGCGCGTCCAATTCTTCCGCAAACTTTGCCGGTTCCCCCGGACCTACCGCGGCCAGGGTTCGGCGCGGGTCTCCAGACCACTGCTGTGAAGATCTTCGCGAGGTCAACGGACCGGCTAAAGCCGGGACTCCAACAAAGGATTCCGCCCGAAGGAGTTGGAGTACCGCCTTTAGGCGGAATCGGGGCCGGGTCGGCGGACCGGCTGAAGCCGGGACTCCGACCTGCAATCCCGCGGATTCCCGCTGGAGTTGGGGCGGCAGATGATGTTCACAGCAGTGGTCTCCAGACCCCGCCGCGGATTGGACCGAAGGTCTCCCCGGGCCCCAGGAGACCTGCGGTCGGCCCCGTGTGGCAAGGTCCGGAGACCTTGCCATCTCAAGCCCGCAGTATTGCATGAGGGCGAGCGTTCCGCCGGGAACAAGTACGTCAGCGGTCTTCTGCCAGCTAACCTGAG
>JBKQHM010000394.1:0-4771 GCA_052148775.1 Isosphaeraceae bacterium | reverse complement strand
GTTCCCCTCGGATTGGTCGCCGTCGGCATGGCCGTCGAATCCTCCGGACGGTACGGCGTTCGGCTCGGTCCCCGGGTGGCGGCTGGCGGCTCGTCGGCTGGAGCTGGCCGAGCTGTTGCGTCGCGGGCACGGACACCCGGACGACGAGCCCGGGTATGAGATTCAATACCCGGCGCTGGTCATGGTCGTCGGGCTGGCGCCCGCCCCGGTGGAGGCGACCCTCGGCTGGCTGGGCCTGACCCTCGCGTTGCTCTCGGCCGGCATCTGGGCGGCGGCGGCCGTGGCCGGGCGCCGGCTCTGCCTCCGCGCCCTGGCTCCGTTGAATCGGATGGCCGCCGCGGCGACCGCGATGACCGCGGCCGACCTGGGGCATCGGCTGCCCGCCACCGGCACCGGCGACGAGCTCGACGAGCTGTGCCGGGCGTTCAACGACCTCCTGGATCGCCTGCAAGAGGCGTTCCTCCGCATGCACGAGGCGCACGACCGGCAGCAACGATTCGCCGGCGACGCCTCGCACCAGCTCCGCACGCCCCTGGCCGCTCTACTCGGCCAGGTTCAAGTGGCGCTCCGGCGGGACCGCGGCTCGGAGGAGTACCGGCGCGTCCTGGAGCGGGTCCGCGACGAGGGCAATCGACTGCGTCAGATCGTCGAGTCACTCCTCTTGCTGGCCCGGCCGGAAGGCGGACGCCCGGATCTCGAGCCGGTGGATCTGGCGAGGTGGGTGCCCGACCACCTCGGCCGTTGGGCGACTCATCCGCGCGCCGCGGACCTGTCCGCGCGCGTCGACCACCGGGCATCGCTCTTCGTGCGGATTCACACGCCGCTCCTGGCGCAGCTCGTGGACAACCTGCTCGAGAATGCCTGGAAGTACAGCAAGCCGGGGACGCCGGTCGTCGTCCGGGCATGGCGAGAGGGAGGTTCGATCGCGCTGGCCGTGGAGGATCGGGGCTGCGGGCTCTCCGCCGAGGAGGCGGCACGCGTCTTCGAGCCGTTCTTCCGCGGAGAGTCGGCGCGGCGCGACGGGCAACCCGGCGTCGGGCTGGGCCTGGCGGTGGCGCACCGGATCGCCGCGACGTTCGGTGGGACGCTTGAGGTTCGGAGCGAGCCGGGAGGCGGGAGCCTGTTCATCCTGCGACTGCCCGATGGATTGGGTGAGGGCGTGAAAAACGGGACGCTCGGGGGCGACACGCCGATGGGCCAGCTTGCCGAGGAGGCTTCCCCGCGGTCTCGGTGAGGCATGTACGCGGGACGGACCGCGTTGACTCGACCATGTCGGGATCGCGGCCGTGAAATGACCGAATCCCGGCGAAAAGTCGCACTCGTACCTCGACCGCCGTGACCTCTTTGTTAGACTGGTCCAGGAGGCGTTGAGACTCGGGAGGACATTCCATGAATCCTGGGCACGATGAGATCCCCGGCGTGACCGACGACCCGGTCCTTCGACTCATCCTCGAAGGGAAGGCACGGGACCTGGACGAGGCGGAGGAAATGTATCTGGATGAGTCGATGCCGGAAGTGCTCGAACTCCTCGGAAAGCCGATTCCAGATGAGGAACTGGCGCAGCACCCGCTCTTCCGGCTCCTTCGCTTCCGCGGCAGCCGGGGCTTTGAGGACTCCCTCTTGTGAACCCCGAGAGCCGACTCGCCGAGATCGTCACGGCCCTTGAACGTGTGAGCGTTTCCTGCCTCGTCATGGGTGGGCACGCCGTCCGCTATTATGGCCTGAGACGAGACACCATCGACTTCGATCTACACCTCGCGCCGGACGGTTGGGACGGATTGTCTGCAAAGCTGGCCGGAACCCCGCTGTTCGCCGGATTGCCTGTACACGAAGGACCGAGCTGGCGCCCTCGGGCTTTTCGACGATTCCAGATCGGCCGGCTGCCCGATGGGCGAGAAGAGTGGTTGGAATTCTGGTGCGGGAATCACCTGCTCTCCCCGTTTTCCGAACTCCACGCCCGCAGGGAAGAAGGAGTCTATGGCGGTCGCACGTTGTCGTTCCTGTCGCTCCCCGATCTGATCCGGAGCAAGGAGACCGAGCGTGCGGTAGACTGGCAGGACATCGCGGTCTTGGAAGAGTTTCTGGACATCCGAAGGCTCGCCCAGGCGGACCTGGGGAAGCTGGTACTATCGGAAGTCCTTGGCGGCATCCGTAGCCGGAGGGGGCTCGAAGCCGCCCTTCGGGGGAGATCCCTGGCGGATGTTCTCGTGGTCGAACGGGCGCTTAAGGGGGCTAGCCTCGCGGTCGCTCAGGCTTTCCTCCTCCCGTTCGCGCCCACGGTGATGGATCTACCAGCTACCACTCCGGCTATCGAGCCGGTGATCCTGAGCCGACTCAGGAGTGTCGCGCCGGCCTCGCCACTCCACCTGGCCCTTGTCGAGGCCGTCAGGCGGCAATACCGACTCGCCGCCCAGGCCGCCGATAAGGCCGACAAGGAGGCCGTGAGCCGGTCCGCGGATAGGTGAGTTGAATCGACGCCACTTCCTCCTCAATGGGGTAAAGTCCATGCGCAGCCGAATTCATCCGCTCGGCCTGATCTCTTCGATGACGATCCTGTCTTGGGTGACGTGGGCGGCGACGGCCGCGGCCCAGCCGGCGTCGGAGCAACCCGCCGCGGGAGCCTTCAAGATCGAGACGAACCTGCGGGCGGGCGTGGCCAAGGTCGATATCACGCCGCCGCCGGGGACGAAGGTCGTCGGCCACGTGCGGGAGACCCAGGGCGTCCGCGACCCGATCCGGGCGGCGGTCTTGCTGTTCGACGACGGCCGGACCAGGGCCGCCCTCGTCACCCTTGACCTGCTCGCCCCGTGGGACGACATGGTCGCCGAGGTCCGGTCGGCGGTCGCCCGCGCGACCGGCATCCCCAGGGAAAACATCCTCGTCGCCTGCTCACATAACCACTCCGGTCCGGGATGGTCCAAGGATACCCCGTACGGCAAGCGCATGATTGCCCAGATCGAGACGGCGGCGGCCGAGGCGTCGCGGACGATGCGTCCGGCCTCGATCGGATATGGTGAAGGCACGATCCACTTCGGGATCAACCGGCGAAAGGTGATCGACGGCCGCGCGGTCGTCCGGCTCAACCCCGAGGGACCGAACGATCCCCGCGTGAAGGTGCTCCGGATCGACGACGGCCGCGGCCTGGCGCCGATGGCCGTGGTGATGCACGCGGTCTGCCACCCGTGCGTCTTCACCTGGGGCGACAAGTACTCGGAGCCTTATCCGGCCGGCTTTCCCAAGATGAGTGCCGACTTTCCGGGCGAGGCCCAGCGATTCGTCGAGACCGTCTACGGACAGCCAACGCAGACGCTCTTCCTCCAGGGTTGCGCCGGGAATATCCGCCCGAATCTGCCCGGCTTCCCGTACCGATGCGGTGACGAGGCGGATATCCGCTGGATCGGTCGCGACCTGGGTTGTGAGGTCGTCCGCACCGCCGACCGGGCGGCCATCCGCGAGGAGATGGCGAAACGGCCCAAGGTCTATCCGATCAAGGTCGCTTCGGGGATCGTCGAGCTGCCCGGCAAGGAGAAACCCGTCCGCTGCGAGCTCCAGGCGTTGCGAGTCGGCCCGTTCCTGTTCCTGGCGTTGCCGGGCGAGCCGTTCGTCGAGTACGGGTTCCAGATCGAGAAGGCCATCGCCGACCGCGCCATTCCGATCGTCGTCGGCTACGCCAATGGTGGTCCTTACTATGTCTGCACGGCCCAGGCACACAAAGAGGGGGGGTATGAGCCGAACATGACACCCCTGGCCGGTGAGGCCGAGCCAATCATCGTCAAGCGGATCCTGCTCCTGGCCGACCGCGTGATCGGCGACGTCTTCGAATCGTTCGCTCCGGGGCCTCCGAGCGATACCCGGTATTACACCCCGTCGATTCCCGGCGCACCGGACGTGAAAAAGTAGGAGCTGGCTCGGCGCGATCACAGGACGCCGAAGCGTTCGAACGCCGCGGCGGCCTTCATCCCCGAACGGATCGCATCGCGGACCTGGTTCTCGTCATGGACCTTCGCCCACGCGCGGCGGAGGACCACGTCCTCGACGGCCTTCGGGATCACGACCACGCCGTCGTCGTCCGCCACGACGATGTCTCCGGGCGTGAAGGGGACACCGGCGATCTCGACCGGCACATCAACGTCGATGACCCGCTGTCGGTCCCGGCTGTCATACGGGCTGGTGTGACGCGCGAAGACGGGGAATTCCATCGCCCGCATCGTGCGGACATCTCTCACGGCCCCGTCGACGATCACGCCGACGCACCCGGAGTTCCGCGCGGCGGTCGAGAGGAGTTCTCCCCAGATCCCGGATCGCGTCGAACCGCCCGCCGCGGCGATCAGGACGTCGCCCGGTCGACAGCCGTCGACGGCCGCCAGCTCCAGCTCGTAGGGCCGGGAGTCCGGGTGCGCCATGTCGGCCCAGAGGGTGGTCCGGCACCGGCCCACGAGGACTCCATGGGCGGTCATCGGCCGCAATCCGACGCGCGGCGATTGATGCCGGAAGCCTTCCGCGTCCAGGGCGTCGCAAATAAGGGCACTGCCCAGGTTCTCCCGGATCATCGCCGGGGTGATGATCGCCGGCACCTCGGGTTTCGGATCATGTGGTGTGCTCATGCCTTGCTCTGCGATGCAATCCCGTGATGTTCCTACACCGGGCGTGTGGTGTACTCTTGAAGAGAAGGCTGCTCTCACTGCAGGAGAGGATCTTTTCTCCACCCGGGCCGTCGCCCGCCTGAACATCCCGAAGGTGCACGTGACCGACGGGCCATCGGGGGCACGAG
>JBKQHM010000393.1:0-11025 GCA_052148775.1 Isosphaeraceae bacterium | reverse complement strand
GCCCAGCGTCCGCGACCGATACCTCGTCGGCATGCTCGCCCCCAAGCGGCAGGAGCTCTCCCCCGAGGAGTTCGACGAGCTCCCGCAAGGAGGTAGCGGGTCGGCCGAGGACGGCACCGCCGAGAGCACATCCCCGGCCACCAAGACCATGTTCCCGTCGTCCTTCGGGATGACCTTCTGCGTCGGCCTGGAGACGAGGTCCCTCCAGATCACCGCCCGGTGGGGCCATTACCACCGCGATCGGAGCGCACACCTCACCACCCAGGGCGGCGAAAAGAAGCTCGTCTGGAAGCGGTCCCAGCGGGAGGCCGTCTCCGAGCCGATCCCGTTGAAGGCCGGCCGGCTCAACTGGACGCCCGACGCCGAGTTCCCCCAGGTCCAGGTGCAGGGGCTCGTCCGCAAGCGCGACCACTTCTGGAGCGTCACCCTGTTCCTCGTCAACGGGCAGGCCGAGCCGAAGAAGCTGAGGGACGGCGCCTGGCTGTTCCAGCCCGAGCTGGCCGTCGAGTCTCCCGACCGAGGGCCGGTCTTCCAGAGCCACGCCCACCGGAAAGACCCCGGCAAGGCCGACCCGTTGTCCTTCGCCGAGGAACAGGAGATGGCGATGCTCTACCGACACCATGTCGAGTTCGGCGTCGGCCATGGCGTCAGCATCCACGCCGACTGCCCCGACGGCGTCTGCGACAAGGCCCACCGGCTCTCGACCGTGGTGGTCCCCACCCACGAGGTGCCCCGTACCACGCCGCCCACTGTCGCCGACTGGCCCAGGCTGGCGGGCCTGATCGTGGACATGAAGGAACTCGGCGAGACACCTACTCCGGCCTTGGCGGCGAAGCTACAGCCCTTACTGACCGCCTATGCGGCGTGGATCGACGAGCGGCAGGCCGACCTCGCCAACCCCGACATGGCCCCCTACCAGACGCCGGGGCAGACCGCCTTGGGACGGTGCCGAGAGGCCCTCCGACGCATCGAGGCGGGGCTGACATTGCTGGCGGAGGACGAGAACGCCGCCGAGGCGTTCCGGTTCGCCAACCTCGCCATGTGGCAGCAGCGAGTCCACACGATGATCTCGCTCAAGAAGCGGCGGGACGAGCCGGTGGACGAGCGAGCCATCGACGTGCCCGCCAACCGGTCGTGGTATCCGTTCCAGTTGGCCTTCCTGCTCCAGAATCTGCCGGGGATCACCAGGCTCGACCACAAGGACCGCTCGGAGTCGGCCGAGGCGGTCGCCGACCTCTTGTGGTTCCCCACCGGCGGCGGCAAGACGGAGGCTTACCTCGGGCTGTCGGCCTACACCATGGCCCTGCGGCGGCTCCAGGGCCCGGTGGCCGGACGATCCGGGGAGCAAGGGATCGCCGTCCTGATGCGGTACACCCTGCGACTCCTGACCATCCAGCAGTTCCAGCGGGCCGCCGCCCTGATCTGTGCCTGCGAGGTCATCCGGCGCGGCGACGAGAAGAAGTGGGGCCAGGAGCCGTTCCGCATCGGGCTCTGGGTCGGCCAGAAGACGACGCCGAACACGACCGACCAGGCCGCCGAAGCGATCCAGCAGGAGCACGGCGGCAAGTACAAGGGACGGGGCAGCGGCTCCCCGGCCCAGTTGACCAACTGCCCGTGGTGCGGGTCGAAGATCAACCCCGGCCGGGACATCAAGGTCGAGACGCAAGCCAAGGGCCGATGCCGCACCATCTCCTACTGCGGCGACGTGCTGGGCCGATGCCCGTTCAGCGCCAAGAACTCGCCCCTGGAGGGCGTCCCGGTGGTCGTGGTGGACGAGGAGATCTACCGGCGCCTGCCGTCCCTCCTGATCGCCACCGTGGACAAGTTCGCCCAGATGCCCTGGAACGGCAAGGTCCAGATGCTCTTCGGCCAGGTCGAGAGCTACTGCACCCGGCACGGCTTCCGTTCCCCCGAGATCGACGACGCCGACAGCCACCCCAAGAAAGACAAGTACCCCCCGGCCAAGACGACATCGCACCCGCTGCTGCGTCCCCCCGACCTGATCATCCAGGATGAGCTGCACCTGATCTCGGGTCCGCTGGGGACGCTCGTGGGGCTCTACGAGACGGCCGTGGACAAGCTCTGCTCGTGGGAGGTGAACGGCAAGATCGTCCGCCCCAAGCTGATCGCCTCCACCGCGACGATCCGCAAGGCCGGGGACCAGATCCACGCGACGTTCTTGCGCGATGTCCGCGTCTTCCCGCCCAACGGACTCGACGTCCGGGACAACTTCTTCGCCCTCCAGCGGCACCCGAGCGAGGACATGCCCGGTCGTCGCTACATCGGCCTCTGCGCACCCGGCCGCCGGCTCAAGGTCGCCCTGATCCGGGTCTATGTCGCCCTGCTGTCGGCCTCGCAGTATCTCTACGAGAAGAAGGGCTACGGCAAGGAGGTGGACCCGTGGATGACGCTGATCGGCTACTTCAACTCGATGCGGGAACTGGGCGGGATGCGGCGGCTGGTGGACGATGACGTGCAGACCCGCCTCAAGAAGATGGACCAGCGTGGGCTGGCCGAACGGCGGCTCGGATCGGTCGATGAACTGACCTCCCGCAAGGACTCGACCGACATCCCCGACACCCTCGACCATCTGGAGGTGGCCTTCGACCCGCAGTCCGAGGCCAAGCGGAAGGAGATGGCCAAGCGGGGGCAGATCAAGGACATGCCCAAGAGGCCCCTCGACGTGCTCCTGGCGACCAACATGGTCTCGGTCGGCGTGGATGTGCAGCGCCTCAGCCTGATGGTCGTCGCCGGTCAACCCAAGACGACGGCCGAGTACATCCAGGCCACCAGCCGGGTCGGGCGGAAGTTTCCGGGTCTGGTCTTCACCGTCTACAACTGGACGAGGCCCCGTGACCTGTCGCACTACGAGCGGTTCGAGCACTATCATGCGACGTTCTACAACCACGTCGAAGCCCTGTCCGTCACGCCGTTCTCCGCGGGGGCATTGAGCCGGGGCCTGACGGCCCTGCTCGTCTCCTGCATCCGGCTGCAAGGCACGGAGTTCAACGCGAATGATCGGGCCAGCCGGATCGATCGCAACCACCCCTATGTCAAGGAAGCGGTCAAGACGATCCTGAAGCGCGCCGAGCTCGTCGGCTCGGGAGACGCCCAGTTCATCACGAACCTGAAGGCCGAGTTGAACGACCGGCTCGACCAGTGGCTCGCCGAGGCGCAGAACCACGCCGGGGGACGTGTCCTGGGCTATGACGAGAAGCGGGACAGCGTCACGGTCAGCCTGCTCAATCGGCCGGGCCTCGAACCCTGGGATGACTTCACGTGCCTGAACTCACTCCGGGATGTGGAGCCGAACGTCGGCCTGATCTTCCACGACGGGGGCCTCGACGCCGATCCGGGCTTCGTCGCGGCGGTGGCCGAGGATACCGAGGGCGATGACGAGGAGGAGCGATCATGAACACCGCCCCTTCGGACAAGCGCAAGGTCGGCGAGATCCGACCCAGCCAGCTCCTCTACAACTACGGCGTGGGCTCGGTCGTCGAACTGCCGAATCTCTCCGTCATGGTGATGGGGCTCGACGACTGGCCGATCGAGCAGGGTGCATCGGAGATCAGCGAACCGCGGCTCCTGAAGGCGGTCCAGCAGGAGCTGGGGCCGCAGGTCGCCAGGCTACTGACCCCGCCCGTGACCACCGACACGGCGGGTGCCCAGCCCGGCCCCTTCGACGACACGGCGAACGTCGGCGTCCCCGTCGCCCCGTTCCCCCGCTGGCAGGTCTGCCCCTACTGCCGGTTGCTGGCCCCGATTCAGTCGGGCCTGTTCGAGCTCCGGCTCGATCCCTACCGCAAGGACAGGAGCCGCTACGTCCATCGGATCTGCACGAGGACGGGAAAACCGCCCACGGTCGTCCCGGCCCGATTCCTGGTGGCCTGCGAGCATGGGCACCTCGACGACTTCCCGTGGGTCGAGTTCGTCCACCGGGGCAGGACCGACTGCCGTTACCAATTACGGCTCGACGAGATGGGGGCGTCCGGCGAGGTCGCCGACATCCAGGTGAAATGTAGCAAGTGTGAGGCGAAGCGGCGGCTCAGCGAGGCGTTCAGCGACGAGGGCCGAGATGAGTTGGCCAAGTGTCGGGGTCGGTGGCCGCACCTGCGGAAGTACGACGAAGACCCGTGCGAGGGGAGGCAGCGGGCGATCCTGCTCGGGGCCTCGAATAGCTGGTTCCCGATCATGCTGTCGGTCCTGTCGATCCCGACAACGACCGACAAGCTAGGCCAGCTCGTCGAGTGGAACTGGGCCGACCTGTCGGAGTGCGAGAGTGCCCGCGAGGTGATGCTCAAGCGGAAGCTGCTCAAGGGGCTCGTCGCCTACACCGACGAGCAGATCTGGGAAGCCGTCCTCCGGCGGAAAGAAGCGAGCGGGCAGGACGAGGATGACTCCCGAGACCTGCGGGAGCCCGAGTGGGTGGTCTTCTCCAATCCCGACCCGAGCCTCAACAGCCGGGACTTCCGATTACGTGTCGTCGAGCCGCCGATGGCGTATCGGAAGGTCATCGAGAAGGTCGTCCTCGCCGAGCGCGTGCGCGAGGTCCGCGCCCTGACCGGGTTCACCCGGATCGAGTCGCCCGGCGACTACACCGAGATCGGCGACTTTCCCCCCGAGCAGCGGGTGAAACTGAGCCGATCGGCCCCGAAGTGGGTGCCCACCTCGGAGATCCGTGGTGAGGGTGTGTTCCTTCAGTTCTCCGAGCGTGCCATCGAGGCGTGGGTGGGCAAGGTCAAGGCACGGGAGGACGAGTTCTTCGAGGCCCACAAGCGATGGCGGCAGAACCGGGGGCTGGAGCCGAATGATAACTTCCCGACCATGCGGTACGTCCTCCTGCACTCGCTGGCCCACGCCCTGATCCGCCAGTTCGCGGTGGAGTGCGGCTACACGACGGCCAGCATCCGGGAGCGGATCTACTCGCGGTCCCCCGAGGGCGATCAGGAGCCGATGGCGGGCATCCTGCTCTACACCGCCGCCCCCGACAGCGAGGGGACGCTCGGGGGGCTGGTCGCCTTGGGCGAGCCGAGGACGCTGGGCCGCCATCTCGATCAGGCGTTGGAGGCGATGCGGCTGTGTGCCTCCGATCCGCTCTGTGCGGAACACCACCCGATGAAGGACGGCCTGACCCTGCACGGCGCGGCCTGCCACGCCTGCCTGTTCCTGCCCGAGACCTCGTGCGAGCGCGGTAACAAGTACCTGGATCGCAGCGTTCTCGTCTCGACCGTCGAGTCGGATGACCTGGCCTTCTTCGCATCGTTCGCGGATCACATTCCCGAGGCCACGATCACGGCCGAGACGGACGAATCGATCACGCCGACGAGGCCGGTGGATTCGGCCCTCAGCGCGGCCGACGAGTTGGTGGACCTCTGCGATGAGCGGGTGCAGGAGTTCCTGCGAGGCTGGATCGCTCGGGGCTTGCCGATGCCCGAGGTCGGCTACGAGCTTCAGGACGGCAAGGGCCGGGTCTGTGCCCAGGCGGAACTGGCATGGCCGCAGCGGAAAGTCGCCGCCATGCTGCCCGAGGGGGGCGACCACCGGGCCGAGTTCGAGAAGCGAGGCTGGACGGTCCGGGATGCGACCGCCCTTGCGAACCACGAAACGGAGTTGAAGACGCTCCTCGGGACGTGACTCCGATGCCGACCGTAGCCATCGCCGACGACTTCCTCGACGCCTTCGCCCGGATTCCCCGAGCGCAGCAGAAGAAGGTCCGGGAGTTCACGGCGAAGTTCAAGGCCGATCCCAGGTCCGCCGCCATCAACTACGAGAAGATCCACCGGGTCAAGGACGACAAAATCCGCACCGTGCGGATCGACCAGCAATACCGGGCGATCGTCCTTCACCCCGAACAGGGCGATGTGTATGTCCTGCTCTGGGTCGATACTCACGACGAGGCAATGGCATGGGCGGCTGATCGGACCTTCGAGATCAACCCCCGCACCGGGGCGTTGCAGGTCATCAACGTTGAAGAGGTGGAGCAGGCTGTCCATGCCGAGGCCGAGGTCGCACATCAGCCCGGGCTGCTGGTGTCGATCGGCGACGACGTTTTGCTGTCGTTCGGGGTGCCCGAGATCCTGCTGCCAGCCGTGAGGGCGATCGGGTCGTCCCAAGAATTGCTCGCCCTCGGCCAGCATCTGCCGTCCGAAGCCGCCGAGGCCCTCATCTGGCTGGCCGAAGGCGACTCCCCGGAGGTCGTACGGGAATACTTGGGCTCGATTGTCGGTCCAGGGGGGCGTGAATCGCCCCCGGCCGCCCCTGGGGCACAGTTCCAGCTCTCGGCCGGCAGCGACCTCGTCCAGCAGCGGATCGGCGGTCGAGTCAGTAAGAAGGTGGATACGACGGACCTGGCGGCGGCCCTCCAGCATCCCGATTCCCGTCGCCGGTTCGTGACCATCCACACCGACGAGGAACTCAACTCGGTCCTCGATGCCCCGCTGGAGAAGTGGCGGGTCTTCCTGCACCCGAGCCAGGAGCGACTCGTCGCCAAGCCCTTCAACGGACCCGCCCGGGTCACCGGCGGGGCGGGGACGGGCAAGACGGTCGTGGCGATGCACCGGGCTCGCCATCTGGCCCGCACGTTGTGCAAGTCTCCGCAGGACAAGATCCTGTTCACGACCTACACGATGACCCTCGCCCAGGATGTCGCGCGGAACCTCGCCCAACTCTGCGGCCCCGAGGCCGATCGGATCGAGGTGGTGCATCTCCATGCCTGGGCCGCTCGCTTTCTGCGGGATCAGGGTCGGAAATTCGAGGTCGCCAGCCCCTCCGAACTTGACACCTGCTGGGAGGAGGCGATCCGGGCCTCGGGCGAGTGCGAGTTCGACCCCGGCTTCTTGCGGCAGGAGTGGGAACAGGTCATTCAGGCGAACGAGATCCAGGCCGCGGCCGACTACCTCAAGGTGCCCCGGATCGGGCGGGGACGGACGCTGAGTCGGGTCCAGCGGCAGCGGGTCTGGAAGGTCGGCGAGCACTTCGTCGAGGCCCTGCTCCGGCGAGGCAAGGCCGAGTGGAGCGGCATCATCCGGGATGCCCGGAGCCTGCTGGAACTGAAGAAGCCTCCCTTACCCTATCGAGCCATCGTGGTAGATGAGGCCCAGGACTTTCACGCAGAGGAATGGCGACTGCTGCGAGCCATTGTCCCGCCCGGACCGAACGACCTGTTCCTGGTTGGGGACGCCCACCAGCGCCTCTACGGCCACAAGATCACCCTGCGATCCTGCGGCGTCCAGGTACAGGGCCGGTCGAGCCAGTTGCGGATCAACTACCGCACGACCGAGGAGATCCGGGCCTGGGCCATGACGATGTTGTCGGGCGTCGAGATCGACGACCTCGACGGTGGCAAGGATGAGGAGAAGGGTTACAAGTCGCTGCTGAGCGGCCCGAACCCCGACGTCCACCAATTCAGTGGCAGGCATGAAGAGTTGGAGTTCATCGGGGAGAGAATCCGGGAACTGGTCGGGCAACGTCCCGCCGAGCACATCTGCCTCGTGGCCCGCACCAACAAGTTGCTCCGGGACGACTACCAGCCGATGCTCTCGGAACTGGGGATCGAATCCACCCTGCTCGATCAACGGGAGGATGGCGGCGGGGTGCGACTGGGCACGATGCACCGCGTCAAGGGGCTGGAGTTCCCCGTGATGATCCTCGCCGGGGTCAACGCCAAGTACATGCCACTGCCGGTGCCCGGCGTCGAGGACCCGGTGGCCAGGGCCGACCACGAGGAGCGGGAGCGGTCGCTCCTGTTCGTTGCGGCGACCCGTGCCCGAGACCTCTTGATCGTCACCGGCTGGGGCGCACCGAGCCCCTTCCTTCCGAACTCGTGAGGGGGACGACCATGAGCGGCTACCACCTGATCGCCGAAGAAGCGTCCCGGTTGGCAAAGCTGCTGCCGCCCTCGGTGGTCGAGGCGGTCGCGGCCCGACTCGAATGCGGCGACGGCCCCGACGCAAGCAGCCTGCGTGGCCGCATCGCGCAGACCGTTCCCAGCCCGCATCATCGGTCGCTCGTCGTGACCTTCCTCGACCGCTGGAGGTCGCAGGCCAATGATATCCCGCCCCAAGCCATCGCCGCCGCTCTGCACACGGCGGTCCTCTCCGAGAAGGAGCGTCGCGATGGCCAGTCCGTTGAACTGGTCTGGACCGGACCCGACGTGGGGGTCGTCCCGCTCCGGCGCACCGAGCAGGTGGTCCTTCAGGTGATCGAAGCGGCCAGCCAGCGGCTCCTCGTCGTGAGCTACGCGGTGTTCAACGTCCCCCGGATTTGCGAAGCCCTCATCCGCGCCGCCGACCGGGGCGTGGCCATCAACGTCATCGTCGAGAGTCCCGATCGGATCGCGGGGCAGAAGGCATACAGCACCTTGGCGGCTCTGGGGCCAACCGTGGCGGGCCGGTGTGGCGTGTACCTCTGGCCCATTGAAGGCCGGTCCAAGGGCGGGGCGGGCAAGCCGGGCCTCCTGCACGTCAAGTGCGCCGTGGCCGATGGCCGGTGGCTGTTCCTGTCCTCGGCGAATCTGACCGAGCAGGCGTTCTCCATCAACATGGAACTCGGCGTCCTGATCACCGGGGGGACGACCCCTGTCCAGGTGGAAGCCCATTTCGGGAAGATGATCGAGTCGGGGACGCTGGTGAAGGCGTAGCGATTTTGGGAGACACGATGGCGACGACCCTGTTCAAGGAAGTCAAGTATTCCCTGTCGAAACTCGTCCAGGACATCGAGATGGGGGAGATCGGCTTACCCGACATCCAGCGTCCATTCGTCTGGAAGAACAATAAGGTCCGTGACCTGTTCGACTCGATGTACCGGGGATTTCCGGTTGGATACCTGCTCTTCTGGGCTAACGGCGGACTCGACGGCCACCGGCAGATCGGAGAGCACCTCAAGCAAAAGATCGCCCGGCTACTCATCGTGGACGGACAGCAGCGTCTCACCTCGCTCTTCGCCGTCCTGAAGGGCATCCCGGTCGTGCGCGAGGATTTTCGCAAGGAACGTATTCGCATTGCCTTTCGACCGAGGGATTGCCAATTCGAGGTCGCCGACGCTGCCACCCGGCGCGACCCCGAGTATATTGCCGACATCAGCGAACTCTGGTCGGGCTCGATCCCCCGGAACCGATTCGTCAAGGACTTCTTCAAGCGGCTCAGCGAGCATCGGGAGGTGACGGAGGACGAGGAGGACCGGCTCTCCGAGGCGATCGACCGGCTCTACAACATTCAGGAGTACCCATTCACGGCTATGGAACTCTCCTCGTCGCTCGACGAGGAGCAAGTCTCTGAGGTCTTCGTGCGGATCAACAGTAAGGGCAAGTCGCTCAATCAGGCCGATTTCGTCCTGACGTTAATGTCGGTCTTCTGGGATGAGGGCCGCACCAAGATAGAGGAATTCTGCCGCGAGTCCCGCCAGCCCTCGACCGGGACCGCCTCGCCGTTCAACTACTTCTTCGCTCCCGATGCGGACCACCTGCTCCGGGTCAGCGTGGCACTCGGCTTCCGTCGAGCCCGCTTGCAGTACGTCTATTCGCTACTACGGGGTAAGGATCTGGACACCGGCGAGTTCTCGGACGAGCAGCGCGAGAAGCAATTCGCCATCCTGAAGGGAGCGCAGACAGAGACGCTGAACCTTCAGAATTGGCACGAGTTCTTCAAAGTGCTGATCCGGGCTGGGTATCGGCGGGGCGATCTGATTTCGTCGCAGATCAACCTGCTGTACTGCTATGCCCTGTTCCTGATCGGTCGGAAGGACTTCGGAGTCGATCTCTACCGGCTGCGCAACGTCATGGCGCGTTGGTTCTTCATGTCCTCGTTGACCAGCCGTTACACTGGCTCCCCGGAGTCGATCATGGAGCAAGACCTGGCGGGTCTGAGAGACCTACAGAGCGCTGACCAGTTCGTCGCCCACCTCGACCGGATCACGCAGGACTCGCTGCCCGAGGACTACTGGAACATCACGCTACCGAACGAACTGGCGACCTCGTCGGCCCGGAGCCCGTCGCTTTTCGCGTACTACGCCGCCTTGAACCTGCTCGATGCCCGAGTCCTGTTCTCGAAGATGAAGGTGGCGGAGTTGCTCGACCCGGCCTCGCACGCCAACAAGTCGGCCATCGAGCGCCACCACCTGTTCGCCAAGAACTACTTGAGATCGCTGGGGATCACGGAGGCTCGGGACACAAACCAGATCGCGAATTATGCGCTGGTCGAGTGGTCGGACAACATTGCGATCTCGGATGGTGCCCCAGCGAGGTATTACCCGAAGTACGCCGCTCGATACTCGCCGGAGGAATTGAAGCAGATGTGCTCCTGGCACGCCCTGCCGGATGGCTGGGAGGCAATGGCATACACGGAATTTCTCCAGGAGCGGCGGAAGCGGATCGCGCAGGTGATCCGGGACGGATTCAAGACGCTCTGCCAGTCATAAGTTCCGGGTCTTCCGTTCATCACTAAAGCATCGCAATGGACGAAGTGTCTCGGCGAGCGTCGATCCCGCGTGACAACAAGCGGAGTTCGCCCGAAGCCTCGGCGGTTGTCGTGGAACGCGTAGATTCGGTCTTCTTCTCCGATGCAAGGAAGCGTCCGCCTGGCTTTCGAAACAGGAGGAGCCGGACATCGACCAGCTCGTGCCCAAGGTCGAGCGGGCGATGCAGGCGTACCGGATCTGCAAGGACCGGCTCGACAAGGTCAAGGAGACGCTGGGGCAGTACCTTCAAGGCGAGAACCCAGAGGCGGGTGACGGCAGGCCCGAGGTCGAAGTCGACGGATCGGCGCGCTCGGGCTCAATCTCCTCGCCCGGACGTGACGGGAATGGATTGGCATTGCGATGAGGATCGTCCGAGCCGGTGGCCCGGCCGTGCGCGACTGGACGCCTCGGCCATTGCCGCGTTCCGGCGAAGAGTTGCGCAAACTTGCTTTACGGCCATCGACGCGGGGCCAGGTCCGTTGAGCGGTTCAGGACTGTGGGACCTGGCGCGCGTAAAAGTGCCGCCTGGCCTTCCTCACTGCGTTCTCGACGTCGGGGCGCGAGCCCTCCTCC
>JBKQHM010000392.1:0-14364 GCA_052148775.1 Isosphaeraceae bacterium | reverse complement strand
CCCCAGGAGCAGGCCGATGCGGTCAAAGCCGTCATCCCGAAGCGCCCCTACATCGATCCCAAGCGAATCGGCGTCTGGGGCTGGAGCGGCGGTGGTTCGATGAGCCTGAACGCCATCTTCAAGCATCCGGACCTTTACGCGATGGCCATCTCGATCGCGCCGGTCGCCAATCAGCGCTACTACGACACGATCTATCAGGAGCGTTACATGGGCCTCCCCGGCGACAACGTGGACGGATTCACCCAGGGCTCGCCGATCAATTTCGCCCATCAGCTCAAGGGCAAGCTCCTCTTGATCCACGGAACGGGCGACGACAACTGCCATTACCAGGGGACCGAGGCCCTGATCAACGAGCTGATCCGTCACGACAAGCCCTTCACCATGATGGCCTACCCGAACCGATCTCACGCCATCAACGAAGGCCAGAATACGACGCTCCATCTCCGCCAGTTGATGACACGCTACCTATCCGAGAACTTGCCGCCAGGGCCGGTCCACACAAAGGTCGTGACACCGAGCATTGGTAAAGCCAAGGAATAGGTGTCCTCTCGGGGGACTCTTCGGCAATTCGTAGGGTGCTCTGCGAGCACCGAATCTGGCGAATCCCCTGGATCGAGGCTCACAGGTCCCGCATCTCCCGCAAGGTCGGGTCAACCCACTCATCTTGCCGGAAAGATGACCCTGCGCAGATTACCAACCAAATGCTTGCCTCCATCCCCGCGAATGTGATATGGTTTCTTCAAAATCTCGCGGCGCACTGATTTCGGCGACGATGAGCGCTGTGGATCGCAGTTTATGACTGAGCGGACGATTCCGTCCCTGCTGGAGACTCTGCATTCATTCTCATTCGTTCTGGATACAAGAGGAACAGCGATGAACGAAGTCGAACTCAGGACGTTGACGTCCCGCAGACCAAGCGTTCGCCGCGGGAAAAATCGGCTCCGATTCGATTGGTTGGAGCGCCGGGAACTGTTGTCGACTTTCACCGTCACTGACACGCTCGACGACGGGAGCATCGGTTCATTGCCCTGGGCCATCACCCAGGTGAACCAGGACACGACCGACACCAGCGCCAATCCGGACACGATCGACTTCGACATCAATGGCACCGGGATTCAGACGATCGAACTCAGCTCGGTATTGCCCCAGATTACCCAACCGGTGGTCATCGACGGCGGCAGCCAGAGCGGCCAGCCCGGATACTCCGGCTCTCCGCTGGTGTCGATCAACGGTTCGAACCTCCCGTCTTCTTCGTCGATTCTCTCCGTGACCGACGGGTGGACCACGATCGATGGCCTGGCGATCGTCGGAGCACCGGGAGCGGGCATCCTGCTGACGGGATCCAGCAACAACCTCGTCCAGGATTGTTACGTCGGCACGCTCGACGGCAACGCATCCTCGGCCAATGACGAGGGAATTCAGCTCGTCGGTGCCTCCAACAATACGATCTCCGGCAACCTGATCTCCGGCAACACCCAGGACGGCATCGACCTGACTTCCAGCAGTTCCGGCGAGCTGATCCAGAAGAATATCATCGGCCTGAATGCCGCCGGCGCCGGCCTCCTCGCCAACGGCGGCGATGGTGTCGATCAGAACGGCTCGCCCAACAATACGATCGGCGGCATCGCCGGCGTGACCGGCAACATCATCTCCGGCAACGGCGGCGACGGCATCTACCTCGGCACGGGCAACGATACCCTGGTCGAGGGCAACGACATCGGGACGAACCTCTCGGGGACCGCGGCGCTGGGCAATGGCCAGGTCGGTATCCTCTTCGCGAACGCATCCTATACCACAATCGGGGGCACGGTCGCCGGGACCGGCAACTTGATCTCGGGCAACCACGGCAGCGGCATCGATTGCTTCGTGATCGGCTCAGGGAATGAGCTGATCGAAGGCAACTTCGTCGGGGTCGACGTCACTGGCAAGCTCGCGCTGGGCAACGGGAACCAGGGAATCCGGATCGCCGGCCCGGTTGACTGCACGGTCGGCGGTACGACGGCCGCCGCCGCCAATGTGATCGGGGCGAATGCGGCCGACGGGATCAATCTCACCATCGGCTCCGCGAATGGGACGGTGATCGAAGGCAATTTCATCGGGACCGACAAATCCGGCACCATCAGGCTCGGGAACCAGGACTGCGGCATCCTCCTCGGTTCCGACCAGGTGACCATCGGCGGCACGGCCGCGCAGGACGGCAACGTCATCGCCAATAACTATCGAGCGGGCATCCAGTTCCAGGGAGGGCTCGACGAGGTCTCGATCCTCTCCAACTCAATCTACGGTAACGGCAATCTCGGAATCAATTTCGGCAGCGGCCCGACCGCCAATCATCTCGACGAACAGGGCGTTTCGGGCGGCCCGAATAACTATCAGAATTATCCCGTCTTGAGCTCGGCGGCCACTCAGGGAACCAGCACCACGGTCGTCGGCTCGCTGAACGCGGGCGCCGACACGACGTATCTCCTCCAGTTCTTCGGCAGTCCCGCTCCGGACCCCTCGGGATATGGGCAAGGACAGGTTTACCTCGGCTCCACGACGGTGACGACCGGCTCGAATAGCGACGCGAACGACGTGAATTTCAACGTGACACTCCCGACGGCCCTATCACCGGGATGGGTCGTCTCGGCGACGGCGACCGATCCGATCGGCGATACCTCGGAGTTCTCGCAGGATGTCCCCATCGAGCCGGAGGGCAATGTCGGCGTCTCGATCGCAGCTTCCCCGACGACGGGCGTCTATGCGGGCAGCACGCTGACCTACACCGTCACGATCACATCCAACGGTCCGGAACCCGCGAACAATGTCGTGGTCACGGACGACCTCCCGGCAGCCATCACCGCCAACGTGCTCGCATCCTGCTCGATCCCCGGCGTGACGCCCGTGATCGGCACGGACGTGGTCACCGCGGCCCTCGGAACCTTGGCGGTGAACGCAACCGCCACGCTGACGATCATGGTCCAGCCCACGGCCGCCGCGGTCCCTCAGATCACCGACGACGCCAGCGTCACCACCACCGACTTCCAAACCAATTCCGGGAACGACTCGGCCCAGATCACGACCACCGTGGCGCCGACCGCGGACCTGGCTGTGACGATCGACGAGACTCCCGACCCCGGCTATGTCGGCAGCCCGCTCAGCTATATCCTGAATGTCACGAATAACGGCCCTTCCAGCGCGACGAACGTGGTCGTGACCGACACGCTACCCCAGGGCATCGTCTCGAACGTGACCACGTCGACCACCTTCGCGGGCCTGTCGCCAGTGGTCGCCAATGGCGTGGTCACGGCGGACTTCAGCTCCCTGGCCGCCGGCGCCACCGGAACGATCACCATCTCCTTCCCGCCCTTGCCGGTGTCGGTACCCCAGATGACCGACAACGCCACCATCACGAGCGGCACCTTCGACCCGAATCCCTCCAATGATTCGGCTTCGGTCACGACACCCGTCGACGGCGTGACCGATCTGGTCGTCGGGATCACAGCCAGTGCCAGCACCGCACCCATCGGTCAGGATGTCACTTATACGATTGCCGCGACCAACAACGGACCCTCCGACGCCACCGGGGTGGTCGTGACGGATGACCTCGCTTCGGGCGTCAGTTTCGTGTCGGCGACCGGCGGCGCCTTGCCATCGTCGGGGGTACTGACCTTCGACGTTGGCGATCTCCCCGCGACCTCCTCGGCGACCTACGAGGTCACCGTCCAGAGCTCGGCATCAACGGCCAGCCCCATGGACGACCAGGTCTCGATCTCGGGCGATCAGTACGACCCGATCCCGACCAACAATACCGCCAAGAGCACGATCTCGCTGGTCCCCTCGAGTATCCTGTCGATCGCGATGACCGGTTTACCCAACCCGGTCAAGGTCGGCAGCGACCTGACCTACTCCCTCACGGCGACCAATAGCGGTCAGGTCGCCGATCCCGATGCGATCGTCTACGACACGCTCCCCGCGGATGTGACGTTCGTCTCGGCGTCGGAGGGCGCCACTCCGGTCAACGGGGTCGTCACGTTCGACCTCGGCGAATTCGCCGTGAACGCCTCGCAGCAATTCACGATCGTGGTCCAGCCCACGGCGGCGGCGACCGCCGGGTCCCTCAGCGGCACCATCACCAACAGCGCCGTCATTCAGGGCCAGGATAACGGCAATCCCAACAACTCCGCCTCAACGACGACGACGGTCGACGCCGTAACCGGCCTCGCTCTCCAGTTGACCACCACACAGAGCCAGGGTTACGTGGGTGAGCCCCTCATCTACACGATCACCGCGACGAACACCGGGCCCTCCGAGGCCACGAACCTAATCGTCTCCGACGCCTTGCCTTCGGATATCACGTCTGACGTGTCGGCCACCACCTCGATCGCCGACGTGAACCCGACGATCGCCGATGGCAGAGTCACGGCGACGTTCGGCGACCTCGCATTGGGGGCGACCGTCACCATGACGATCGTAGTCATCCCCAGCGCGGCGGCATCGTCGTCCTCGCCGCTCAATGACAATGCCTACATCTCGGACGACGAGATCGACTCCGATAATGGCACGGCGACCGTCTCGACCCCCATCGCGGCCGGGGTCGACCTGGATATCACCCAGTTCACGGCCGGGGCGAGCTCGATCGAGTTCGGCGACGATCTGACCTACACAGCGGTCATCACGAACAACGGCCCTTCACCGGCGACCGGTGTCACGCTGACCGCTCCGATGGGCAACAGCGCGACCTTCGTCTCAGGATCATTCACGAACGGTTCGTCCTCGTCTACGCCGGTCGGACAGGTCACCCAGTCGGGATCGAATCTCGTCGCCGCGATCGGCAATCTGGCCGTCGGGGCCAGCGAGACCGTCACGTTCGTGATCGCGCCCGGCTCGGGCGCGATCGGGACATTCGTCACCTCCGTCACGGCGAGTTCGAACCAGTATGACCTCGACCCAGCCAGCAGCACCGCGCAGACCACGACGACCGTGCTCGGTCGTCCGGGGACGATCCAGTTCAGCGCGCTGACCTACCAGGTGACCGACACCGCCGGATCCGCCACCATCACCCTGGTGCGGACGGATGGATCGACGGGTCAAGTCTCGGTGGATTTCAGCACCTACGCGGTCTCGGCGACGGCCGGACTCGATTATCAGCCGACTTCCGGGACCATTGTATTCCCCGCCGGCGCAACCTCAGAGACGATCCAGGTTCCCGTCCTGGCCGATCCCTACGGCGCCGCGGGCGAACTGGTCGGCCTGTCGATCAGCAATCCGACCGGCGGCGCGGCGCTCGCCTCCACCAGTACGGCCACCCTCACCATCGTGGACGTGAACCCGAATACCACGCTTCCCCAGGTCACGGGACTCCAGTGGACCGGCTCCTCCGCTTCGATCGTCAGCCTGATCCTGACCTTCAACGAGCCCCTCGCGGCCGGCCCCGCGAATACTGCCTCGGATTATACACTCGTCAATATCGGCGCGGACGGCATCTTCGGCACCGGCGACGATTCGACCGTCCCCATCATCGTGGCCAGCTACAATCCGTCGAATTGGACCGTGACGCTGATGCCGGCTGCACCGTTGTCAGTCAACCAGTTCTACCACATCGCGGTCAACGGTTCGTCGCCCGGCGGGATCACGAATCTCGCCGGAACCGAGCTGGCAGGCGCCGGGCCCAGCCTCGCCGGCACCAACTATACCGCGTTGTTCGCCCAGGGTACGAAACTGACTTATGTGGATACGAGCCAGAACAAGGTGACATTGACGATCAAGAAGGGCGGCTACCTCGACGACGTACTGACCGGCGCGAATCAGACGGGGGAACTGGTCGTGGTGGGCGAGGTCCCGCGCCACACGGTCATCTCCGGGACCATCAAGAAGCGAAAGCACGGCCCAGCGCAGCCCCCGCTATCATACACGGTCTATGGCGTCGGCAAGATCGGAAACGTCCGAGTGAAACTGAAATCGTCCCAGTTCCATGTCACGCAGAACCCTACATCGCCGAGCCTGGCGATCTCGCGTTCAACGCCAGCGGATACTCGGCTCGAGAATGCGGCGACGGCGAGCAAGCTGATAACCTCGGCGCGGCCACGCGCCATCAAACGCGTCGATGTAAGGGGATCGAGGATGATCTCATCGGGTACAACGGTCGAGGTCGCCGGTCGATCCGGGAGGGAATGATAGACCCTACGGTCAATCCTCGAGTCTACGATCGATGGATCGTGAGAGCGCCTCAGGGCTGGCTTGGGTTCAACGTCCGCTCATTTCGGCGGCCTGAAGGCCCGCGGGAGCACAGCCCCGGGTGCAACCCGGGGACTGACTCGACACACCACTCATCCGCCGCGGCCTGAAGGGCCGCAGGAGCACAGCCGCAGGTGAGAATGGGGTAAGACTGATCGGTCATTGTAACTCGCACGATCGAACAGATCATCCCCGAGAGACGGAGGCCGTCTCCCTCGACTCCACAACGCGACCGAAACCATGGCGAAAGCTCGCGGCTGGGCTGGGCATGGGAGCCGATAAACAGGCCGGCGAACTGGAGCGGACGGGAACAGTCGGATATGATGGATAAGTTGAAGCGTCCGGCTACGACCGCCCAGCGTGACTTGGGGTATCGAATCCGATGCTTGATATGTCTACACGTCCGGCCCTTCCGATGCCCCAGACCTCCCGCCGTGCCTTCACCCTCATCGAATTGCTGGTCGTCGTCTTCATCATCGCGGTGCTGGTCGCGCTCCTGCTGCCCTTCGTGCAGAAGTTGCGTCAGGCGGCACGATCCAAGCTGACCAGCCAGGCGCAATATGGGTTTGGCCCGAACATGGCCCAGGAGAACGCGGCGCGGGCCGCGAAGGCCGAGGCGGAGGGACGGCCGGCGGAAAGGCTCCCTCTGGCGCGGGTCCAGTCCTTCATCGCCACCGTGGTGCTCACCCCGCGTCTCAGCGTCGGCACAGCCTCGCCGGAGTCCATCTACGAGGCGCGGTTCACCGGAAAGATCCGGGCGGTGAGCCCTCGCCCGCAGACCGGCGACTGCGAGCTCGAGTTGCCCTTGCCGCCGCAGGTGATTTCCCTGGCGGACCTGTCGATCGCAGCCGGCGACAAGCCGAGCGAGGTGGTCGCCCTGAGGGACGGCAAGCTCGTCTGGCGCGGCGCCTTGGCCGACGCGCCGACCCTGCTGGATGTCGCCTACTCGGCCGTCGGCAAGGGGTTGTACGAGCTATCGGTCCCCCCCGGCGGGATCCTCGACGAGTTCAACGTGTCGATCGAGGCGAAGGGATCGGACGTGCGGTTGCTAGAACTCTCCCTCCAGCCGACGAGACTGGCCCGCCAGGCCGGTTCGACCACGTACACTTGGGCCTACCAGCGGCTGCTGCTCGGCCAGCCCGTCCGTCTCGATGTCCTGGGGATCGCACCGATCGATCGGCTTGGCGAATTGACGTGGCTGGGCCCGCTCAGCGTGCTCGCC
Source organism: Isosphaeraceae bacterium (assembly GCA_052148775.1). Lineage (GTDB taxonomy): Bacteria > Planctomycetota > Planctomycetia > Isosphaerales > Isosphaeraceae > CAVZRC01. The sequence goes on along the minus strand of JBKQHM010000392.1, from coordinate 6,926 downwards.
TTCGGCCTGATGGTCGGGCTGGTCGTCCGCGCCGCGTCGGTCCCCCGGTTCGATCTGTGGATGCTGCTGTTGAGCGTGGGGACCTTTGCCGGGGCCTACCCGCTGATGTACTTCGCCCAGGAATACATCGCGCTGGGTCCGGCGGTGCTGATCTCGGCCGGATTCGCCCTGACCGTCATCGGGGTGCTTGCGGTCACCCTGCTGGGGGTGTGGCTGGCCCTGGGCGGCGTCCTCCTGCCGGCGACGGCGATCCTGGCGGTCACCCTCACCGCGGCCATTTGGCCGGCGCTCCAGGGCCTCCTGCTCACGATCGAGTTGCTCGGCTTCTTCATCGCCGCGATGCTGCTCCTGGCCAGGATTCGGGCCGCCGCGATCGCTCCCCCGGCGGGCGGGCAAGAGATCGCCAGCGCACCCGAGGAACTGGCATGACCCGTCCCGTACACTCGACGGTCAGGTGGGCCATCCATAATGCCTGGGCGGCCTCCCTGGATCATGGTACGAGGAACCAGGAGATCGCCAGGATGGAGACCACGATCAGGACGAAACCGAGGACACGGCCGCTGCGGTCCCTCCAGTCCCCTGCCGGTCGCCAGACACCGGTCAAGTCGAGGCTTAGCCAGCCGAGCAGGACCGACCCGCGGCGCCGTTCCAGATCGCTGAGTCAGGTCGGTGATCGGGCTTCCGATCGAGTCGTAATTCACTCGATCAAGTTCGCCGGCATCGACAGCGATGCGGAGAATATCGCGGCTTGGCAATCGGCCCGTACCCGTCTGACGGAAGACTCGACGCCGCGACGGCCGGGAGGCGGCGAAGTCGTAGGAGCAGAGCGGCCAGCGAGCCGATCACCACGAAGGGAATGACCATGCTCGCCATCATGTAGTCCATCGGCAAGAATCGATTCGGCACGGTCGAGCTAGGAAGAATGCCACAGGCGGACAGGTATGGTTGGCAGCTCCAGAATAGGTTGGATCACGGGTGCAGGTTCGGGTTTTCGACCGTCAGCCCTTCGGCAGTCGCGGCGCCGTTGAGGTCGCGATCTGCTGAAACCAGGGTGATGCGACCCATCTCGGCAGCGAGCCATCGGCCGTTGAGTTCCATCGCGGCGGCAAGTTGCACGAAGTCGTTGGCCCGCAATTCATGGGTACCCGCCAGTCGCTTGTCGGCGTCTACCAGGGCGGGAGTATTATGCAGGCCAGCCTCCTCGAGACCCTGACAGCCGGGAATTCCCTGGAACACGAGAATCGGTGTGCTCGCCGTCGATCCGGGATTATCGAGAGTGTGGGAGGACATATTGAGTCGTTGTCCGCCCAGTCCGAGGAATCTCCGTGGCGGGAAGACCGCCCAACATCGGCAAGATTTCGAGACAAAACTCGAGGGTGAGGCCGGCCCCTAAAGCTAGCAGGAAGCATCAACGACGCCTTCCCTCGACCACGACCTCGCCGAGGTCCACCGTCTGGCCGGGCTCGGGTGTGAAATCGCGTCCATGGAACCGGTACGGTGCGCCGGGGATCAGGTTGCGTAGCGTGATGCGGCCGTCGGGGCCGGGTCGCGGACGGTTGTCTGGGTCGAAGTCGAGATTGATCTGGTAGGCGAAGTCGCCGGGGATCACGTCCACGTTCTTGTTGATCTCCTCCCAGTCGGGGCCGGGAGTGATGATCAGCCGTAGGCCGGCGAGCTGGCCGCGGGCTTCGTTGTAGTCGGGCACCTTGCCATCGGGGCGCTTCGGAAGGATGCTGGCCGACGCCGTGGGCCGGAGCTGCACCGTGATCGGACCCTTCGCCGCCATTCGGCCCGAGATCTCCGCAGTGCCTCCGAGGTGGTCCTTCAGATCGAGGAAGTAGAACGTGACCGGCTTCTCCGGGTCGCAGCCGGGGATCTCGAACCGGCCGTCCTTCACCTCGACTTGTGCTGGGGTGCCGTTGCCGGCGGTCATGGGGTAGGGACGCTCGCCGTAAGGCACATAGCTCCGCCCGAACGCGAACGCCTCGGCGACCGGCCGGCCGTCGGGCGCGACGACGCGGCCCGTGACGGTGACGCCCCGGTGCAGCCGCATCTCGAGCGGGCGCAGCGCCTCGCCGTCCTTGATGTCCAGGACGGCGTGGGCGTCGGGATACAGGTGGAGGCTGGGGCGGAGGCCGACCCCCATCTCGACGTTACTCGTCGTGAGGTGCAGATAGTCAGCGCTGGGGCACTGAACCAGCAGGTGCCCCGGGCCGGACGGGAGGACCATGGTGAACATGCCGTCGGGCCCGCTGACGGCCGCGATCGGCGGCAGCCGGAGGGGTCCCGGATTGCCGCGACGAGTCTGCTGGTAGCCGATCCATCCGCCGACGACCGGTGTGTCCGTTGGGTCCTCGATCAACCGGCCGCGCACCAACGCGCCTCGGCCGAGCTTCACCGCGACGGCGTGTCGCACGGCCCCCTTGGGCCAATTGACGTCGAGCCGGGCGGGCAGGTACGGCTCGCGCTCCGGCGCATAGACGAAGATCCAGAACCGGTCGCCCGGCCAGGGGATGACCCGCGCGCGGCCCTGGCCGTCGGTCCGGGTGCGGGGGACCTCTCCCGAAGATCCCCTGCCATCGAACGAGCGGACATCGATCCGCGCGCCGGCCACCGGCCGGCCGTCGTCGTCATGGACGACGTTGACCTCCAGCGCCTGAGCCGGGCGCAGGGTGACCGTGGTACCATGCCGGAGCGTCTGCTCGGCCTTCTTGGTGACGGGGCCTTCGACGTGGAACGCGAACTCCTGGCGCGCGAACCGAGGGTCCTCGACCTCGAACGTCGCCGGCGCTTTCGCGGCCAGACCGAGCAGCCGGAACCGGCCGTCGGCGTCGGTCGTCGCGGGCGACGGCCAGAGGCTTGGCGCACCTTTCGTGTCATAGGGCTGGATCTCTCCCGCGCGGGAAACGTTCAGCCTGGCCACGCGGACGACGACCCCCGCGGCCGGCTGGCCCTGAACGTCGACCAGCCGGCCCTCGACGGGCTGCTCTGGCGCAAGGGCGATCGATGTCTCCTGGTCGGCGGCGTCGGTCTTGAGCTCGACCACCCCGAGGCCCCGCCCGGGCGCGGTCGCGATAAGCCTCAAGCGAGCCAGGCGTGATGCGGGGATGGCCGGGAACTTGAGTGCGAACCGGCCGTCGGGGTTGGCCGTGGCCGTGCCCGTGAGGACACTGGGAGGCTGGCCGTCCAGGTCGCTGACCAACCGTTTGCGGTCGGACAGCACGGCGATAAAGGCGTTCGGCAGCGGCCTCCCTTCCGGGTCGAGGATGCGGCCGGCGATGGTCATCCTCTGTTCATTGGGGCGAGGCTCGTCGGGAGTGCGAGGCTCCGTCCGAGCCACCTTCACAAATGGCTCGCCGCGTGGCTCGCCCTCCCGGGATCGCGCGAAGGCGTTGAACGACTGCGACGCCGCGCCGGCGGCGACGACCGCCACGAACAAGAGGGACATCACGGCAAGCCCGAGCTTGTGGAGTAGCATGGTACGCAGGACCTCCTGGGCCATTGCCGCGGCGGAGGCGGAGAGGGTTCCGCCGGCCGCGGCCCGACCGGCTGCGAAGGCGATCGCGCCCCGGGAGGTGGTTTCGCACAGCAGGGATGAGACGGACGCCCGGGCCGGGCGCGGCATTAGCAGCGCGGCCATCGCCGTGCCCGACAGCACAATGCCGCGGCGCGTGAGCCCGCGGCGGAGCTTCTCGCGCGCTCGGGCCAGGCGACTGCGGAGCGTCCCGACGGGCCACCGCAGCCGGTATGCTGCCTCGTCGAGCGTGAGGCCCTCGAAATAGCAGAGGACCACCGCCGAGCGGAACGTGTCTGGCAGGCGGCCGATCTCTTCGTGAAGGGCCGCAGCTTGCTCGCGGGCCAGGACCGACTGCTCGGCTGTCTGAACTGTCGGCTCGACCGGAGTACTCGACTCCCAACCGGGACGACTCATGGCGTCGCCGTCTTCGTCCCGGCGCCGGCGATCGAGCCGGACCTTCGCCTTACGAGCCGTGAGGATCGCTACCCTGTAGAGCCAGGCCCCCAGCCGGTCGGGGTCGCGGATGGAAAGGGCCTTGCGGGCGAGCACGAGGAAGACAGCCTGGAAGACATCCTCGGCAAGGTGGCGGTCAGCCACGAACTGTCGGCACACGTGCAGGACCATTGGCCCGTAACGTGCTACGAGCGCGGCGAACGCCGCATCCCCAGCCGCGTCGGAGCCGGCGGTGAACCGCTCCAACAGTTGCCGGTCGGCTAGACCGGCGACCGAACCGCCCTCGAAGACCGACTCGATCTGGCCAACGAACGACCTCGCCCCATGCGCCATGTGTGTGACCCGGCTTGCAAGGATCTCTTGGTTCGCGCTCATTCCCCATGGAATAGTGCCCCGCCGCCATCCATTTTATCCCGAGTTGGGTACGAAAGAATCGCCGGAAGAGAGAGCGTCGCACAACCGGAACTCACCCCCGGAGTGGGTGCGGCCCATCGGGTTTGCGACTTGTGGGAGGTGCCCACCCGAACCGATCATTTCAAAGACAGCGAAGTCGCGTCAAGAACCCGGGGTTCATGCATCCGGATGGACGTCGATACCCCTGCAAAGCCCGTCACCGATGACCTTTGTCACAGCTCGCGCTTGCCTTGGCTGAATTCGTCCGTCAAGATGGTAGAGAATGCCGGACGGGCAAACTGCAAGAGGAATGAACCAAGTAGGTAACCGACCGAGGCTGACGATCCTGTCCCGAGAGAACACCGCGATTCCGCGCCGATTCATCCAATCTGTTCCGTGGCGGAAGCCGAACGGCACCAGAGAATGACCATCGTGAGGAGAGCTTCATGAGTCGCATCATCGGTAGGGGATGGGCCGCGGTCTTGACCGTGGGCCTCTTGGCGGCGGACCTGGCGGCCCAGGAGCCCAGATCGATCGACTTCGAAGGGGTCGTCGCCGGTGCGCGGCGGGCCCCTCGCGGCGGGTCGGGGCCGTTCCGCGATTTCAACGAGGTAACCGCCGGTGCTGAGAAGGTCGAGGGGCTGTTCACCCTCTACAAGAAGGGGGAACATGTCTACGCCGAGTTCATGCCCCATCAGCTCAATCAGCCCCTCCTGGTACCCGTGACCATCGCGCGGGGCATCGGCCAGACGGGCGTGCCCATCACCCGCGCCGACGAGCCGGTCATCATCTTCCGTCGCGTCGATGACCGCGTCCAGCTCGTGCGCCGCAACATCCACTACAAGGCGACCCCGGGCTCGTCGCTGGACAAGTCGGTCAAGCAGAATTACACAGACTCCGTCCTGATGGCCCTGCCGATCGTCTCGCTGAACATGATGCGCGGCGGCGCCGTGCTGATCGATCTCTCCGATATCTTCATGACCGACTTCGCCCAGCTCGGGCTAGGGATCGTCGACCGGAGCCGCAGTAGCTGGGTCAAGGTCAAGGGCTTTCAGCACAACATGGAGCTGGAGGTCGAGACCACGTTCACCGGGATGAACCGTCGGGCCGCTGGCAGCCAGAATGATCCCGTCATCGACCACCGCGGCATCACGGTCGTCATCCACTACAGCCTCATGAAGACCCCCGACTTCGGCTATCATCCGCGGATGGCCGACGACCGCGTTGGCCATTTCTTGAGCGCGAACAAGGATTTCGCCATTACCGATCCCGATTCGAACTTCGTCCGGATGATCAATCGATGGCGGCTGGAGAAGGCCAATCCCCGTGCCAAGCTCTCCCCTCCGCGCAAGCAGATCGTCTGGTATGTCGAGGATACCGTCCCCATCGAATATCGCCCCTACGTCGAGGAGGGGATTCGCGAGTGGAACAAGGCTTTTGAGAAGATCGGCTTCAAGGACGCCATCGCCGTCCGCTGGGAAGAGGCCGGCCGCGACGACTTCGACCCCGAAGACACGAACTACTGCACCTTCCGCTGGGTCACCGGTGAAATCGGTGGCGCCATGTCCTGCATGCGGGCCAACCCACTCACCGGCGAACTGATCGATGGCGACGTCGTCTTCGATGCCGGCTTCATTCGAGCCTGGAAACTGTCGTACGCCCTGCTTGTCGGCAGCACCACGGCCGCGGGCGGCCAGGAGCCGGTGGCTTCTCCCCTGGCCGTCGGCGAGGTGATCAGTCCCATCCTGGCATCGAAGATGGGCTATGGCGACCCGACGGCCGGCAACCTACTCGGAGTGGATGCCCTCCACCGGAACCCGAACCGGATGGTGGCCGAAGTCGTGCCCGCCGACCAGAACTTCGTTGCATGGGAACTCGCCAAGACGGCCGCTCGGGGTGGACAAGGCTCCTGCCAGTTCCAGTCCGGCATCCAGCGCGATTTCGCCCTCGCGGCGATCGCCATGGCCGACATGAACCCGTTCGATCAGACCCCCGCACCCACCACGCCGCCGACCACACCCGCTACCCCGCCCACCGCTCCCACTACGCCGCCCACCACCCCGAGCGTACCGCCGACCCTCGACGGGAAGGGGAAGACCGCCAAGCCCGAGCCCCCGAAGAAGCCCGAGCCCCGCAAGCCCCAGCCCAAGGACGAGCTGCCCGAGGAGTTCGTCGGCCAGGCGATCAAGCACATCGTGATGCACGAGGTCGGCCACTCCCTGGGCCTGCGGCACAACTTCAAGGCCAGCACGATGCTCAAGGCCGACCAGCTCCACGACACCTCGATCACGCACGTCAAGGGCTTGGTCGGCAGCGTGATGGACTACAGCCCGATCAACATCGCGCCCAAGGGGAAGAAGCAAGGCGATTACTACTCCGTCACGCTCGGCCCCTACGACTACTGGGCGATCGAATATGCCTACAGGCCGGCCGACGGGGATGAGGCGTCCGAGCTGAAGAAGATCGCCGCGCGAGCACCGGAACAAGACCTCATCTATGGCACGGATGAAGACGTGATCCTCAATGACGATCCTTACACGAATCGGTTCGATCTCGGGTCCGA
>JBKQHM010000391.1:0-3637 GCA_052148775.1 Isosphaeraceae bacterium | reverse complement strand
CTCGGCTGCACCACCACGACCTCGGGCCTGTCCTGGAAGATCCCCGGACGCGTCGGCGATTCGCCGATCCTGGGCGCCGGCCTGTTCCTCGACAATGAAGTGGGCTCCGCCGGCTCGACAGGCGTCGGCGAGCTGAACCTGCTGAACCTCTCCAGCGCCCTGATCGTCGAGGGGATGCGTCGCGGCCTCCACCCCAAGGACGCGATCATGGAGGTCTGCAAGACGATCGCGACGCGTTCCGCCCGCGACCCCAAGCGCCGCGATAAGGACGGAAAGGTCAAGGGGAACGTCAACTTCTACGCGATCGGCAAGGACGGTAAGTTTGCCGGCGGCTCGATCTACCCCGGGGCCCGGATGGCCGTGCACGACGGCGATTCGGCCAAGATCGTCGCCTGCGACCCGCTCTTCGACAAGGCGCCCGAACGTCGACGCTGATCGCAGTCGGACGAACTATCGACGTCGATGCATGAGCATGCCCTGGATGCCGAGGATCGCCTCGCGCTGGGCGGTGCTGAGCTCGTACTTCAGCCCTTCCCGGCAAGCGTCCAGGGCATCGTCGGCGCGCCCCAACTCAAGGAGCGCGCTGGCGAGCACGAACCACGCTTCCCCGAGGCTCTTGTCGAGCGAGAGGGCCTGGCGGCAGCGAACTTCCGCGGCCGAGGCATCCAGCGCGGCCAGGTCCGCGCCGGCCATTCGCGTCAGGCGCATCCCCGGCGAGGGAGGATCGGCGGCCTCTCCCCACACGCGCCGCGCCGAGTCCGGATCGCCGACGTGGAGATCATTCGCGGCGATCCGATCGGCGTCGGACCACGATCTGGACGTGATCGGTTCGCGGGCTCGCACCGGCAGACGGAGACCGTCCGTGCCCCGGTCCCGCCGGCCCAGGAGCGATTCGACCGTACGCTGGGCCTCGGTCATCTTCCGCACGCCGAAGCATTCGGCCAGCGAACGCAGGGTCGCCTCGTCGCGGGGCGCCGTCTCGAGGGCCCGTCGGAAGCAATAAGTCGCCCGCGCCCAGGGGAGCCCGGTTGCGGGGTCCCAGGCGTCGGACGGACGGGGGGGCGGCCGCGTCAGGTCGGGCACCATGTCCCATTCGATGAGGCCGAGGAATCTCCAGGGTACCGGGCCGCCGACCCCACCGGAGAGCACCTCGTGAATCCGGTCGGACGCACCGATCAGGAGTGGGATGCGGATCGCCCAGGGGGCGGCGCCTCGCTTCCTCAGGACGAATCCGAGCCGGCGCAGCGCCGCCGCCTCGGCCATCGCCCGCCTCGGATCCATCGGCGAGGCCGATTCCGCAGCCTTTCGAAACCGCGAGTCGGCGAAGTCGATCTCCGGATAGCCCGGCGCCGAGGACGGACCCTCTCGCGGCACATAGATTGAAGCGATCGCATCGAAATAGATGCAGCGCCAGCGAGGATGGGCCAGCAACGAGGCTTCGGACTCCGTCTCCCCGTCGTGATTGAGGAGGATCAACGGGTCGCCGAGTCGCCGTATCGCGGCGACCCATCGGAGATCGTCACGCTTGAGCCATTCTTCGATCCGGACGTACGCCTGAAAGGTCGAGCGGTCCGGGACCTCGAGCCGGGCGTCCATGAAGACCTTGCGGTCGGGACCGTTGTGGTAGATGTACACGCCCGTCTGGCCAAGGTCGAACACCAGGGCTCGGCCGGGCAGGCCGGGACGGCCGGCGAAACGCGCCGCGTCGTGCGCGAAGGTCAACCGACGTTCCCTCAGGCCGAAGTGCATGTCGTCCCCCTCGATCCGGTAATAACGGTCGGTCACGAGGGTGCCGGCCCAGAGCAGGATGAGACCGAGGATCAGTCCTCGGGCCGCCCAGGCCGCGATCCGATGTCCCCGGCGGATGGGCAGGTCGGCGGATAGCGAGCAGACCCATTCGCCCAGATTCCATGCCAGCACCGACCCGACCACCAGGCCGAAGAGGTTGACGTTGCGGACCGCCTGGAACATCAGGTATGTGAAGGATGCGGCGAGAAGCATCCGGAAGAGGCTACCCCCCGAGCGGAGGACGAGGGCCGCGGCCGGCAGCCCCAGGACAGCCGCAAGATAGCCCAACTCGACCACGCCGAATGCGGGAACCCGGGCGGCGCGACCGAACAGGTCAGCCATCAACCAGACATCCCAGGCCGCGATGCCGGCGACCCCGAAAGCCATCATCATCGCGGCCCGTCGCGAGCGGACGGCCAACGCGGCGGCGACGAACATCCCGACGACGAGCAGCGTCATCGGCACGATGGGGCTCATCCGGATGAGCCAGGCCGGCGTCTCGGGAAACGGGGCGACCATCGCGGTCGCCACCGAACCGCCGATTGCGATCGCGAGACCGATGGCCCAGATGGACACCGGGCCGGTCCCGGATCGGTCTCCGCGCCCCCCCGGCTCGCGACACGCCCGCCAGACGGCCGGGAGCAGGAAGCTCCAGGGCAGTAATGTCGTGAGGTAGACGTGAATCCTGAGAGGGAGGTGGACCCCAGGCATCTGGCGCAACTGCCCGAGGACGGCCGTGCGCAGGCTGACGAACTCGTCGACGTATGCCTTGTAGGGGTTCCCCGGATCGGCGATCTTGGGGAACAACTCGAGCGGGAAGGTTGCCCCTCTCAGGCCATAGGGGTTCGCCAGGCAAGCCAGCGCGACGGCCAACGAGGCGGGAACCAGGTGCCGCCACGGGTTTCGCGGCCCATCCCCGAGGCCGTCGTCGAGTCGCGGCAGGACCCCCAGGCTTCGCGCCGCGCGGTCCGCCAGGTAGAAGGACAGGACGATCGGGCCGAGGATGAAGAGGCCGTGGCTGTTGACCCACAGGGCCTGGATCGGCGGGAGGGCCCAGGCCAGGGCCGGTCGCCGCTCCGCTCGCCAGAGGACGGCCAGGAAGCCGGCGAGGAAGACGAGCGAGAAGATCTCGGGCCTGGGATCGAAGCGCGTGCACATCAGGGCCAGCGCGGGGAACCAACAGGTCGCCGCGACCCAGATCGGCCATCCGCGATCCCGGGCCGTCAGTGCGATCGTGAACGACGCGCAGGCCGCCGCCGCCGCCATCAGGATCATCCCCGCGACCCCGCCGGATCGGTACGCGAGCGCCAGGGCCACCTGGAATCCCCAGTGCAGGTCGATCCAGGCCCGATCCGCCGAGGAGAATGTGAATAGGTCGAGCTGCGGGACGCGACCGTGTTCGAGGATCCATTGCCCGGCTCGGAGGTGCCACCATACGTCCTGGTCGAACAACTCGTAGCAGCCCAGCAGGAATGCGAGGGCCGACAGGGACACGATCAGGAGCCCGTCGGCCCATCGCGCGCCGCGGGCTCCGTCGATAGACTGAGGCTGGTTCATCCACCGTTCGCCGGGATGGGGTGTGGGAAGGCCGTCCGAGCGGATCGGAAGGTCTTGTTCCGCGCTCGAGGAGTTTAGAGCGCCTAACGATTGGGTTGCCTTCCGAATGACCGCATCGAATCGATACGAGCCCGAAGCGTCCGCGAGTGGATCGATGGTCCTCGCCGGAATTCACTCGCGGACGCTTCGGGCTCGTATCGATTCGATGCGGTCATTCGGAAGGCAACCCAATCGTTAGGCGCTCTAAACTCCTCGAGCGCGGAACAAGACCTTCCGATACGCTCGGACGGCC
>JBKQHM010000390.1:0-38220 GCA_052148775.1 Isosphaeraceae bacterium | reverse complement strand
CCAAGGGGAACGCGATCGACCAGAGCCTCCAGAAATCGCCATGACACGGTCCCTATCTCATCGGAAAACATCCTGCCTGACATTCACCTTCAAGGTTCCTGACATCTCAGGCGCATCGAGAGATAGCGGCCGAGTCAACGATTCCGGGGGCATCCCCCTCAAGGAACTATTGCACGACACCAGAACTCTACCAATCCGGCTAGCATTCGTCTAGAAAAATCCGGCCAAAATTCATCTTTCGCCACGATCGGGCCGCGGATTCTCCCCAGAAACGACAGATGTGACTTTCTCGACAGGCGCGTTATCCTCGACCGCCGGCGGGGGAACCTTTTTCTCGGCCGCGGGCGGTACTCCCAGGAGCAATACGAAGAACAACATCACCGTACTGAACCCATTGAAAACCGCATGCATGCATACCGAGGCCAGCAGGCTCCCAGTCCGGTGATAAACAAAGCCCAACCCAAGGGCCAGGATGAAGATGGGAATCGGTGCTGGCCACTGGCCGGCATGGAGACTGGCGAAGACCAGGGAAGTGACGACGATGGCGGTCCCCGCGCCGACATGCGAAGGCATATCAGACTTGGGCACCAGCGGAACCGGATCACCAAACTCCCAGTAGCCTGATGGACGTTCATCCATCATCGAACCTTCGCCTGGTCGTTCATCCATGAAATCTTCAGACCAGTTGGCGGGCTCGAGGCTGTCCGGGATTCCGGGACCGGCTGCCGGATCGTCCCCGGGCGAGATGGATCGGTCAGGGAAACCTGGGGTTCCGTCCGATCCTCCTGACCCGATCGGTTCGCACGGAGCCTCATTGTCCCATTGAAAATCGGGATCGTCAGGCCGCGGCGGATCGGGGGCGCCGGATACACCAGGCAACTGCGCAAGCTCGATCGTGTCCGAAAGACCGGCGGGTCGGCTTCGCACCCTGTTCCGAAATCGATCCATCAGGTCGACCAGCCAGCGCTGGAAGATTCCCCGGAACATCAACTCCTCGAACAGGGGAGCCATGACGACGGCGGTGAGGAGGGCCAGGGCTGCCGCTTCGCTCGAGAACTGCTTCTTGAACATCTTCTCGACCGGATGGCGAGACTCCTCGTCGAAAGGCCCGAGCGCACTCATGGCGATAAACTGGGCACCGTAAACAAATGGCATTAAGAACAGCACGCTGACGACGCCCACGGCGACCTGGTCCCGCCATCCCTGGAGACTCAGTCCGAGATCGCGGAACCAGGCGCCGGAGGTGACTCGTACAACCAGGGGAAGGAGGACGATCAGCAGGGCGTTCACCGTCGCCTGCACGCACATCAATTCCACCATCGACGGCTTCCTGGCCCCTTCCACGGTCGAAGGTTGGCCGGGAGCCTCGTGCGGCACGGCGTGTGTCGCCGCGCGTTCGGCATCGCCGGGCTGGTCTCCATCGACCTTGATGGAATCGACCGGCGCCTCCTTTTCGACGGCCTTGCCGATCGGAATCTCGGGCGCGACCGACGGCTTCTCGTCTGACACGGCGCCCGTCGCCCAGAGGTATCCGTGAAAAGCCACGACATTGGTCGCGAGATAGACGAGGAAGGCGAGGAGGACGGTGCCGGAGCCCCACGGGGTCTTGCGATGCACAATGAACGGCCGCTCGGGAAGGAGTCGCTGGCCCGTCAGCAGGCGGTGGAAGACCCAGACCCAGCTCGCGCCGATTCCCAGGAATACGAGCAGGAGCATCCATGCAAAGAGGAGAAGCAAATACTGCTTTGGTTCGATCGCGCCCATGAGTTGCATCGACCTCCGAGCTAGACCCGTCCCGCCATGTCCCACCAGTAGATCGTACCGCCCTCGCCGCGATCGGCCAGGGGCCAGGCCATCGGATCCGCAAGGTGACCCATTCAGTAAGATGGCCATCAACCTGAACAAAAATTGCGTCCACCGAGCCGATCCGATTCGGCGCAACGGACGGCCTTTACGAGCCGATCCGGAGTTGCCACGATGAATCTCCATGACTCGCGGACTTTCGAGTCGGTCTTCCACGCCTCTCGACCGACTCGTCAACAGCCAGGACAACGCCAGGGAATACTCATGAAAGATGTCGCCGAACAGCTCCGGATCCTGAAACGCGGCGTGGAGCAGATCGTCCCCGAGCCCGAATTCCTCAAGAAACTGGAGCGATCGGTCCGCGAGGGCCGCCCTTTACGGGTCAAGTACGGCATTGATCCGACGGGGATCGACGTGCACCTCGGCCACACCGTCCCCCTGCGCAAGTTACGCCAGTTCCAGGATCTGGGTCACACGGCCGTCATCATCATCGGCAATTATACGGCCCTGGTGGGCGATCCGTCGGGCCGGGATGAGACGCGCGCCAAGCTGACCGAGTCACAGGTCGAGGCCAACGCCAAGGATTATCTCACTCAAGTCGGACGGATCATCGACCTGAACAGAGCCGAGGTCCATCATAATGGCGACTGGTTCTCGAAATGGTCCTTCCTCGAAGTCCTCGACCTGACACGCCGGATGACCATCGGCCAGATGACCGCTCGCGAGGATTTCTCCAAGCGAATCGCCGCCGAGAAGCCGGTCTATCTCCACGAATGCCTGTACCCACTGATGCAGGGCTGGGACTCCGTCGAGATCAAGGCGGATGTCGAGCTGGGCGGGACCGAGCAACTGTTCAGTTTACTCGTGGCGAGGGATCTCCAGCAGTCCCAGGGACAGGAGCCGCAGGTGGCGATGACGATGCCGATCCTGGTCGGCACCGACGGCGTCCGGCGGATGGGCAAGAGCCTGGGGAATTACATCGGCGTCGCCGAGTCGGCGGAGAACCAGTTCGGCAAGATCATGAGCGTCCCGGACGAGCCGATGCGGCAGTATTTCACGCTGCTCACTGAAATACCCATGGATGAGGTGGACCGGCTCCTGGCGCCGAGCGTTAACCCGAGGGATGCCAAGGAGGCGTTGGGCAAGGCGATCGTGTCGCAATACCAGGGATCGGAGGCCGCCGAGCGTGCGGCGTCGGAATTCCGTCGTCGCGCCGCCGGCGAGGATCCGGACGAGATCCCCGAGGTCGCCCTCGCGGCCGGCAAGCTCGACGCCGAGGGGCGTGCCCCGGCATTCATCCTCCTCAAGGAGCTCGGCCTGGAATCGAGCACTTCGAATGCCCGCCGCGTGATCGAGCAGGGGGGGCTCACCGTCGGGCCGGACCGAAAACCCATCGCCGATCCGAAGACCCTCATCGAGGTCTCGGACGGCTTGATCGTCCGCGTCGGCAAGCGCAAGATCGTGAGGGTGAGGCTCACGTAACGTGCTCTCCGAGCACCGATCGCGAGCCGTCGATGCGCGAACGAAGCGGGGATGACCCGAAACAAGGTTGATTGAGACCCGAAGAAGGCGGAAGCAGCATGGCTCAGCACGGTTTCGGCATCATTGGCTGCGGGATGATCGCGGAGTTCCACACGCGGGCGATCAACGAGATCGAGGACGCCCGCGTGGTCGCGGCATGGAGTCGCAATCCGGCGAACGGCGAGAAGATCGCCGGGATGGCCGAGGGCGGCTGCGAGATCTTCGACGACCTCGATGCGATGCTCGCACAGCCCGGCCTGGACGTGGTCTGCATCTGCACCCCCAGCGGGGCCCACATGGAGCCGGCCTTGAAGGCCGCCAAGGCCGGGAAGCACGTGGTGGTGGAGAAGCCCCTGGAGATCACCCTGCCGCGCTGCGACGCGATCATCGAGGCGTGCGACGCGGCCGGGGTTCGGCTCTGCACGATCTTCCCCTCCCGGTTCTCGGCGGCCAATCTCCGGCTCAAGGAGGCGATCGACCTCGGCCGGTTCGGCCGGCTGACCCTCGGCGATACCTACGTGAAATGGTGGCGGACCCAGCAGTATTACGACTCCGGCGGCTGGCGCGGCACCTGGGACCTCGACGGCGGCGGCGCCCTGATGAACCAGGCGATCCACAACGTCGACCTGCTCTACTGGCTGATGGGCGACGTCGAGTCGATCACGGCCATGACCGCCACGCTGGCCCACGTGCGGATCGAGGTCGAGGACACGGCCGTCGCCGCCTTGCGATTCCGGAACGGCGCCCTCGGCGTGATCGAGGCCGCCACCAGCGCCTATCCGGGCATCCTCAAGCGAACCGAGATCCACGGCGACCGCGGCTCGGCGCGGGTCGAGCAGGACGACCTCACGCTCTGGGACTTCCAGGAGAAGGTCCCCAGCGACAACGAGGTCTTCGCCGCCATGGCCGCCCAGAGCGGATTCAAGGCCGGCGCCAGCGACCCTCGAGGCATCACCCACATCGGACACCGCGACCAGCTCGCCGACTTCCTCCAGGCGATCGACGAGGGACGTCCCCCGCTGGTCGACGGTCGCGAGGGACGAAAGTCCGTGGAGATCATCCGCGCCATCTACCGATCGGCCGAGACCGGAGCCCAGGTCAAGCTCCCTCTTGAGGAATGACTTGGAGAAATGCTCATGGTCGAGCGGCCGTGAATCCCAACGCGTCAACGGAGTGACAGACATGCCCCGCCTCAAGACTCGACGGCCCTGGCTCGACTACCTGGTCTATCTGGCCGTTCGACTCGTGGTCGCGTTCGCGCAGATGCTGACCATGGAGCAGTCGTACGCCCTGGCGCGCTTCCTGGCCTGGTTCCTCTATCTAGTCGATGCGCGGCACCGTAAGGTGGGGATCGAGAACCTCACCCTGGCCTTCGGCGACCGCTACACCGACGCCGAGCGCGACCGGATCATCCGCGAGGTGTACGTCCACTTCTGCTGCATGCTGATGGAGATCCTGCACACGCCGCGCAAGCTCCATCTGACCAACTGGCGGCAGCGGGTCGTGCTCGTGCGTCACGAAGCTCTGATGGACCAGCGTATCACCGGCGACCGCCCGATGATCCTGCTGACCGGCCACTATGGCAACTGGGAGTTGGCCGGTTATCTCTTCGGGCTCTTCGGGTTCCCGACCGTCTCGGTGGCTCGGACCCTGGACAACCCGTACCTCGATCGTTTCCTCCGCTCCTTCCGAGAGCGGACCGGCCAATCGCTGATCCCCAAGACGGGCGGCTTCGACCAGATGGTCGAGGTGCTGCAAGACAACCGGATGCTCTGCTTTCTGGCCGACCAGGACGCCGGTCAGCGCGGGCTCTATGTCGACTTCTTCGGCCGGCTCGCCTCGACCCACAAGGCGATCGCCCTGCTCGCCATCGAGCACCGCGCGCCGGTGGTGGTCGGCGTCGCGCGGCGGATCGGGCCCGGCTTCCGTTACGAGGTCCGCTGCGAGGAGGTCATCGACCCCGCCGACCTCACCGGCACCGCCGAGGACGTCCGCATCCTCACCCAGCGCTTCACCTCGGCCCTCGAACGCCTCATCCGCCAGGACCCGACCCAGTACCTCTGGCTCCATCGTCGGTGGAAGCATCAGCCCAAGGTGAAAGCGTCAGGTGCGGCGGTGACGGCCGGGACCGGCTGAGATCCAGCGTCCAGACCAGAAAGGGGATCGGCCCCAAGTCCTCGTGATGCCCATCCCCTTCTTCTTCAGGAGCCTCATCGCGAGGCGAACGGCCGTTTCGGCCCGTCCTCGCCAAGCTGGACCGAGAACTTCGACCCGTCCGGATCGACGAAAACTCGGATGATCTGCCCGCCCGCCGCGTCCTTGTTGGCGATGAGCGACGGGTCCGTGTTGTCCTCCGCACCCGTGGCCGCGTTGCGGTGGAGCTGGTACGCCGCCTCGATCGAGGCGACCGACCGCAGCCGCTTCACGGTCGCCGGCGCGCCCCCCTTGCGCGGGCCGTTGTTCATGATCGCCACCTTCGGAGCAATCGTCTCGATCAGCGTCGGGTGATTGGAGATATCCATCCCATGATGCGTGACCTGATACAGGTCCACTTTGCCGATCAGGTCGACCGGGCAGACCAGCTTCTTCTCGACGTTCCAGGTCAGGTCGCCGGCATCGAAGAACTGGAAGCGGCCGAGGGTGAACAGGAATGCGAGGCTGCGGGCATTGTCCGACTTGTCGACCGGGTGATCGGGCGGGGCGTCCTTGCACGCGGGATTCGTCGGGAACTCGCTGAGCTGACCCAGCCGGCGGACCGGATCGATCACCTCGCCGCCGGATGCCAGCACGAGCGCCGAGAGCCCCTTGAGCGGCAGCGAGTCGCCCGCGCGGAGCGGCTTGCGCTTCCCTCGGCTCGCCGCTCGGTACGCCTTCCCCAGCGGGTCATTGGGCTTGGGTCCGTCGGGGAAATCGAGCCGCGAGTCGCCGTCCTCGGGCAATCCGCGATCCCAGAAGTGATCGATGCGAATGAGCCGGGCCAGGCCCTCAACGCCGCCGAAGTGATCCATGTGCCAGTGCGTGGTGACCAGATGATCGAGATGGTCGCAGCCCGCGAGGTCTTTGAGGACGTGGACGATCCGCTTCGGGTCGCGATCGTTGAGGCCGGGCCAGCCCGAGTCGATCAGGATCGACTCGCGATCGGGCGTCACGAGCAAGGTCGCTGCGCCCCCCATGACGTCGATGAAGTCGATCTCGAGGCCACGTGGCGAGCCGGCCGATTGCGCCGACGCGACGCTCCCCCAGCTCAGCAGCAGGCCCAACAGGATCGGCGACCACGTTCGGAACCGTGAGATCATGTCTGTTCCCCCTCATTCTCGCAAGATTCCCTGGCTCAACATCAGGCTTCAATCGCACACGATTCTTTCAAAGACCCATCGCCCGACTGAGTTCTGATCAAGTGTCTCCCGGAGCCTGCCGCCAATTCTTCGCATCGTCGCCGATCCCGAAACCCGCGAGCAAGAGCGAGATCCTCGCGAAAATGCACGAATTCCTAAAGTCCTAATGAGAATCGCACCCGAGGACTCTTTTTTTTCAAGAATTTTACCGATTCTAAGTCAATGATTCATGGAGGGTTAAAATATCAACTTCGCGGATTCCGTAACGAGCGAGATCCCAATTCCGAAAAAAGTTCGTAGAATATGGTTGTGAAACCAAGCTGCCGCGTGACACATGCGAGGCGTGTTCCAGGCTCTTGTCAACACCCACGAATTCACGGTCTCTCTACGCGACTGAGGCGTCCTCCTGCCTAGGACCGTGGCTCCTGGCGCACGCGCTATTGTCCTTGTTTGGACAAGCCTTTCTTCGTCCCTGTAAGAATGCATGGATTCGCTCTTTCTCCACAGGGAGTTATTCCAAGCATGGCCGACTGTACTATTCTCACGATCACGAGCGACGAGCCATTCTTGAAGCTTCTTCGTAAGGAGCTCCACGATCAGGGCGGGGGTACGAACCCGATGATCGTGGCGTCCACCATCGATGAGGCCTGCTCGTTGCTGCCGATGGCCCATCCGCGGCTCATCGTTGTGCATTGGAACCGCCATGGCGGCCGTTCCGAGGAGCTGAATCGGCTCCTCTGGGCGACCACGGTCCTGGCGCGTGCAGTCCCTGTCCTGGTCATCGCCGATCGCTATCGGGTCGACCAGGCAACCACATTTTATCGCATGGGCGTGGCCGAATATATCAGCCGAACACACCATGCGGATCAGCTCGGGCGGGTACTCGATACGTATCTCCGGCCCAAGCCGGCCTCGAAGACGCTGGAAGTGACGTCTTCCGACAATGACATCCCGACGGTCAAAGCCTGGTCCCCGCCCCCGCAGCCCTTGAAGGCACAAGTGGTCTGAGCGGTCCCTGACCGGCCGACTGGTATCAGAGCCTCGGCCCCTGTTGGACTCCGGAATCCCGGAATCCAACAGGGGCCGAGGCTCTCTTTGTGCGCGGGCGAGTTTCCAGCGCCACCGACCGCATGCAAGGGCATGTTCGGACATGACCGGCGCGGGTCTTAAAACCCCGCTGCTGGACCGAAGGTCGACGACGGTCGCCTTGTTCGGCGCGGGTCTCAAGACCCCGCCGGATCGCCTTGTTCGGCGCGGGTCTCAAGACCCCGCCGGATCGCGTTCGGCGCGGGTCTCAAGACCCCGCCGGATCGCGACCGAAGGTCTCCTTCTCCCTCCGAGGTCGGAGTTGGAGACCTTCGGTCGGCCCAGTGGCAAGGTCGGGAGACCTTGCCACAACATCTCACACATCTCACACATGACTTCGCACCGAATGCGCCCGACTACCGGGATTGGTGCTCGAACAGCACCTTGCAGGGATCGTCTCTCAGCCATCAACGATGGCTGACATCGCGGCCCGGAGTCGCATCGATACCTAACCGAGCCCGACCGGTGCGGAGTTCCTCCAGGCGACGGCGATACTTGGCATAGAGCTGGGTATGCCGGCTCTCGGGCTTGATGGGCTCGCCGTCGATGAACAGGGCCAGCACGGACGTGGTCGGCTGGAGGAGGTGGCCCGCGGTGATGACCAGGTTGGCACGCTTGCCGGCCTCGATCGAACCGACCTGGTCGGCGACACCCAGGATCCGCGCTGGGGCGATCGTGACCGCCTGGACGGCCGCGTCTTCCGGCAGGCCGAACGCGACCGCGCTGGCCGCCTCGTAGGGGAGGTTGCGCAGGGCCGTGGCCTCGCTCGGGCCGCCGGCCTGGGAACGGATGGCGAACGACACGCCCGCGGCATGGAGCTTCGCGGCCGTGGCATACACGGAGTCATAAGGGTCGTACTCTTTCCTCGGAAGGTGCAGCGAACCGCCGAGCAGAACCGGGACCTTGGCCTTCTGGAGCGCCTCGACGACCTTCCAGGCCTCGCCCGCGCCCGAGATCACAGCCTTGAGCTTCAGCTCCCGCGCCAGTTCCAGCGCGTCGAGGATCTCGACCGAATTCTGGGCGTGCAGGAGCACCGGCTTCTCGCCCCGGGCATACGAGACCATCGCCGCCAGCCGGGGGTCGGGCTCCGGCGGGGTCTCGCCGTGCTGACGGGCGGCTTTCACCACGGCGTCGTAGGCCAGCGACTTGCGGAAGAACTCCTTGATGTGATCGAGCTGCTCCTTCCGGCGCTCGTTCGGGTCGGGGGCCGCGCCGCCGGCGCCCTGGCCGGTCCCCGGTCGTCCCGGGCCGAACCGACGCCCCTCGGGATTGCGCGACACATACGTCGGGATCGACACGTTCAGCGCCACCCCGTCGGCCACCACCAGCTCGCGCGGCACCCAGCCCCGAAGGTCGATCACGCAGCCCTGCCCGGAGATGACCCCACCGGAAGGCTGGACGAACGTGGTCAGGACCCCGTTGGCGCGGGTCACCGGGATATGCTCGCTATCGGCGCGGAGGGCCGAGCTGCTGCGGAGCTCGGGCTGGAACTGCGCGGCGTCGGCGAAGTCCTGGGTCTCGCCCAGGCTTCCGACCTCGAACAGGCCGAGCGTCGAGCCGCCGTCCACCATGCCCGGCCAGATGTCCAGCCCGCTCAGCTCGATCGTCTGGGCCATCGGCGGGATCGGCGTGCCGGCCGGCCCGACCGCCGCGATCTTGCCGTCGGCCAGGATCAGGGTCCCTCCCTTGATCTCCGGGCCGGCCACCGGATGGAGGTTCGCCCCGACCAGCGCGAAGATCCCCTTCGGCTGCGCCGCGATCTCGATCGTCCGGTTGCGGACCGACTCGGGCGGCGCGGGCATCGCGACGTGATCGCCGGGCCGGGCGACCAGCTTGCCGCCGGGCTCTTTACGCTGGAAATACGCCTCGCCATCGATGAGGGAAAGCTCGCATCGCGAGAAGGCGTCGAACGGGTGGGCGTTGAACAGCACGATATCCGCGTCCTTGCCCACCTCGATCGAGCCCAGCCGATCCTCCAGGCCCAGCTCCCGCGCCGGGTTGATCGTGATCATCGCCAGTGCCTGCGCTTCGGTGACCCCGCCGTACTTGACCATCTTGGCCGCCTCGAGGTTGAGGTGCCGCATCAGCTCAGCGTCGTCGCTCTTGATGCAGACGTTGGCCCCGGCCTCGGTCAAGATGGCCGCATTATACGGGATCGCGTCGTACGCCTCGATCTTGTACGCCCACCAGTCGGAGAAGGTCGAGGCGCTGGCGCCGTGGGCGGCGATCTCGGAGGCGACCTTGTAGCCCTCGAGTACGTGCTGGAGCGACTGCACCCGCACGCCGTATTTCTGGGCGACGTTCAGCAACATCAGGATCTCATCGCTGCGATAGCAATGGCTATGGATCCGGATCGAGCCGTCGAGGATGCCGGCCAGGGCCTCGAGCCGGAGGTCCACTCGCGGCGGCGGGACCGGCCGGTATCCCGGGGTCCCCTTGGCCTTCTCGGCCTTCTTGTAGGCATCCCTCGTGGCGCGATAAATCCGCGCGTCTTCGAAAGCACGCTCGATGACCGACTCCACGCCCATCCGGGTGGTGGGGAACCGCGGCGGGCCATCGCCCTGACCGCGGCGGCCGGCCCGCGTGACGTTCTCGCCCAGCGCGAATTTCACGCCCTGATGCGCGTCGCGGATGAGCAGGTCGCGGCCCGGCTTGCCGTACCGCAGCTTGGCGACCGCGTCCTGGCCGCCGATCGTGTTGGCCGACCCGTGCAGCAGCCGGGCGGTGGTCGTCCCGCCGGCGATCGCCCGGTAGATGGCAATGTCGTCGCCCGTGACCACGTCCTTGACCCGGACCTCGGGCACGACCGACAGGCTGCCCTCGTTGACGCCCCCCTGGACGGCGATGTGCGAATGGGTGTCGATGATCCCCGGCATCGCGACCAGACCGCTGGCCTCGATGACCGTCACGCCGGCGGGCGCCGAGAGGTCCTTGCCAACCGCCTTGATCTTACCCTTCTCGACCAGGATCGAGCCCTTGGGGATTGTCCCCCGGGTCACGGTCAGGATCGTGGCGTCCTTGATCAGGACGTTGCCGCCGGTGTGGATCGTCGGCTTGCGATCCTCGTCGAGCTCGGTGGCGACGTCGACGAATGGAGGGGCCTCGGCCTTGGGCGCGGCCTTCTTCTTGGCCTCGGCCTTGGAGGACGCGTCCGGCTTCTTCTCATCCTTCTTGGCGACATCGGCAGCCTTCTGCCTCTCCGTTGCCGCTTTCTCCTTGGGCTTCGACGCCTCGGCGACTTTCTTGGAGGAATCCCGGCCCTCCTGTCCCTTCTTCGCCATATCCGGCTGACCGGCCTTGGGTTTTTCCTGAGGGGCCTGGCCCGCCAGGGTCTTGCCCTCGGCGGCCGGACGGCTTTCCTTCCTGGGCTCGGGGGCCGACTCGCCTTCGTCCTCGTCCGGATTGCTCTTGCCGGCCGCGGCGCCGCGAGCGCCGGGGCGATTGCGGCCTCCGCCCTTCGTGCTGGCCTTGGTTGCATCCTCGGGTTTGATCTCGAACTTCAGGCCGTCGACCAGCACGAACTTGACCTTGGCCCGCTCCTCGGAGAACGGGGCGGTCATGACGACGACATGCCCGAGCTTGCCGGCTTCCAGCGTGCCCAGACGCCGGTCGACGCCCGCGATCGTCGCGGCGTTCCGGGTCAGGGCCGCCAGTGCGTCATCGGCCTTGAGTCCCTCGGAAATGATGTGGCGGAGGTTGGCCGGTATTGTGTCGAGCCGGTCGACCCCGTCGGTGGCGAAGGCGAAGGGGATTCCTTCCTTGGCCAGGACGGAAGCGGTGGCCAGTTGTTCCTTCCACTTCGTCTTGCGCTGGGCCAGGACGCGGAGCGGTTCATCGCGCTCGGCGGCGGCCTTCTTGCGGTACTCCTGCTCGGTGGGGACCCTCGGCTCCTCGGGCACGGTCAACCGGAGGACGACCGGGACCTTCGATGCTTTGAGGCGATCGACGACCTTGGTCGCCTCGCGCCCGCCGACGATCACGGCGGTCGTGCCGAATTCCTCGGCGAGGTCGAGCGCCCGGTGGATCTCGTCGCGGGAGTTCGCCTCCCACCAGACCGGAAGCTTCCTGGCCCGGGCGGCCTGGAGGGCCTTGAGGGCCGGGTCATAAGGAGACTGGGTGCCGCCATGTTCGGCGACGAAGGCTTCGAGCTTCTGGAGATGCTCGGCGTCCAGCATGGCCTGTCGGAAATGGGCGATCGAGCCCATCAGGACGCGCGGGTAAGGGTTCTCGACTCCCGCGCCCGGCTCGCCCCCGCCGCCGCGGCGACGGCCCTGACCGGGCCCGGGCTGGGGCGTGGCTGCGGGCGGCCCGTTGCCGGCCCCGCCCGGCTCGCTGGGCGGCGCCAGGTTGACGTGCAGCGCCATGGGCGAGGCGATCACGACCTCGCGCCGCGGCAGGCCGCTCAACGTGACCAGGGCGCTCTGACCGGTCGCGATCGCGCCGGCGGGGGCCGAGAGGAAGTCCGTGAATCCCAGCCGGCGCCTCGGCTCGACCAAGGCTTCGTTCAGATCGAGCACCCCGGCGGTCTCGAACTCGGGGGTCAGGCCCCGCCGGTTGTCGGCTGGCGTGACGATCAGGGGCGCCTCGGACACGTTGACCGGACGGCCCCGGCCGGTCGCGGACCGCTCGGCACCGGCGTGCTGGCCGACCGTCGTATAGAGATCGATGAAGCCCGGATAGACGACCAGCCCCTTGCCCTCGATCGTCTCGGCGTCGTACGGGATCGCGACGTCCTTGTCCGCCCCGACCGACACGATCACCCCCCGGCGGACGACGACCGTCCCCGGCTCGAAGACCTTCCCGGGCGCGGCGATCACCTTCGCGCCCTTGATCGCATACGCGGCCGGGTAGACCCCGGAGCCGAGGCCCGGCGAGGCGTCGGCCGCCACGAGCGACCGGACCACCGCCAGCCCCAACCCGACCATGCACAACACGCCCAATCTCACGGCCAGGCTCTGCGAGCCCAGCCCCGCCCATCGCGAGCGCCTCATATTTTACGTCCTCAAAGGTGCCAGTTGCTCGAAAGAGTTGCCCAGCGAACATCCATCGTACGGACCCGCAAGTCCTTCCCGGACAAGGCGTTCGGCTGCCGTGAGAGGGGGTAGTCGCCGCAACGCACGCGACGACTGCCGCGGTCATCCGATCCTTCCTGAAGAAATCGTCCCACGATTATAAATGCGTCGCCCGGCTGAATCACGCCCCAAGGCGGATTTCCGGAAGGCCCATTCGATCCGAGGGCGGTCGTGATGGGGCGGCATCTTCGCAAGAGGTGCAAAGGCCGGTTGCAACCGGCTCGACCGAACCCGTCCAACGGACTCGCTGCCGGAGGGTTGCGGCGGCCAAAGCCCGCCTACAACCCGTACAACCGTCGGCGAGAACCGGATTCCCGAGCAGCTTCCTACTGTCCCGTGAAGCCCCTGCGCTCCAGGTTGTTGTTCGGGACCATGAACGGCGCGTTGCGTCGCCTCGGCTTCTTCACGTTGGGATCCGGGGGCCCGACGACTCCGGGCCGAGCTCCGGTCCGCTTGTCGAAGAGTTGGACGAGATCGCTGTCGACGAAATGCGCGGCGCCCGACTTGATGTTGAACTGCAACGCCTTGCCGTATGCCGGCGACGGCGACTGTCCGACCGCGTGTTGCTGCATCATGGTGACCCCGCGGTCCCCCTCGCCATAGGCATAGAGCTGGTCGGTGCCCGAGTCGTAGGTGCCGACGTCGGAATAAATGACCATCGACTGGCCCTTGTTCACAATGACATTATCCCAGGCCTTGAGGAAGCTGCGGGCCGGCGTCTCCGGCGGCGAGCCCGGCGGCGGAGGCTCCTGGATCAATCGCAGGATCTGGCTGGTCAGGAAGAAGCCGTCTTCGGTCAACGGCTGGTCGAAGTCGAAGGCTTCCCCCACGCTGTTCACCTTCGCATGCCGGAGCTGGATATCGCCGAAGAGGATGGCCGATCGATCCTGGGTCGAGCTGCTGTCCTGGCTGGTCCCGAATTGACCCTGCAAGCCCTTGGTGAAGAAGATCTGCGTCAGGACCAGCGGTGGGAACGTGCGCGAGACGGGGGGCGTCGCGGCCGGGGACGATGTCGCGTTGCCGTCGCCCGTCGATCGAGCCGAACGCCCCCCGGCCGAGGCCGTGGTTCGCGAGGAGCTCGATGCCCCCGATGCCGTCCGGCTCGAGGTCGGCGTGACAGTCCGTCGGGAGGCTGTCGTCGTCCGCCCGGCATCCGGGCGCCCGGCGACGACCTCGGTGTTCTTGTTGCGTTCGCCGTTCTTGCCGTCGCTCCCCGGGACCTTCTCGGAGTCGTTGGTCCGCTCGTATTTGTAGAATTGCCCCGCGCCCGGCACGATGAACTCGCCAGTGCGTCGGTTGTAGTCCAGGCGGTCTTTGGCGAGGATCATGTGCTGCTCGAGCCAGACCGGCACGTCGGGATCCATCTTTCGGGTGACGGCCAGGGACCGACCGAAGCAGTAGATGAGCGAGAGGTCGACCGTCGACTCATCCTTGGCCTCGCCATCTTTCGCCGCGGCGTCGTCGTCGGACTTGTTCGGCCCCTTGGAGATCGAGCCGAGTTCGCCCAGCGGCATTTCCCTGTCTGTAAAAACAATCATCCGTTCGTCACATTTGAGCTGGGCATCCTCCATCATGGCATTGGGGAAGCCGTAGAAGTCCGCCCTGCCCGCGGGCAGCTTCGTGGAGGGATCGGTCGCACGGCCAGTGAACTCCATGCGAGTGGCCCAGGTAATGGTGAGCAGGTCCTTGTCGCTGATCGGACGGCCGCCGCGTGTCCTGGGCTTGGAGGTCGTCGAGGATCCCCGGGAGGCCTCGCGGCCCGTCGATGACACCGCGGAGGTCCGGATGCGGTTGCCGCCGCCCCCGGGCGATCCGGGTGCACCAGCCACGGCGTCCGGGGCGTCCGGACCGGCGTCGGAGGCGCCGCCCTCGGCTTCGGCCTTCGGCTCTTCCTTCTTGTCGGTGAACAAGGAACGCTCGGTCAACTGGGTCAGCTCGCCGGGGCCGTCGCACCAGACCTTATCGTGCTCCTGGTCCATCCGGATGAGGGTGCTCCGGATTGTCTTGTCGTCCATGGCGACCTTGGCCAGGGGGCGCGGGCCGGGCAGGGGAGGGCCATTGGGATCCTGGTGATAGACCCGGGCCAGCATTTTGCCCTTGCCGCGGTAATTGTCCATGTAGACGGCCTCGCCGTGGATGTCTTGCATCTTGGGCTTGGCCTTGGAGCCGTCGGGATTCTCGGGCTTGTCGGGGGGCGATTCCTGATGCAGCACCACGTTGCCCCACATCCAGGCCTCGCGGATGTCGGTGTCGGAATCCCCCGATCCGGATGCCTGCTTCGCATCAGCGGATTCCGCAGCGACGATCGCCGCCGCGTTGCCCGGTTCGCCGGTCGGCCTGGCTGCCGTTCGCGACCGTCGCCGGCTCGAGCCCGCATCGAGGCCCGAGCCGGGCTCGAGCGCGACCTTGGCCCAGATCCGATCGGCCACCCCGGTCATGGTCGGCTCGGGCGCCGGCTTGGGCTCGGCATCCTTGGCGGCGACCGTCGCGGGAGCCTGGCCCTCGGCCTTCGCCGGCTCATTGGCGGCGACCGCTTCCGCCCCCTGTGCCTCGGCCGTCCCGGCCGGACCGGCGGGGCCGTCCGTGACCGCGGGCGTCGTGGCGGCCACGAGCGGAGTGGGCTCCGCCTCGACGAACGACGTGTCGAGCACGTCGCGCGCCTCCATCCTCTTGCCGGGGGCGCGGAAATGGGCATCGCGGAACGCCTGGAGTCGCTCGATCTGGAGGCCGCCACCCCCCATGCCCATCTCGGCACCGGTCGTTCCATGGCCCCCGGGTTGGGCACCGCCCTCCGTGTTGCTCGCCACGGCGAAGGCGTCCGAGGCGGGCGCCGCGGCCGGAGTCGCGGGGGATCGACCAGCCTCGGCGCCGGGCGTGCCCGTCCTCGCCGCGGTCTTCGGCTTGAGCCAGACATGGATGAGCTCGCCCGAGTCGATCGAGGTCTTCTCCACCGTGTCCACGAAGTACGGCCGGCTACCCGTCAGGGTAATCTTCTTCTGCAAGAGCTGCGACTCGGGGCCGAGGATGTTCTGGATCGTCAGCTCATCCTGCCAGACTGCGATCCGCTCGACCGGCTCCGTGAGATCCGGCCGCGCTTCCAGCTTGCCGGGGCCCCGCGCGACGATGTCCGAGACGTCGAGGCCGCCCCCTCCCATGTCGTAGAGGGTCGCATCCTGGGTCATCACATGGGTCACGCCGGTGATCTTGCCTTGCCTCGGTCCATTCGCCGACCGGCTGGCATCGTCATTCGCGGCCGTCTTGTTTCCCGCCGGGATCGGTTCGCGGTCGACCTTCTCGAGCCAGATCTTCCGGGTTGCATCGCCCCGGAAATAGGTCCGGTCGGGCAGGTAGGGGGCGCGTCGCTCGTGGATCAATTCGTTGCAGAGCACCTTGGCGCCCTGCTCGCGGAGTTGCAGCCAGACGGCATGTCCCGTGGCGTTCGCCTTCTGGAGCGTCAGGTTGCCGAAAGGCCCCGAGCTGGCGCGAGGGCTACTCCACGCGCCGGGATCGACCTGGGAAAGGACGCCCGCGATGGCCCCGATGATCTCGGCGTCCGACCCGGCCTTCGCGTCGGGGCGAACCTCCTGACCCATCGAATCCGACCGGGCCACGGCATCGCCCGGGACGGTCGCGACGCCGCCCTGAGCCGTCGCGACGCCGCCACCCTGGGGCGGGACGTTGGCCGGCTCGGCGTTCGCGGATTTCGGTTCCGGCGCCTTCTCAGACGGGATGAGCGTCAGCTTCAGCGTGTCGCAGTTGAGCTGATCCGGCTGTCGTCCGGCGTGGGTTTGCAGGGCCACGACGTTGCGTTCGAATTTGACTTTCGTGGGAGCCGGCGGCTCGGGAGGGCCGGCCAGGACGGGGATCAATTCCTCGGCGAAATCGACGCGCATCGGGCCTTCGGAGAGGATCACCAGCGGCGAAGCTTCCTTGGGCGCATCGACCTGGCCCTTCTTCCCGGCCGATCCGCCGCCGCCAGCCTGCACCTTGACGACCTCGCCCTTCGACGACTTCTTGGCCGGGGCCGCGCCGGGCAAGACGCCCGAGTCGCCCACGTCGCGCAGCACCACGCGGGGATTCTTCTGGAGGACGAGGTATTCCGCCCCCTGGAAGCCCGACGACGATTGGCCCGCGGGGACCTTCGGGTCCTTCCGCCGCATCTGGATCAGCATGCCGTCGCCGGTGGTGGTCTGTTCGGGGTCCTGCATCACGACGTGCGAGTCGGTCGTGATCTGCTGGTTCCCGTCGTCGAAGATCAGGTGAGTGATCTCGCGGATATTCATGTCGTCCGATGGATTCATCGGCGTGCCGCGGTCGTCGCGAATCCGGACGTCGCCCTCGATCAGGGCATGCAAGATCTTCATCGGCTCGGTGCCTTGCCGGCTGCTGCTCAGGCCCACCGGCTGGTTCATATCCAGCGTGGCCCTGTCGGCGGTGAGCGTCTGGTGGGTCTTGCCGTCGGCCGACTCGATGATCATCGCGAACGGCTTCAGCTTCAGCCGCTTGCCGTCGTAGCGGACGCCGTTCTCCTCCTGGACTTCCTCGACCTCGAGGGCATACATCCAGAAACCGCGCTCGGAGCTGTAGTAGGCATACGGCTGGTCGTTGGTCACGCTCCAGTGGTCATCGCCGAGCGTCTGCCTGGCCAGCGCGATGGCCCGTTGCTTCGACCGGGACACGCGCCTCTCGAAGATCAGCTTCTCCTTGGTGCGATACGCGCGAAAATGCTGGACCACCAGGTCGAAGCCGTATCCGTAGGCGACGTAGCAACCCCAGAGCAGGGCTAACGTCATCCCGGCCGTGAGGAGCTTCTTGAACATGGGGTCCCCTGTCCTTTAACCTCGGTCCTCGGTCCTTCGTCAGCCTCTACGCGAACGGCGGTCGAGATGTTCGGATCGTCCCAGGCCCGCCGTGAGAAATCGGCTAGCCCCCCATGTCATGGGACAAAGGACCAAGGACCAAGGACCAATTCCCCTGACATTTCAGGATGAGCTCGACAACTTCTCGGACGGCGCCCCGGCCTCCCGGCGCGCGGGTGACGAGATGGGCGGCATCCCGCACCTCCTCGACCGCATCGGCGGGGCAAGCGGCCAGGCCGACGGCGCGGAGCACCGGCAGGTCGGGCAGGTCGTCTCCCACGTAGCAGACCTGCCTCGGCGCGAGGCCGAGCCCTTCGATCAGCCCGAGGAACGGCTCGCCCTTCTCGGCCCGACCCTGGAGGACATGCTCGATCTTGAGCTCGGCCGCCCGCCGGTCGACCGATTCCGCGCGTCGGCCGGAGAGGATGGCCGATCGTTTACCCGCCCGGTGCCACAACGTGAAGGCCAATCCGTCGCGCACGTGAAAATGTTTCGTCTCCACACCGCGATCGTCGACCGCGATAACGCCATCGGTCAGGACGCCATCGACGTCGACGACCAGGAGTTCGATCGGCTCGCAACGCCCGGCCAGCTCGGCCCGGTCCGTCACCTCGGAACCCATGGGCCGCTTACTCCTCGAAGTCCGCGGGCAGGAGCCCGATCAGGTCGGTCACGTCGATCAGGCCGACCAGGCGGCTGCCGCGGTCGACCACCGGCAGCTCGCTGATCTTGTGCGCCTTCATCATCTCCACCGCCTCGGCCAGCGTGGCACCGACGCGGATACAGTACGGGCCGGGCGTCATCACAGCGCCGATGGGTCCGTCGAGCTCCGCCTCGCGGCGACGCTCGAACAGCCGGGCCAGGTCGCTGTCGGTGAAGATTCCCAGGAGCACCCCATGCTCGTTGACGATGAGCACCGCGCCGGAGCGCCGTCGCGGACCGGCCAGCCGGACGAAGACGGATCGGACCGACTCGCCGATGTGCGCCTTGCGGAGCTGCCGTTCGGTCCGCATGACCTCCTCGACCCGCATGAGCTTCCGGCCGAGGTTCCCCGCGGGATGATACAACGCGAAGTCCTCGGCGGTGAAGTCGCGGAGCCGGCTGACCAGCAGTGCCAGGGCATCGCCGACGGCCATGATCACCGTGGTGCTCGCCGACGGGGCCAGGCCCAGCGGGCACGCCTCCTCGACCGGCCCCAGCGCGATGCACAGATCGACCGACCGGCCCAGCGAGCTGCCGGCACGCTCGGTGATCGCGATCAGGCACGCACCCAGGCGCCGCACGGCCGGCACGATCCGCAGAACCTCTTCCGTCTCGCCGCTCTGGGACAGCGCGATCACGACATCGTCGGCGCGGATCCGACCCAGGTCGCCGTGGACCGCCTCGGCGGGGTTGAGCGAGAATGCCCGGGTACCGGTGGACGAAAGGGTCCCGGCGAGCTTCTGGCCGACCAGACCGGTCTTGCCCATCCCCGTGACGATCACGTTCCCCGTCGAACGATAGATGATGTCGGCCGCTCGCGCGATCGACTCGCCCAGCCGCTCCCGGACGCGCCCCAGGGCCTCGGCCTCGATCCGCAAGACCTCGCGCGCAAAGGCCAATCCCTCGGCCTCGGTTTCCGAGGTCAACGGCCAATCCGTGATCATCGCCATCGTGGGCCTCCCTGCCCCGTTCGGCAATATCCCCCCACCGGCCCTGCCCACCGGCGCCCGCAACATAGTCCATCCCGGCAAACTCGTCAACGCAGGCCGCCTCAATTCGCGCACGCCCCACCATCTCATCCATTGATTATCGGCTCGATGGGATCGGAAGTTTGGCCAATCCGAGGGATTGAGGGACCTTTCCGCGATCACAGCAGGAGTTTCCTGGCCTCGATCGCCGAGAAGAGGATCACCCCGTCCGAACCGTTGCCGTCGCTCTTGGAAGGGACGGCCGTCTGGATGCCGGCCTGCTTGAGCGCCAGTTTCACGGCCGTCCGGTCGTTCTTATCGACGTTGATGATCCGAACCCATCGCTCCGGGGTGTTGCGATCGACCATGATCTGGATGTGGCCGGAGTCGATGGCCGCCTTCCGGATCACCAGGCCGTGCTGGACGGATGCACGCAACTGGGCATCCTCCTCGCGGCGCTTCTGCCGCGAATCCCGGGCGTATTCCGGGATGAGGTCCTCGCGCCGCTCCTGATGCACCTCGCGGAAGAATTCCTCGATGACCCCATCGGGAGAGCCCGGGATGCCGGCGATTCCCGCAACGCCGAGCGTGTGGTCGTTGATTTCGGGCCGCGCCAGACGACTCGTTTCATGATCGTAATGCGATCATAGAAGACGATCCCGGGCCGCACATGCCGGCCCTACGTTTGGCCCGCGCCCGAAGTACGTTCACGCCTCGATACCGACGACAACGGGCTGATCCGACTTCGCTCCTTTCGGATCCTCGGGCTTCGCGCGATCGAAAAGCGGCCGATCGCGACGGCGCGCCCGGCCGGCAGCGATCTCGAAGCGACGCAGCGAATCCCACGTCAGGAACGCCGCCAGGGCCGCGTAGCTCATCAGGCTGATGACGCTGAAGACCGTCAGCCATGCGAATCCCTCGTCGAGGTCCCAGAACCGCCAGAGCTTGGGCCAGGTCATATGAGTGAGTCGGTACAGGATCTGGGTATCCATGACCAGTTTGCCGACCTCGTAAGGCGTGAATCCCGGCCACAACTGCGGGGCGAATCCGCGGACCGACAGCGTGTTGATGATCCCCTGGCCGGCGACATTCGCCAGCAGCAGCGCCGAGATCGTCAGAAACTGGGCACGCCAGGTCGAGCGGAGTTGGATCGAGATCCAGACCCCCAGCGCCGCGGCGAACCATCCATACACCGCCACCGCGAGCGCGAGCACCGGCAGCGTGATCCAGTGGAGCGAGTCCACGCCGATCCCGACCGCGATCAGCAGGCCGATCACGGCCCAGATCCGGCGAGCACGCCCCAACGAGCCCAGCAGCTTCGCCAGGACGATCTCGCGGCCGGTCAAGTCGGTCGTCGTCAGGCTGACCCAGGTGTCTTCCTCATGCTCCGAGGTGATCGAGGCACCGGCCGCCCCGGCGACCGTCACGACCCCCACGAGGTAGAGCAAGGGTACGACCCCGACGAGGAACCGGTGGAAGACCAGTCGCCACTCGGCGGTCACCCAATCCCGAGGCCCGCCGTAGCCGTGGTACCAGAGCTCCACGAAGGCGTTCAGGCTCAACCATACGGAATAATACGCCAGGAAGCCCCCGGCGATGAGCGTCAATAGCCAGCCGACCAGCCGGGCGAATCCCCGCGCGCCGCCGGTGTGCAGCTCCTTCCAGAGCATCGGGCGGTCGCCGAGGCGGGGATGGGACCGCGCCCGTCGCGACGCCAGGAGCGCCCGCAACCCGCGCGCCTTGCGGACGGTGTCATCCTGCCGCCGGAAGATCGGGCGCAATTGCATGGCCGCGAGCGTCGCCAGGACAACGCCCGCGACCAGTTGCAGCCCGACCATCCAGTAGATCAGATCCTCCCAGTTCGCGATGGATCCGGACATCATCCCTCGGGACACGACCCAGATCACGTCCGCCGGACTGCTGGCGCCGACCCACGAGGCGATCTTGAGGATCACGTCGTCGACCCACGGCCAGTCGGTCGCGACAGTGCCGCTCACGACCGAAGGCAAGGCCAGCCACAGACCCTCCAGCCCGTAGGCGACGAAGAGCGCCTCGCGCGGACGACGCGCGATCGTCGAGACCCAGATCGACAGCGTCGCCAAGAACCACGCCGTGCTCAACGTCGCCCCGCAGCTCAACACGATCAGCCACGGATCGATCCCGCCCAGCATCACCAGCAAGCTCATCACCGGCACGCTGACGCCCAGCAATACCCCGACGTAGAGCATCCGGACGAACAGCTTGCCCAGCACGATTTCGGAGCTGGTCAACTGGCTGGCCATCAGGTAATGCAAGGTCTTGCGCTTCTTCTCGTCGGCGATCACCCCGGCCACCAATGCCGGGGTCAAGACGAGCACCAGGACCTCCTGGCCGATCGTGATCCCGCCCAGGGCCGAGACCGCAAACCAGTTCACCATCGACGACGGCAACTCCGCCCCCTCATAGGCCGACGTCCAGCTCGAATGGATCGCCCAGAGGATGATCAGGAGGACGATCGCGTAGAACGCGCGGATCGTATAAAACCGGCCCCTCCGCGCGGTGGCCAGGAGCTCGAAGTGGAAGACCGGACCAGGTAGCATCAAGGAGCCCCTTTGCGGCGAGGGTGGACACGTTCGGACTGCCAGACACGAGAGTCTCTGACGAACGTCCAAGATACCTGGCGGACCAGCATGCGCGAAGAGTAGGAGCCGGCTCCGCCCGGCGATCTTCCGACGGTAGGAGCCGGCTCCGCCCGGCGATCTTCCGACAGAGAGACTCCAGCCCGGCGACGAGACCGCCGGGCATCTCGTCGATCCCGCCGACCACCGTCGTCCGGTAGGGCCGTTCCGGTAGCTTGCCGCACCCGGCCGTTTCTGCGATGCTGATGCTGGCATGGGTCAGGTCCGTATGGCGGCTCCCTTCGATCCCAACGACGGCGCGGGTTGGCCGGCGCATGCCGGGAGCATCGGCGGCATGTCCAAGAATCGTCGCAGAGTCGGGTTCTGGATCGGTCTCGGCCTGGGTCTGCCGATCCTGGCCGTGGGGATCGGCTGGCACCAAGTCCGCGAGCGAACCTGGAATACGGAGCTGGCACAGGCACATGAAGTCATGAATGCCGGGCGCTACGGTATGGCGCGGGAGATCCTCTCCCGACTGGCGGCGCGCCGGGCCGATGACGGAGAGGTGCTCCTGCTCCTGGGCGAGTGCGAGTTGCTGCGTGGCCGCCGCGAGGAAGCCCTGGCCGCCTGGGCCAGGGTGCCGCTCACGTCCCCGTCCTTCGCACCCGCCGCCCGGTACCGGGCGTCGAACCTGATCCATATGGGGCGGTACTCACCGGCCGAGGCAACCTTGCTGCAAGCCCTGGCGAATCACGGGCAGTCGGAGACTTCCGCCGATCTCCAGCGAGAGCTGAATCAACTCTACCGGTTGGAAGGGCGGTTCGACGACATGCGTCGCGTGCTGCGCGGCTCCTGGTGGCAATCCGCCGACCCCGTGGGTGTACTGAAAGAACTCTGGATGCTCGACCACTCGACCATCCCGATCGAGGCCTGGCAACTCGCACTCGACAAGGCCGACAATGACGACGACCGGGTCTGGCTGGGACGAGTCCATCTCGCCGTCATTGCCGGCCGATTCCGCGACGCCGCCGACTGGCTCGATCGCTCCCTGAAGAAGCGGCCCGACGACTCCGCGGTCTGGCGTGCTCGACTCGACCTGGCCCTGGCGACCGATGACGTCGCCGCCTTCTGGGACGCCGTCGCGCACTTGCCAGCCGATCGGTTCGACGCAAGCGGGATCCATGCCCTGCGGGCCTGGCTGGCGGCCCGCGGCGGCGAGGCCGCAGTCGAACGAGAGGAACTGAATGCGCTGGTACGGAACGACCCCGGAAACGGCCCGGCCCTCGAGCGGCTCGCCGTCCTGACATCGCAGGCCGGACTGCCTCGCGAGGCCGAGCAACTCCGCCGGCGCAAGGCGGAGGTCGACCGCGTCCAGCACCAGTTCAACAAGATGCTCCTGGACGGGGCCATCGACTCCGATCGTGCCGGGGTGTTGGCCGGGCTCGCGGTCGTACTCGGGCGCACGTTCGAGGCGCGCGCATGGGCCATCCTCGCCGAGTCGAAACTCACGGCCTCCAACCTGGCCGGAGCGAGTCAGCCCCATTCCGAGAATCGGTCGCCGATCCCCGCCGGCTCGATCGCGAAGGCATCGGCGTTGTGTTCACCGTTCCCGACCCTCCTCGAGCACGACTCCCATAACCGTCCCCCGCTCGGAGATCGACTCGCCGACCTCCACAACCTCGCGAACCCGCGGCGGGACACTCCAGCACGGTCCGAGGCCGCCGGCGAGCCGCCGGGTAGCCGTCCGGAATTCGCCGACGACGCCACGGCAGTCGGTCTCCGCTTTGCCTTCGACAATGGCCAATCTCCACAGCACCTCCTGCCCGAGACGATGTCGGGTGGCGTGGGCTTGCTCGATTTCGACGGCGACGGCTGGCTCGACGTCTACTGCGTCCAGGGCGGGTCGATCGACTCCCCCCGTGGCAACGATGGCGACCGTCTCTTCCGCAACCGAGGTGACGGGACCTTCCAGGACGTCACAGACCGATCCGGAATCGCGGCGATCGCCTGGGGACGCGGTTACGGCCTGGGCGTGGCCGTGGCCGATTACAATAACGACGGGCATCCCGACCTGTTCGTGACTCGGTTGCGAACCTACTCGCTCTACCGCAACCGGGGCGACGGGACCTTCGAGGACGCGACCGCATGCGCCGGCCTGTCGGGCACGCGCGACATGCCCACGTCGGCGGCGTTCGCGGATTGGGACAATGACGGCGATCTCGATCTGTATGTCTGCCACTACATGATCTGGGACCCGGCGAATCCCCTGACCTGCCATGACAAGAAGGGGGCCTATTTCTACTGCGACCCGCGCAGGGCCGTCCCCGCTCCGGACCATGCTTTCCGCAACGACGGCGGTCGGTTTGTGGATGTCACCTCATCGGCCGGCTTCGCCGAAGTCAACGGACGGGGCCTGGGTGTGGTGGCGGCGGACCTCGACGGCGACCATCGCATCGACCTCTATGTGGCCAACGACGGCACGGCCAATGATCTGTTCCACAACCAGGGCAACGGCACTTTCGAGGAGATCGGCCATCTCGCCGGAGTGGCCGGCAACGCCGCGGGGGGATACCAGGCGGGCATGGGAGTGGCCTGCGGCGACCTCGACGGCGACGGCCGGCCCGACCTCATGGTCACCAACTTTTACGGCGAAGGGACCACGCTGTTCCAGAACCTGGGCGATGGGTTGTTCGCCGACACCAGCGCGGCCTCGGGGATCGGGCTCGCAACCCGATACCTGCTGGGCTTCGGCATCGCCTTCGTCGACGCCAATAACGACGGACGACTCGAAGTCATGATCACCAACGGTCATGTCAACGATCATCGACCTCTCTATCGATACGCCATGCCCACCCGGCTCTATGAAAGCCGGTCCGATGGTCGATTCGTCGACATCTCGGACCAGGCCGGTCCACCCTGGGAGGTACCGCGCGTGGGGCGCGGCCTGGCCGTCGGCGACCTCGACAACGACGGCCGTTGCGATGCCTTGGTCGTGGCCCAGGACGGCCCACTCGCCTACTTCCACAACCGGACTCGCCAGCCCGACCGCTTCGTGACCATCCGGCTCGAAGGAACGAAATCCAACCGCGACGCCGTCGGAGCACTCGTGGCGATCACGTCCGGCCGACGACGATGGGTCGCGCAGCGACTCGGTGGCGGCAGCTACCTCTCCGCCAACGACCCTCGCCTCCACTTCGGTCTCGGGGAGAGCGATCGCGTCGATGAGGTCGAAGTCCGATGGCCCTCGGGCCGTATCGACTACTGGCGATCCCTCCCCGCCGGGACGGGCTACTCGTTGCACGAAGGCGATCCGAAGCCTCGGCCCCTGGCAGGATTCGCCCGGGGCCCCACATCGACGGATAACCATCGAACTCCGTGATTCATCAACTTTCCTCAGATGCTTGCCCGGGGAGAACCAACGATGGGAAAGTCGATCCGAGTTGTTCTCGCAGCGCTGTTCTGCGTTGGCGTGGCAGCCGGCGCGGTGAGCTTGATGCTCAACCCGGAACTGGTCTCATGGAAGGCGGCCGACCATTCTCGCCGCACCGACGCGGGGCCAGGGTCCTCGCGCACGGGCCAGAAGGGCCCTGGCGCCGCCGAGGGTCCGGAGCAGGGCGGCCACTTCAACATCATTTCGGATCGGTTCGAAGACGGCGGCTACGGGACGGCATTCCGGTTCATGGCCCCGATCCGCGACCGAGGATCCCTCCCGGAGCTGCGCGAGGCGGTCCGGGGGCGTGGACGCCGGGGGATCTCCGCGTTGCGGGCCCAGTACGACCAGCTCCGTGTGGACTCGCCGCCAACCCCGGATCAGGCATTGAAGAAGCTCTCACTCGAGCAGTCGATCGGCATCGTCTACACGTACGAGGGCAAGTTCCTCGAGGCCGCCACCTGGATCGACAAGGCGATGGAAACCGGCCAGTCGCCGGGCGTCCCCGCCGCGACCCGGAATCGGCTCAAGGCCGTCCTGGGGATCATCGCCATGCGACGGGGCGAGATCGAGAATTGCCTGGAGTGCGTCGGCCCGTCGAGTTGCATCTTCCCGATCGCCCGCGAGGCCGTCCATCGAAATCAGGCGGGTTCGCGCGAGGCGGTGAAGTGGTTCACCGCCTACCTCGAGGAGTCGCCGAGGGACCTGCGGGTCCTCTGGCTGCTGAACATCGCCTACATGACGCTCGGCGAATACCCGGAGAAGGTCCCGCCGCGATACCTGATCCCGACCGACCGGTTCCGCTCCAAGGTCGACGTCGGTCGGTTCGAGAACCTGGCGTCACGGGTCGGTCTCGGTTCGCGGGGCCCGAACCTGGCCGGCGGCAGCATCTTCGACGACTTCAACGGCGACGGCCTGCCCGACCTGTTCACGACCTCGCTCGACGCCGACCTGGGGGCGTCGCTGTTCCTCAATCGGGGTGACGGCACGTTCGAAGATCGGTCCATCTCGGCCGGCCTCGGCGACCAGATCTACGCGCTGAACGTCGCCCGCGCCGATTTCGACAACGACGGCGATCTGGACGTCGTGCTGTTGCGCGGGGGATGGGAGAAACCGTTGCGGTTATCGCTCCTGAGGAATCAGGGGAACGGGACCTTCGACGACGTGACCGTGGCCGGCGGGATGGGCGAGCCGATCGCCACGGAGTCCGCCGCCTGGGGCGATTACGACAACGACGGTTGGGTCGACCTGTTCGTCTGCGGCGAGTACCTCCCGCCCGGCGCCAAGACCGCCTCGACCCCTCGAGACCGTCGCAACCGATGCCGGCTGTATCACAACCGCCACGACGGCACGTTCGAGGACGTCGCCGAAGCGGCGGGTGTCGTCAACGAGCGTTGTGGCAAAGGGTCGGCCTGGGGCGATTACGATGGCGACGGCCGGCTCGACCTGTTCGTCTCGAACATGGGCCAGGAATGCCGCCTCTACCACAATGATGGGGCCGGAAAGTTCCGGGACGTCGCGCCGGAACTGGGTGTCACCGGCAGTGATTTCAGCTTCGCCTGCTGGTTCTGGGACTACGACAATGACGGACGCCTCGACCTGTTCGTCAACGATTACCGCCCCTGGTGCGCCGAGGTGATCGCCAGCGCCCTGGGAGTGAAGCACCCGGGGTCGAGCCGCCCGAGGCTCTACCGCAACCTGGGCACGGATGGCTTCCGCGATCTGTCGATCGAGGTCGGGCTCGACCGGGCCATCGCGCCGATGGGGGCGAACTTTGGGGACGTCGACAACGACGGATTCCTCGACATCTACATGGGGACCGGCGACATGTCCTACGAGGGCCTGGTCCCCAACATGATGTTCAAGAACGTCGAAGGCTCGAGCTTCGAGGACATCACCACGTCATCCGGCACCGGCCACCTCCAGAAGGGGCACGGCGTCTCCTTCGCCGACTGGGACTGCGACGGCGATCTCGACCTGTTCGTGGAGCTGGGCGGGGGGACGCCCGGCGACCAGGCGTACAATGCCCTGTTTCAAAACCCCGGGCAGGGCCGCCACTGGCTGAAGATCAAGCTGGTCGGGACGAAGACCAACCGGGCCGCCCTGGGGGCGAAGATCCGCGTCGACCTCAAACCTCCCGACGGCGCGACCCGTTCGATCCATCGGACGGTCGGCAACAACTCCAGCTTCGGCGGCAACAGCCTCGTCGAGACGATCGGCCTGCGTGATGCGACCCGCCTCGCCGAGCTGACGGTTTCCTGGCCGACCAGCAAGGCGACGCAGACCTTCCGCGACCTCGCCGCCGATCAGGCGATCGAGATCACGGAGGGTTCAGACACCATCAAGATCCTCCACCAGCCGCCGTTCGCGCCGCCGCCCCCTTGAAATGGGGCGATCGGGAAGCCGTGGTTCGCATGTTCCTCGACACGAAGCAAGACGTCACGCTATCCCCGCGCGAATAAAGCCTTCACCGGCTGACCCTTCCCATCGAGCGTGGCGTAGAAGGGCCGCTTCTCGATATCGAAGGCCGTCCGGGGCGAGATCCCCATCGCGGTGAACAGTGTCGCGTGCAGGTCGCTGATCGAGATCGGATCCTTGATCGTCAGGAGTGGCCGTTCGGGTGCCGTCTCTCCATAGAGCAAGCCCCGCTTGAATCCACCGCCAAAGAGCAACACCGAGCCCGATCCGGTGAAATGCCTGTGCAGGCCGTAGTGTTTCGGCTCCTTCATCACGTCGGTCTTGGCCCGCGACTGGTCGCTCGCCGTGCTCCCGGGCACGCCCTCGATCATCATGTCGCGGCTGAACTCGCTGGCCACCACGACGATCGTCCGGTCGAGCAGCCCGCGCGCCTCGAGGTCGAGGATGAGCTGGGCGATCGGGCGGTCGATCTGCTTCTTCATCTCGGCGTAGGTCGCGTGGCCATTCTCGTGCGTATCCCAGCTCAGGAAGGGGACGTATTCGGTCGTCACCTCGATGAAACGTGCGCCGGCCTCGGTCAACCGGCGGGCGAGCAGACAGCCCTGACCGAACCGACCGGTGTTGTATCGGTCGAAGCTCTCCTTCGGCTCCTTGGAGAGGTCGAAGGCATCGCGGTTCGGCGAGTTGAGCAATCGGTAGGCGTTGTCCATCGCGCGCACGACCGATTCCTGGTGATAGTCGCTCGCCAGGCTGGCCAGGGGGCTCTCCTTGATCAACTCTCGGTAGGTCTTCTCGCGACGGGCGAAGCGGTCGCGGGTCACCCCCTTGGGCGGTCGCACGGCGGCGATGGCGTCCATGGGGTAGGGGAGGTTGAACGGGCCGTACTCGCTGCCGAAGAACCCGGCCGTCGTGAACGCCTTGAGCTCCTCGACCTCGCCGTGCCCCTCCAGGCGCTGGCCGATGTTGATGAATGCCGGGATCGCCGGGTCCTTCGGGCCGCGGAGCCTGGCGATCCACGCCCCCAGGTGGGGGGCGGCCACGGTCTGCGGCGGGATGTACCCGGTGTGCCAGTGATACTGGTGCCTCGAGTGAAGGATATTCCCCAGGTCGGCCACGACGTGCGAGCGGATCAGGGTGCCCCGGTCCAGCACCTTCGCCACGTGCTCGAGGCCCTCGGAGATCTTCACGCCGTCGAACGCCGTGTCGATCGCCGGGAACGTGCAGAGGATCTTCTCGGAGGGGACGCCGATTTCGAACGGCGTGTACCGCTTGGGATCGAACGTCTCGGGCGCGGCCATGCCGCCGGCCAGCCAGATCAGTATGAGCGTGTCGGCCGTGGGCTCGGGATGCTTGATCGGCTCGGCGCCGCGGACCAACCGGGGCTCGCCCGCGGCCAGCGCGGCCAGTGCCGCAGCGTTCATGCCGCGGAGGAAGTCGCGGCGGCTCCAGGTCTCTCCCGAAAGGGGATCGCGCGTTCTCACCTTGCTTCGCCTCCTTATCGGATCAGTTGGAACTCGGGGAGCATGAACACCACCCAGAGCAGGTCGGCCAGGCCCTCCGGCGTCGGCGGCGACCCCAGCAGTTCGCGGGCCGCCGCCAGCTCGTCGGCCGTCGGCCGGCGCCCCAGCGCTCGCAAATAGATCGTCTCGGGCGTGGCCTTCGATCTCAGCAGGCTGCCGGCGCCCCGGGCGAGGATATCATTGAAGACCTGCCCGTTGGACAGGTCGAGGGCCTCCAGGGTCGTCAGCACATCACTGCGCGTAGTGACCACCTGCTCGCGGTTCGGCCGTCCCAGCGATCGCATCAGCGGGTCGGACTTGACCAGCGCCGCGCGGACGAACCGGTGCTCCGGCGCGACCGCCTCGCAGGACGGGTGGACACTCGCATCGGCCTTGGACGGGGCGGTGCCGGTGACCCACCACACGGCGTCGAGGAACTGCTCGGCCGTCATCCGCTTGACTGTCGGACCCCGGAACACGTAGCCGTCCGCGCCATCCGCCTCCGAGGCAACCACCGGTCTCGACTGGTAAGCCCGAGACTCGACGATGTGCTCGATCAGTGCCTTGAGGTCATAGCCATGGTCGACCAGGTAGCTGGCCAGGTATTCCAGCAGGTCCTCACTCCAGGGCTCGTTGGCCATCACGTCAACCGGGTGGACGATCCCTCGGCCCATCAAACGCTGCCAGATCCGGTTGGCGATTGTCCGGGGGAACCGGCCGTTATCCGGGTGGGTGACCAGGCCGGCCAATCGTTCGAGTCGCTTGGCCCGCGGCTGGGCGGCGTCGATCGTCCCCAACTCGGGCCAGGGGAACCTCGGCGCGGCGATCTGGCCCGTCGGCTTGTCGCAGCGGGCGATCTCCAGCGGCTCCTCGGCGATCACGGCCGCCAATCCGTAGGCATCGACGAGCTTCCAGCGGTCGATGAAGCTGTCGTGGCACGAGGCGCACTTCATGTTGATCCCGAAGAACACCTGCGAGACGTTCTGCGAGAACTGGACTTCCCGGACCTGGCTGGCGTTGACCCGTCCCCGCCACTTGATCCCCTTGATGAACCCCTCCGATTCCGACGAGGGGCTGATCAGCTCGCGCACGAACCGGTCATAAGGCTTGTCGTCGATCAGCGCCTGATAGAGCCAGCCGGTGATCGGCTTGCGGCCGCCGTCGATGTAACCGGTCCCGGCGTAGTCGTTGCGCAGGAGGTCGTTCCAGAAAGTCATCCAGTGATCGGCATACGCGCGACGGTCGCCGAGGACGCGGCGGGCCAGCCGGGCTCGTTTATCGGGAGCCGAGTCGTCCGCGAACGCCTCGAGCTCCTCCGTCGGCGGCAGCAGGCCGATCGCGTCGAGGAACAACCGGCGCGCGAAGGCCGGGTCGCCCAGCGGTTCGGGCGGCTTGATCTTGCGCGCGGCGAGATAGGCGTCGATGATCCGGTCGATGGGGTGATCGCGACCCCGACGGGCCGCGGGCAGTACGGGGCGTCGCAGCTTCAGCGGGGCGATATAAGCGGGCCGCTTGAACGTGAACCCATCCTGCCACGGGACGCCCTGGTCGATCCAGGCCGCGATCCGTCCGACCTCTTCGGCCGTGAGCCGGTCCCCCTTGGGTGGCATGCGGAACTCGGGGTCGGCGGACGTGATCCGTTCGAGCAACTCGCTCTCGCCGCTCTTCCCCGCGACGATCGCCTCCGACTTGAGCGCCGACTCGCGGGTGTCGAGCGAGAACGAGCCCTTATATTTGCCATCGGTGTGGCACTCGGCGCATCGGGCCTTGATCAGCGGTGCGATGTCGTGGGCGAAATCGACCGGCTTTCGTCCCGACGGTTCATCGCCGGCGACCGTCCCCGCCAGGGCGAGCAGGCTCATCAACATCCCGGCCAGGGCCGCGAGCGATTGACGGATCGCGGCGGTCCGAGGGCCAGGCTCCGCCTTCTGAGTTGCCATCACAGACTCCGCGGCTGGTAGGGCCTCGAGGGTCGGCCGTTCCCGCCCGGAGAAAGTTCGAGCGGGCAACGAACCACCCCTCGCCGCCTCGAGGCGCCTGAGGGGTGGGACGATCCCGGCCGACTGCGCCTCAATCGGTCAATTCGAGGTCAAATGTATTTGACCCGCTCTTCACGGTCCGCTTCAAGCCCGAAGTCTTCGGGTTCTCGTACTTCTCCGGCGTGAGGATCTTGGGCGGGACGGGGACCTTCGGCGTGTAGTCGAGGATCACATCGTCGTGAGAATAGACGGTCACGTCATAGTCGCCGACCTCGGCACCGTCGCCGGGCTGCTCGGTCTGGAGCCGGTAGGATCCGTTCGGATCGAGCTGGCCGACGGCGTTGTGGCGGGTGGGATTGGTCGCGACGAACGTCACCGTCCCCTTCATCACGGGCTTGCCCTTATACGTCACCTTCCCTGAGACCTTGGCCATCTCCGGCCCCGACGGCCCGCAGGCCAGCGGGATGAACGCCAGGGCCACGAACGCAACGAGGCCGGCGCGGACTCCGACTCCGGGGCCGGCGTGCATTTCCAATCGCTTCACAGGATGATCTCCGCAAGAGTAAAAGGGTGTTGCGGGCCGCCGCCGATCGCGGCGCGATGCGGCCCGCGCCCGGTCCCGTCGACCGCGCCTCAATACGAGTCCGAGGAGATCACCTCGCCCATCGCCCGCGTGCTCAGGGCCTGGTAGATGGGCATGCTGATGGAACTCTTGATCCACTTGACCGAGCCGTCGCACAGGGCGAAATTGCCTCCGCCGGGGTGCATGCTCCGGAAACTGTACCAGTGATACCAGGTCCCGATGTCGCTCGCCCCGGTCGCCACCACGATGCTGCCCAGACCCTGCTGGATGGCCACGCCCGGCGCCAGGTAGTTCAGCGGGACCGCGGTCGAGCCAACCGTCGCATTGGCCTCGACCCATTCATTCCACAGCGTCACCATCTGGATCTGCTCGCCGGCGAGGAAGGTATTGGAGGTGCCGTCGGTGATCGCCTGGAGGGGAATACCCCAATCCTCCCGCCAGAAGATCCCCGTGCCGGAGGAGGGCTGGACCGGGAGGGACGTGTTGCTCGGG
This sequence comes from Isosphaeraceae bacterium, assembly GCA_052148775.1. Taxonomy (GTDB): domain Bacteria; phylum Planctomycetota; class Planctomycetia; order Isosphaerales; family Isosphaeraceae; genus CAVZRC01. Next base: position 5,876 of record JBKQHM010000390.1, on the reverse strand, counting down.
TCGCCCAGTTGCGTGCCGCGGCAATAGTAACCCTGCGAGGAGCAGAAGATCTGCTGGCCCGCATTGGCCCCGCAGGCCAGGCAATTGTCGCCGACGTTACCCACGTAGGAAGTCCCCGCAGCCAGTTGGCTCCAGACCTCGTCCGAGTTGTTATAGTCCGTGGACGGGCTCGGGTCGGACGGGCAGAGCAGCGAATTGATCACAGTCTGCCGGACCGACATGTTCGCCAGACCCAGGCCCTGGCCCCAGTTGCAGATCTGGTACGTCCCGTACATGTAACTGAAGTTGATCGCGTTATAGAGCGGCTGCTGCTCCATCGAAGGCAGCAGGAACACGATCCAGCTCGAATTGTTCCAGTAATAGGTGTTGGTCGCGTAGCAGGGATGCAGATAAAGGTTGGCCGGCAACGTGCTGAAGGTGCTGTTGTAATTGTGGCACGCCAGCGCCAGTTGCTTGAGATTGTTGACGCACTGGGCGCGGCGGGCCGCCTCGCGGGCCGCCTGGACGGCGGGCAATAACAGCGCGATCAGGACCGCGATGATGGCGATGACCACCAGAAGCTCGATCAGGGTGAAACCGCGATGATCTGGCTGACGACGCATGAGGGACCTCCCGGAAAGAGGACGGAGAAGAGGATGGAGATGATGCCTGCGTTTCCCTACCTCGGAAGTTGCAATAACGGTGTACGTTCACAACATCGCACGGCGGACCGAGCGCGCATTCCCTCCCACGTTCGCACCCGAGGGTCCGCCCGAGGCACGTACCACAACTCTTGCTAGACCGGACATGATCGAACAACGGAAATAGGCGTCATTTCCGAGTTGCATGTCCATCAAAATCGCAACAAGATCTAGCAATTAATAAATTCGGAGAAATTAATACTGTCCTCCGCGGGGCGGGGCCGGGCTCTCAGGACTCGTTTCGGCTCCAACGGCCGGCCCTCGATCAGATCGGGAGAACTGCCGTTCGAAAAAACAGAAACCACGTCGAGTCGCCCCATGCCCCTAGAGGGTGTTATGAAGTTCACTTCTTCTCTAGGCGGCCTCTGTGAGGCCGCGAGGGCCGCCTACAGAAAAAAGGCCGGGAAATCCGAGCGGATGGTTCATATCACGCTCTAAGCTCGAAGCTTGGCACGACTGCACAATCTCAGCCTACACTGAACATCGGCACAACAACAAAACGACATCCATAGATTGCAAACGCACTCTCACGAATGCCCGACCACTGCATCAATGGACTCGTACGCCAGATTCTAGCGCAACCTCACGCCCGACGGCGGTCCTCAAATCATGCGCGCAACAGAACACGGCCACACTTTGCTCAAGGGCACGCATGGCCAACGCTCAATACGACCGATTGCATCACTCCGAAGACCACGAAACCGCAATCCGCGCGATTGGGACCGGTCCCGAGATCGTGCCTCATCGAGAGATGCAAGGAGGACAAGTCGCGGTGAAAACCCCCGCTAGAACGATACTTCTCTCCACCGGCTGTCTTCGTAATATGTCTAGATAGCCTGCACTACCGACCGAAAATCTACTTCTGTCAGATCCGGATGTCAAGAAAATTCTTGATGAGTTCCGAGATTTATTAAACAACGACGCTATCGGTATCGCGAGTGCCGGAAACCAAGGACCGCGATCGGGTTTCAATGCCGACACGCCCTGGAGGACCCCTCGAGAGATCGCATTTGCACTCGCCATAACATGACGCGTCGCGGCGGACCCGGAAAGCCTGACTTTGCGACGTGCCCGATGAGGCGGACTCGATCGCCGGGACCTCAGGCCAAATCCCCCGATCCCACTCGCCGGACGGGCATCCTCGTGAGAAACTGGTCCTCAGGTATCCACGACGGCCATGCGCCCGGCAGACCAGCCCTTGACCCGTATTGCAAGGTTTCATCCGACATGACCCTTCACGTCAATCTCGAGCTCTTGCAGCGCATGCCGGTCGACGCAAGGATCGTGCTGGATGTGGGCTGCGGCGCCGGGGCCTTGGCCGACGCGTACCGGAGGATCAATCCGGATGCTCGCTACCTGGGCATCGAAAAGGAGGCGGAGGCGGCACGGATCGCGGAGACAGCCAGGCGCATCGATCGCGTGGCCGTCGGCGACCCCGGTACGATCTTGCCCTCGGCGCTCGGACTCCCCGACGCCGAACCGGTCGTCGATTGCCTGGTCTTCGCCGACGCACTCGAGCACATGATCGACCCCTGGGGCGTGCTGGCGCGACTGTCGCAATGGGTCCGTGTGGGCGGGCAGATCCTGGCCTCCATCCCCAACGTACAACACTATGCGATGCTGGTCGACCTGCTGAGGGGCCGATGGGAATACCGATCGGAATGGCCGCCCGACCGCATCGACTTGCGGCTCTTCACGCTCTCGGGCATCCAGGATCTATTCGCCCGCGCCGGCCTCACCATCTTCGAGATCGTACCGCGGTGGCGACCCGACCTCGAGTTCGACAAATTCCAGCATGTGATGGCACCGGCCGTCCGAGCCCTTGGGATCGACGCATCGACCTTCGCCGCCCAGACCCGGGCGACCGAGTACCTGGTCCGGGCCGTCCGCGAAACGGCCGAACCCCGGCGCATGCTGATCTGGTCGATCCTCGGCTCGGCGATCAGTAGCGACGTTCGCATCCGCGAGCCGGCGGCATTCCTCGCCACGATCCCGGGCATCCGCGTCCTGAGCGGGACGGGCGTCCAGTTCGACGAACTGGGCAAGACCCGGCCCGGCGAGGCGAAGGTCTTCCTCCAGCAGCGGGTGATCATCCCCCGCGCCGACCACCTGAGGCTGCAACGCGCCCTCCTCGAGAGCGGGTATCTCATCGTCGGCGAGTTCGACGACGACCCCGGCCATTTCGCGGACCTGGCGCGTACCGACTTCCTGGCCCTGCGCGGTTGCCACTGCCTCCAGACGTCGACCGAGGTCATGGCGGAGGCGCTCCGCCCCTACAATCCCCACATCATGGTCTTCTCCAACCATGTCGCCGCCCTGCCGCCCCCACGCCCGGCCAACCGCACCGATCTCGACCCGGTCACGATCTTCTTCGGGGCCCTGAACCGCGAGGCCGACTGGGCGCCGATCCTGCCGGTCCTCAACCGCGTACTCTCGACGCACGGCGATCGCGTACGGGTCCAGGTCGTCTACGACCGGGCGTTCTTCGATGCCCTGACGACCCCCTACAAGGCATTCGAGCCGCTCTGCCCGTACGACCGATACAAGAACATCCTTCATTCTGCCGACATCGCGCTCCTGCCGCTGGAGCCGACACGATTCAACCGGCACAAGTCGGACCTCAAGTTCATCGAGTGTGCGGCACACGGCGTGGTGGCGCTCTCCAGTCCGACCGTCTACGATCGCACGATCCGGTCCGGCCATACCGGCCTGATCTACCGTTCGCTCGACGATTTCGCGGCGATGCTGGAACGGCTGATCCACGACGGCCCGTACCGCCGCATCCTCGCCGACAATGCCTATCGCTACGTCGCCGAACATCGTCTGCTATCCCGACACTTCCGCGCCCGACTCGAGTGGTACCGCGCGATGCTCGATCGCCGCGGAGAGCTCGATGCCGACCTTCGTCGCCGGGTGCCAGAATTCTCATAGGGCGCGTAGCAATCGCGTTGCATACCGGATGATTGCATCGAACCCATACGAGCCCGACGCGCCAGCAAGTGAATTCCGGAGGGATTATTAATCCACTCGCTGGCGCGTCGGGCTCGTATGAGCCTTCTTCGGTCCGAGCGTTCAGCACTCTGGCGTTGATGGAATCCCCTGAAATCCGATTCATTCGATAACCATCCGCACGGAAAACGAAGTTCCGGCGGCGACCTGACCGCGCGCCAGACCAGGCGGCCTTCCCGGACGAATCAATCATCCGAAACCGGAAAGGCCGCCTGGTCTTGCATCTATCAGGATCGCGGGGATGGCGTGTTCAATCGGGAGCCGGCGATAGCGGATCGTGATCGGGCGGAAAGGATGAAGGAGCCCGTCGCAGGCTGGCTCGGCCTCATATCAGGCGGGTTCCCCTCGTCCGCCCGGATCTGGCCCACCGCTCCGGCGAGGCCAGGTTCCCTCGATGATGTGGTTGACTTTCCGACGTCGCCTCGGCCCGAACACCAGGATCGGATCAGGCCGGAGCAACGCCCGTCTCGGGGTCAGACGACCGGCGTACGCGTGCGGCCCATGACCAGCGAGACGATGAACAGTACCAGGAACAGCACGAACAGGACCTGTGCGATCCAGGACGCCGTCCCGGCGACCCCGCCAAACCCCAGGACACCGGCGATCAGGGCGATGACCAGGAAAGTGAGAGCCCAGCTAAGCATCGGAGCACCTCTCTTGATTTCTCGTATCTGGAAACGTCCGGGAGAACGGTCAAAGGCGACACGCCTTGACTCGAATGATTCTCACAGACTTTGATAAACGCAAATGAGGTGCCAAAATCCCGCGCCCGGCGTTCCCGGGCCACTTCTCTCCTCGCCGGGCTATTGCGCCGCATCCCGGCCGCCGGCCCCCCAGGCCCGCCTGATCCGGGGCCAGACGCCCGACCAGGGTCGGGCCGCGCAGGGTTCGTGCTTCTCCCCGTAAGGTTTCCCCAGGGGCGAGGCGTTCTCGATGACCTTGTTCAATTCCGCGGCGGCCAGCAGCTCGACGCTGCACAGCCACAGCCAGCTCATGAGCACCACGATGCCGCCGAGTGATCCGTAGGTCGCGCTGTAGTTGCCCCAGTGCTGCACGTAGATGCGGAAGAGATAGCTGACGCCGACCAGGACGACGGCCCCCAGCAAGCTCCCCGGGGTGATCCACTCCCAGCGCTGGTCGGCGTCGGGCCCGAAGTACATCGCCACCGCGAAGCTGAGCAGGATCATGACGAAGACCGCGACGGCGTGCAAGGCCGTCGCCAGCACGGCCGCCGCGCGGCTCAGGCCCAGCCAGCCGAGGATCTGGGGCCGGACGATGATGGTCGCGAAGACGACGATCAGGATGGCCGCCTGGCTCAGCGTCATGAGCACGGCGATCGCTCGCTGCTTCCACAGCGGGCGCCTCTCCTCGACGTCCAGGATCCGGTTCATCGCGTCCATGATCGAGACGAACAGGCTCGACGACAGCCAGAGGATCGCGATCAGGCCGAAGGAGATGAGCCCGGCCGGCGGCTGCTCCCGGAGTCGCCTCATCTCCCGCGCGACGATCGACAGGGCATCGCCGGGGATCAGGTCGCGGAGCGACTCGAGGGGCCCGACGGAAGCCGAGGCCGCCGCCTCGGCATCCGCGCGGATCGGAATCCACGGGAGGCAGTAGGCCGTCAGGGTGATCAACAGCGCCAGGAACGGCACCACCGCCGCGATCGCGTAGAAGGTGATTGCCGCCGCGCGGGTCAGGATCTCATGCTCGACGATCCCCATCCAGGTCCGCCCGGCCGCCTCGCGGACCGTCAATCCGCCGAGGTTCATCGCCGACCAGAACCGCTTGTTGGGAAAGGCCATGCTCCGGCCCTCGGGGCTGGCCCGTGGTCCGTCTGGCTTCTCGCGACGGGCGACGGTCCACGGACCACGGAGCGTTGACATCACCAGGGCTTCAGCTTCCAGCCCAGGACGAACCCGATCCCGAAGGCCCAGGCCGCGAAGGGCAGGGGCTTCGCCCGCGCGTAGTCCTCGATCGATTCCACCACCGCGCGGACCGTGGTCTCCGGCCAGTTCTCCTGCACTCGAGACCCACTCCGGCTCGCGCGCACCATGTCGTCCGGATAATGCGGGACATTGTAAGCGGTTGACATCTCGTCGATCTCCTGAAGGTTACATGGAATTCCGCCGATCGCGGACGGCGTCGCAGACCGTGCTCACGGCCATCGCGGTCGAACGTCGGCGCGAG
>JBKQHM010000389.1:0-10074 GCA_052148775.1 Isosphaeraceae bacterium | reverse complement strand
TTCTAATAGTATGCGGTTAATGCACGATCGATTCCCGACGAGGTAGGGACGATGACAAGCTGTCCGTTTGGATATCAAATAGGCGAGTCGGGTCATCAACGGCCGAAAGCGACGACGACCGGGGTCTTGCCACCCGCGACTCGTCTCGTCCGGACCGTTCGTGGATGCGACGCCAACTCCCGACCGTCCCCGGAGATCGGGAAGGGCGACCCGTCGAAATGTTGCACAGGAGTGCAAACCAGCGCAATGCCCGTGGTGCCATTTCCCCTCAAATTGCGGGCTCACGACCCTCGCAGATGGCGCAACGCACCCCGTCCCCTGAGCCGCCCGGCCCCGGATTTCAGGGTGGCGATCGGCGAGAACCCTCAGAATTCGACAGGCTCAGGCATCAGCTTTTTCCGAGCCCATCCCTGGAGTCTCGAACGGTCTTCGCCTTGTCGAACCTGGCCAGCGACTCCGCCCGCCGACGTCGTGAACGCTCGAAGTAGGCGTCGGCGGTCTCGAGCTGGAACTCGTCGACCAGCTCACGGATATCGCGATCACCGGCGAACTCGATGACATAGAACGCCTCGCGGGTGTGATAGTCGAACGTCAGAGACGGACCGTACTTGGCGAGCATCGCATCCATCTTGCCCCAGTTGAAATCCATGTGGAGCGCGACGCTGTTCGTATTAACCGGGGCCACGGCCAGCGCCTCGTAGGTCGACTCCTTGATGATCCGGCCGCATCGGTCGACGATCAGCCCGAGTTCGCTCGTCACGGAAGTCACGACGAACGCGCCTAGCTCGAAGGCCAGGGCCAGGGCCTGGAGGCCGCCCCGATACATCGACGAGAAAACGACCAGATCGGGCTTGCCACGTCGGAGCTCCGTCCGGACTTCCTGGAAGTTCATGTCGAAGCAGATGATCATCCCGACGCGACCCAGATCGGTCTCGAAGACGGGGACCTTGGTGCCGGGGACGATGCCCTTCTCCAGTTCGCCTACCGTCGGGAACATCTTGTCGTACCGACCGAGGATCTCGCCCGATCGATCGACGAGGATCGACGTGTTGCGCAGGCCGCGGCTGGGCTCGTATTCGACCCTCGGCCAGATGATGATCATCCTATACCGCTTTGCCAGTTCACGGACCCGGTCGATGGTACCGCCGTCGCTCGGCTCGGCATGGTGATACGGGTCGGCCAGCGCGAGTTGCGGGTAGATCTCGGGGAACGCCACGAGCTCCGCGCCCATCCGCGATGCCCGGTCGAGCCACCGGTCCACCTCTTTCATGAGCTTTTCCATCTTGTCCACGCCATCCGCGCCGACCGTCGGGCGATGCGAGACCGTGGCGATCCGAACCGGACGTCGCTGGATCTTCATCGGTTTTTCTCCCTGATTCGATACGCTGCTGCTTCGTAACGGTGCCATCACCAGGATCGAGCGAGATCATTCGCATTCTGGAAAACGACTCCCGAAACATCAAGTGTTGGCTGGACGAGACACCGGATCGAGTCGACTCGCGATCCTGGCCGGCCTGAGTTATGCTACTTGATACAGAACGACGCGCCACCCGACGGAGAAAACACACCATGATGGATCCGCGTTATGCCCTTCGAGACACCTCCGAACTGCTCAGTCCAGGCCTCTTAATCTATCGCGACCTGGTGCGGCGGAACCTCCAGGACATGATCGCGATGGCTCAGGGTGCGGAGCGCCTGCGACCTCATGTGAAGACGCACAAGATGGCCGAGATCGTCAGGATGGCCGAATCGATGGGCATCCGAAAGCACAAGTGCGCGACGATCGCCGAGGCCGAAATGGTGGCGGCGGCGGGTGGTTCGGACTTGCTCCTCTCCTATCCGCTGACCGGACCGAACCTGAAACGCTTCGCGCACCTGGTCCGTGGCTACCGTCATACAACCTTCCGCGCAACGGTCGATCACCCTGACTCCGCACGGGCGCTCTCGGCCGCAGCGGAAGGGCTCGAGCGGTCGGTCCCGGTCCTCCTGGATCTGGAAATCGGGATGGGCCGAACGGGTATCGAGCCGGGTAAGTCCGCCGCGGAGCTGTACGCGCTGGTCGACCGGCTTCCGAACCTGGTGGTCGACGGCCTCCATGCCTATGACGGTCACATCCACGACACCGACCGCGACGAGCGCAGACGGTCGGCGCAGGAAGGCATCGAGCGGACACTGGCCCTGCGGGACCGGATTCTCAAACTCGGCATGTCCGTGCCCCGGATGGTCCTGGGAGGGACACCGACGTTTCCGATCCACGCGGAACTGGATCTTCCGGGCGTGGAATGTTCGCCCGGTACCCCGGTGTTGTACGATGACGGCTATTCCAGCAAGTATCCGGACCTCAACTTCACGCCGGCCGCCCTGCTCCTGACACGGGTCATCAGCCATCCTCGCCCCGGACGTCTCTGCCTGGACCTCGGTCACAAGGCCGTTGCCGCCGACCCGTCCGGCCCCCGGGCAAGAATCCTCGATCTCGATGATGTACGTCCCGTCGGCCACAGCGAGGAACACCTTGTGATCGAGACGCCCACCGCGGATAGCATCCCGATCGGGACCCCCCTGCTCGCCGTACCGACGCACATCTGCCCCACGGTCGCACTTCACCGTCGAGCCTATGTCATCGAGGACGGCCAGCTTGTCGGTCAATGGGAAGTCACCGCACGCGATCGCGTGCTGGGGATCTGACCGACTCACTCATCGGCGACCGATCCGTCCATCGCGGCGAAAGACAGCGACGACTCGGGGATCCGGGCCATCTCATCGGCGTGGTAGCTGGACCGCACGAAAGGCCCGCTCGCCACGTCGGCGAACCCGAGCTGACGTGCCAGGCGGCCCAGTTCTTCGAACTCGTCCGGCGGAAGATAGCGGATGACGGGTAGGTGCTCGGGGGTTGGCTGGAGGTACTGGCCGAGCGTCAGCAGGTCACAGCCGACGGCGCGCAGGTCGGACATCGTCTCGAGGAGTTCTTCCGTCGTCTCGCCGAGGCCCAGCATCAGTCCGCTCTTGGTCCGCGTCGTGGGACTCGACTTCTTGGCGTGGGCCAGCACCGAGAGGCTCACGTCATATCGGCTCTTTCGACGGACCTTCTGCTGGAGCCGGGCCACGGTCTCCAGATTGTGATTGAAGACCTCGGGCCGGGCCGACAGGACGACGTCCACCAGGTCGTTCCGTCCATCGAAATCGGGCGTGAGGATCTCGATCGTGGCCCCGGTCCGATGCCGGACTTCCAGCACGCACCGGCGGAAATGCTCCGCGCCGCCATCGGGCAGGTCGTCGCGGGTGACCGAAGTGATCACGACGTGCCGGAGTCCCAGCCGTTGGCAGGCCTCGGCCAGTCGTTCCGGCTCGTCGACGGCGACGATGTCCGGCCGACCCCGTTTCACCGCGCAGAAGCCACAAGGGCGGGTGCAGACGTCGCCCAGGATCATGAACGTGGCCGTCCGGCGAGTCCAGCACTCGGATCGGTTCGGGCACCGGGCACTCTCGCAGACGGTCTCGAGTCCGAGTTCTTCGACAAGTTTCCGGGTGAAGGACATCCCTCCCGATGCCGGGATCGGTCGCTTCAGCCACTCGGGGAGACGACGAGGCTTGACCTGGCCATCGAGACCGACGCCGGTACCCTCGCCGCCCTCGAATTTCTTCTCCTCGACAGCCCGCGCCGGCACTTCATCCAGGACTGGGAGCGTAAACATGGGCGGGCACCTTCCGCTTGATCTGGGGGTGGTCGGTATACAGGTGATGCCGTTCCAGCCCGAATGCTTCTTCGACTTTACGCAGGACCGACTCGCGTACCTTCGACATCGGTGTCTGACGCTGACGGCGGGACTCCATCGACGTATGGCGAATCGGCAATCCGTCGATGCCGGGCTCCTCCAGTACGTCGAACAGTTCGAGATACGGGCCAACGTTCAACGTCATTCCATGATAGGCGATCCAGCGATTGACCGCGACGCCGACTGTCGCGATCCGCGACTGTCCCGAGAAGACGCCGGGAAACTCCGGCCGCAGGGTCCCGATGAGATCGAACTCCTCCAGGACGCCCACGATGATGGCGTGTAATCGATCCGTGTATTGCTGGACGCTCAGTCCGAGGACATTGAGCGGCATCGCCAGGTAAGCAGCGAGTTGCTGAGGCACATGGAGGATGCAACCGCCGCCGCGATTGACGTAGAAGACCCTGACGCCCAGACCCCGGAGTGCGTCGTCGTCGGAGGCGATGTGGGCACGACTACCCGATCGGCCGATGCTGATCGTGGGCGGGTGCTCGCAGAGGATCAATGTCGCCCCTCCCGATTCACCCAGTTCGTAAACAATCCGACGCTGAAGTTGCTGGACCTCCACGAAGTCGACCAGCCCCAGCATATAGACTTCGAGAGACGGCAATTCGGGGGTCGGCCTCATCGTCAGTTGGCACACCTCGCGATCATGGATCATTGCCCGCTTCGTCGCTTCGTTCCGGAGCGTGGAAGACTGAAGACACTGTACATCTCTCATGCCGGGGACGGCAAGTGTCAGAGGATCGGGGCGGGCGGCCATCCTGCTCAAGGTGCCTGGATGACCGGGCATGCAGGAAGCAGCCGGTGACCGATGTGCTCGTCGATGTGCAATTGATCGAGGAGACGATGACGGATCGTGCTCAGCATGGCCTCCAGCGTCCCCGGAGAGTCGTCGGTCAGGGGAAACGCCCCGCCGGCTCGCTTGTCGTGGCCACCTGCATTTCCCAGGCCCTCGACGACCGTGTGCAGGATCTCTCCCGCTCGGCTGCCCAGTTGATCCGCCCGGAGCGAGAGCTTCATCTGCCCCTCGAAAACCCCCGCGGCCAGCGACCAGTTCACCTGGTCGAATCGAATGAAGAAATCCGCGATCTCCGCCACGATATCCGGCTGAGTCACCACGCCGCACCAACTGACGACCAGCTGATCGTAAAGAAAGGCATTGGTCAGTGCATGATGGAATGTGGCAAAATGACTCTGGGGCAGCTTGGGGTTGCGAATCTGGGCCAGGAGGTCCTTGTCGGCACGCGGAAAGAGCCAGATGAGGGCGCCGTCATCCAGCGAGCTGGCCTCTCGCGGATAGCCCATCGTCTCCGAGTCGATCCCGTAGAGCAGTGCCGTCGCCAGGGTCGGAGGTACCACGACTTTCTGTTCGAGGAGATAGCCGGTCACCATGGTGCTCGTCGCGCCGAGGTGGGTGCGAATATCCCGGAATGACACGCCGTCGAGGATGCCGCCCGTCTCATGGTGGTCGATGACCACGTGCGGCATGGCCGCTTCGCTGAACCTTCGGCCGGTATAGGGTTGGGTGTCGACCATGACGACCGCGGTTTCCGCGTCGACGTTCACCGTCTCGACCGGGACGAGGGGAATGCGGAGCAGTTCCACCATGGCCCGATTTTCCGAACGGGCGATCATGCCGTCGACGGTCAGGATGACCGGCTTGCCCGGTTGACAGGCCTCGATCAAGGCCTTGATGCCCATCATACTCCCGAGCGAATCGGGGTCGGGATTGACGTGCGAGACCGCGACGACGCGGGCGAATCGTGCCAGAGCCGCCAGGAGGCGCTCGGACCGGTTCCGACGGTTGAGGTCGGGGAGGGGTTCGATCGAGGTGCTCTGGGGGTCGGCCGTCATCGTCGGCTGGATCCCTGGGCATGGCGAGGAGGATGGCTCACGCGGTCCGACCATGTCACATGCTTTCTCGCGCGATCTTGAGAGTCTACGTTAATCATCTCATGGTCCGCCAGGGTGTGGCGGCCGGAGCGTATCGTCAGGGGGTTCGATCGTCCGCCCCCTCCCCTTAGCCGTCGCGTCCGATCCGAGGGCACTCGAACGGTTTGGTCGCTCGTAGTACGACTCGATTTCTTTGACGACTTCGTCGTCGATCCGAGGTCCCGATTTCGGGGTTTCGCCGGCATCCGGCACGCGTTTCGGCCGCAGGCCGTGCCGCACCTCGACATCTTCGATGATCCGGCTGACTGCGGCATCGTAGCCGGCTCGTTCGGTGGGCGTCAGCTCGACGATGCCGGCAGACCGTGGGACCGGTCGGGCCGCGAAGGACACCAGCAGACCGATCCCGACGATCAGGACGACGGAATTCAGCCAGACGGATCGGCGATGCAGGCGCACGAACCGATCGTGTCCGGCCGGCCCCGCATCCCGAGCCCGGTTGATCTCGGGCACCAGCGAATTCGCGCCGTAGAGCATGATCAAGATGCTGGCCAGGATTGCCATGGACTGGACGGCCACGCCGATTCCGCGATACTCCCGGAAACAGAGCGGGCCGGCCACGAACGCGGGCAACGCCAGCGAGCCCGAGACAGCGCCCCAGAGGTAGTATCGCGGAAACAAGGCGCGGACAAATTTCGCCCCGGATTCGGCTCCGAGCACGTTGAAGATGATCGGGGCGATGGCGAATGAAAAGAACAAAATGCTGCCGACCCAGGCGGTCAAACTCACGAGATAGACCGAATCGAAGACTGTAAGCAGGAACCGCGCCGACACAGGCTCACCTCTTCCGGTCGGCGAGAACGATCCGCTGCCGGGCTGCTGAGCCCCTACGAATCCGGCCGACACTGAATAGCTTACACCTTCGCGTCGGCATCGACAATTTCACGGTCTCCGTCGATGAGCTAGCAATCTCTTGAGCATTCTCGGCCGTCGTCCTCCGTATCATGCACCCGACAAGCTCATTGCCCGGGCGAGCGGTCGGCATTGCGTTGGAGTAGCTTTTCCAGGATCGCCGGGTCGATTTTCGCCGGCTTCCTCGTCTTTTTCGCGACGGAGTCGGTCGGGGCTGGCAGCATATCGCCCGCGTTCTCGGACTCGGCCTTGTCCGCTTCGACCGTCCCGGATGCCGCCTTGCCTTTCGTTGTGGCGGTCAATCCGCTCATCGAGGATTTCAACGCGGATTGTGATGCGGCGGACCTCGGCTTGGGTATCGTGGTCTTCGTCGAGGAGGTCGGCTTGGGTCCGCCGAGCATGTAAGGAATCGGGAATTCCGCCGGGTCGGCCTTCATCAGGTCCTCGGATTCCCACCCCTGGCCCGGCTTGAATCGAAATGCCGGATTCATCTTCGGATCGAAAGTGTCGGGCTTCATGCCCCGACCGGGGGAAGGTGCCAGTCCCGGCATGGCGGCCTCGAGCGAAGCGCCTCCGGGACGACTCCGGTCCGCGGCGAATCGCTCCGAATCCCCATCGGAGCGGCCGGATGCGGGCTTGACGGCCGAGTCGACCCGCGATGACTGGGGACTCAGGTTGTTCACCCAGAACGCGAGGATCTGGTAAAATCGATTATTGGAACCCTCGAAGATCGGACGCTTTCTCGGACCCGAGCCATGGGGCCGGAGCGTACTGGACAGCAACTCGCTTTTCGATGGGTTCTCGGGATCGATCAGCCGGAGGGTCGCATCCAGGTTCGCCCGGAGGGCATCCTGGGTCAGTTGTCGGCTATTCGCGACGGGAACGAGCTGGAACGGTCCCTCGTATCCTGCATTATGACATTTGGCGCACTTGAGTTGCAGCACGGGATGAATGAACCGCGCGAACTCGTCGGCACGCCGGATCGCCAGGGGACGGGGCAGGTCGAAGATCACGGGCAACCGGGAGATCCCCATTCCGCGCTCGGCACCCCTCAAGACGGCCGAGTCGAGAGCTCCGGGCTTGTCCTCGGCGACTTCCTCTGCGGCGGTCTGCCGGATCTCCGGATCGATGCGGCCCGTCGGAGAGGTGTCCGAGAGTTCGAGCTTGCTGAGCATTGCCTGGGCCGGCCCATGGTCGGGACTGAGATCCAGAACCTTCATGAGTTGCGCCTTGGCCTCGGCCGTCAAGTTATTGCTCATGCACCACCTGGCCAGCTTCAGCCGTTCGGCCGGATCCTCCTCGGGGAGTTGCGCCAGCTTGTGCTGATAGGCTTCCCTCAGAGACCCATAGGCCCCCTCGACCAGTTTCTTGGGGAATCTCATGACCCCGATTTTCTTCTTCAGGACGTAGACCGATCCCTCTCTCGAGATCACACCCTGGATCAATCGTCCGTCGGTCAAGAGCAGGAATTCTTCGCGGACGGCCGGTGCCGCTCCGATCGGCGGATCCGCGGGAGACGGGTCTTCCGGCCATGCTTGGACACTCATCGCCAGGCCGAGTGTCGATACAATAGACAGCCCGGTGGTCAGGATTCGCCGAGTGCTGGTCGTCATGTGCCCTGGAACCTTTTGTCGTCGCCGGAGTACATAATGACCCGACGGATTTGGGAAAGGAAATGACCGATTCCGCTGGAAATGGTGGCGGCAAGGTAGACCAGGCCCTAGAATTCGTCAAGGCGACTTCGCGCGGCCGGATGTCAGCGCGTCGCGCGGTGATTCCCTATCGATTCCCTGTGTCTCAAGAGCATCTACCATGATATCGCGGGAGTCCGAGCCCTTTCTGGAACCCTTGCTGGGGCAAACCGTTGTCGTCGATTTCAAGTCCAGTTACGTCTGCCTCGGCACGCTCGTCGCATATGACGGGGGCTATCTCGAAATGCGGGACGCCGACCTCCACGATTTTCGTGACAGCACAGCAACCCGCGAAGTGTACGTCTATGATTCGGTACGCCTCGGCATCCGCCGGAACCGCGAACGTGTCCTGGTTCGCCTCGACGACGTAGTGGCCATCACGCGTTTCTCCGACATCGCCGAGACTTGAAAGCCAATCTCGAGTCGGATTCGATGAATGATGCCTGAACTGCGATTTCCCGCGAGAAAACGCGACGGTTAACGAACAGTCCTGGAGAGGCTGAACCCCTGATTCCGTCCCCTACGCCATGGCGACGTGGCCTGGAAGTCTAAACCCTGGTCATCTTCGCCGAAAAATCACTGCTGATCGAAAGTTCCACGTTCGAGAGGATAACTGGATGATGGCTACACCTAGATGGCTGCTTGCAATACCTCTGGCGCTCATCGCCTTCACGGTCGCGGCCCCGGCAAGGGCTTCGGCAGTCCGTGATACCGGCAGGATGTTCAGTATCGACGCGGTCGAAAAGGCCGAACGCCGCCTCGAGGAAATCGAACAGTCCACCGGCGTTCCCGTGGTGATCGAGACGATCCAGGCGATTCCCGGCCTCACCAAACAGTCCACCGAAGACGAGCGGAAGCGCTCGATCAACGCGCTCGCCAAGAAGCGGGACAGCGAGATTCACGATGAGGGGATCTACATTTTGATCTCTCGGCGCGAACACCTCATCTCCGAAACTTTGATCCGGAAGCACCTGGCGAACGTGCTACCCCTGGAGAAGCGCGACGCCATCCGCAGTGCGTTCATCGAGGGATTTCGGAATCAGGACTTCGACAGCGGGCTCACGAATGGGGTTCAGGCCATCGAAAAGGCGTTAAATGGGGTCAAGGTCAAGAGTCAGGTTGCCCACACGCCCGTACCGAGAGCACCGGGAGCCCGGGTCCGAGGTGCGGCGGGAGGAGGTTCTGCGATGGGGACGATCCTGCTGATCGGCGTCGGAATTCTTGCGGTGTTCCTGATCCTTCGAGTCCTGGGAGGACTCTTCGGCCGTTCGGCCGGCGGTGGCTATCCGAACCAGGCCGCCGGTATGGGAATGCCTCGGCCCGGAATGGGACCGGGCGGCGGACCGGGCTATAATGGCGGCGGTGGATACGGAGGACGCGGTGGCGGTTTCTTCTCCGGCCTACTCGGTGGTCTTGGCGGCGCCATGGCCGGCAACTGGCTCTACGACCAGATGTCCGGGCGCCACGGTGGAACCACATCCGCCGGCATGGGTTACACGCCGGATGATGCCTCGTCGACTCTTCCCGACCAGGGTGATGACGCCATCATCGGCGCGGACGATAACGGAGGGCGTGGGGCCTCCTGGGACGATGGCGACACCGGAGGTGGCGACTGGGGCGGCGGTGATGCCGGCGGCGACTGGGGCGGTGGAGGCGGTGATTGGTAACCCTGTTCTGAAGCATCACTTCCTATAAGGATTCGCCAGTCCTCCCTTTCGAAGGTTAGTGGCGCGAGCGGTTATCGGTGATTTCCAATTCACCGATGACCGCTCATGGCCATGATGGTTGACTCACTCTTTTGACGG
>JBKQHM010000388.1:0-19570 GCA_052148775.1 Isosphaeraceae bacterium | reverse complement strand
GACTAGAGTTGTCACTACGCTTTTGGGGTTGGCGAGACCTCGCTCCAAGCGAAAAGCCTGGAAAAATAGAGGTTTTTGCGCGCAGGACCAGCCGGCCCCGGCTTCTTCACCCCAAACATAGGCTAGCACCACTAGGAGGATCGATCCGATGAATCGCAGCGGGCTCTCGCGTCGCGACCTGTTGAAGGGAGTCTCCTCCGGGTTCGGCTACCTGGCGTTCGCCGGCCTGTCCTCGATGGCGGCCGGTGCGGGCACGAAGGGGTCGCCGCTCGCCTCGAAGGCCCCGCACTTCGCAGCTCGCGCGAAGCGGGTGATCTTCCTCTGTATGAACGGGGCACCGTCGCACGTCGACACGTTCGACTACAAGCCCGAGCTCACCTCGGCCAACGGCAAGGTGTCGGGCCGGCCGGGGCGCATCCCCGGAGCGAAGTTGATGGGCTCGCTCTGGGAATTCCGGAAGCGCGGCAAGAGCGGGCTGTGGGTCTCCGAGCTGTTCCCCGAGGTTGCCGCGCACGCCGACGAGTTGTGCGTGATCCGCAGCCTGCACACCGACCTGCCGGCCCATCCGGAAGCCTATCTGATGCTGCATACGGGCAGCTCGCAGTTCATCCGCCCCTCGCTCGGGGCGTGGACCCTCTACGGCCTCGGGACCGAGAGCGATGATCTCCCCGGCTTCCTCGCGTTCAAGCCGACCGGACGCAACGGCGGCGCCCAGAACTACGGCAGCGCCTTCCTGCCGGCGGCCTGCCAGGCGACCCGCATCGGCAATGAGGGACAGCCCGTCGCCCAGGCTCGGATCGGCAATATCAAGAACCCCAAGCTCGGCGCCGAGGCCCAGCGGCTCCAGCTCGACCTCATCCAGGCGATGAATCGCGAGCTGGTTGAACGCGAGCGCGTCCATCCCGGCGTCGAGGGTGTGATCGAGTCGTACGAGCTCGCCTTCCGCATGCAAGGCAAGCTCCCGGGCGTCATGGATCTCGGAGGGGAGTCGGCGGCGACGAAGGCCCTGTACGGACTCGACGACCCGACGACCGCGGATTTCGGCCGTCAGTGCCTGCTCGCCCGGCGTTTCATTGAGGCCGGCGTGCGCTTCGTCGAGCTGACGCACGGGGACTGGGACCAGCACCGCGGCCTGAGGGCCGGCCATTCCCGCAACGCGCGTGCCGTCGATCGGCCGATCGCCGGCCTCCTGACGGACCTTCGGGTGAGGGGCCTTCTCGACCAGACGCTCGTGGTCTGGGGCGGCGAGTTCGGCCGTACGCCTCACGGTCAGAACGCTGACGGTCGCGACCACAACAACAAGGGGTTCACCCTCTGGCTGGCCGGCGGCGGCGTGAAGCCCGGGATTGCCTACGGGCAGACCGACGAACTCGGATACGAGGCCGTCGAGGACCCGATGCACATCCATGACCTGCACGCCACGATCCTCCACCTGCTCGGCCTCGATCACGAGCGCCTGACCTACCGATACGCCGGGCGCGACATGCGGCTGACCGACGTCAAGGGGGTCGTCCACAAGGGGATCCTGGCATGACACCCTCGGCGGCGGAGTAGGGCCGAGCGTTCCACTCGAGAATCGTGTATGTTCCATGCTTCCTCACGTTCTTCTCACGGTTCCAGGAGTCTCTCCCATGCGAAGAATCTCCCTCGCCGCCCTGCTGACCATGCTTGCCGTGCCCGTGGCCGCCCAACAGCCGAAGAAGGCGGCCGGCCCCTCCCCGCTCCAGTTGGCGACCCAGCACGACCACAAGTTGATGATGGAGGCGCTGGGGATCAAATCGCTCCGCGAAGGCGCCAACGGCATGAACCGCAACGCGCCGAATGCCGCCAACTACGATGAATCCAAGGTGAAGGCGTTCACGCTCCCCGATCCGCTCGTCTGCAAGGACGGGACGAAGGTCACGTCCGCCGAACAGTGGTGGACCAGGCGCCGGCCGGAGATCGTCGAGGATTTCGACCGCGAGGTCTATGGCCGCGTCCCCAAGGACGTGCCCTCGGTGAACTGGGACGTCGTCGAGACGAAACAGGAGAAGGTCGGCGAGATCCCGGCGATCACCAAGAGGCTCGCGGGCCACGTCGACAATGCGAGGTGCCCGCAGATCACGGTCGACATCCAGCTCACGCTGACGACGCCGGCGGGAGCCAAGGGCCCGGTACCGGTGATGATGGAGTTCGGGTTCGGAGGATTCGGCCCCCGGCCGGGCGGACCGCAGGCGAAGGGGGCCACGCCGAAGGCTGGCAATCCACCCCGGACAAAAGCGATGCCCAAGGCGTTTCCGCCCGGAGGCTTCGGGGGCGGCGGCCCGTCGTGGCAGCAACAGGTCCTCGCCAAGGGCTGGGGCTACGCCATCATCGTCCCGAACAGCATTCAGGCCGACAACGGCGCGGGGCTGACCAAGGGGATCATCGGCCTGTGCAACAAGGGGCAGCCGCGCAAGCCCGAGGATTGGGGCGCGTTGCGCGCCTGGGCCTGGGGCGCGAGCCGAGCCCTGGACTACTTCGAGACCGACAAGGACGTCGATGCGAAACAGGTCGGGATTGAAGGGCTCTCGCGCTACGGCAAGGCGGCGCTGGTGGCGATGGCCAATGACCCGCGCTTCGCCATCGGCTTCATCGGCTCTTCGGGCGAGGGCGGGGCGAAGCTGCACCGCCGCAACTTCGGCGAGCTGGTCGAGAATCTCACGGGCTCGGGTGAATATCACTGGATGGCCGGGAACTTCCTCAAGTACGGCGGCCCGATGACGCCGGATGACCTGCCCGTCGATGCCCACGAGCTGATCGCCCTGTGCGCCCCGCGTCCGACCTTCATCAGCTACGGAGCGTCGTCCGGCCCGGGGGCCGAGGGGCAGTGGGTGGATCAGAGGGGGAGCTTCATGGCAGCCGTGGCGGCCGGACCAGTCTTCCGGCTGCTGGGCAAGAAGGACCTGGGTACGTCGGAGTTCCCCGAGGCGGAGACGCCGATCATCGACGGCGAGCTCGCCTTCCGGCAGCACAAGGGGGGCCACACCACCGGCCCAAACTGGCCGACGTTCCTGGCGTTTGCCGACCGATACATCAAGGTTTACCCCGCCTCATCCACGAGCGGGCAATGAGGCGGAAGTACGATAACTGTGAGCCCCATCCCTCGCCCCCGTTCGTCGGGCCTCCTGACCCTGGCCTTTGTCGCCCTGATGGGAACATGAGCAACGGGCGATGAAGGCCGATCGGTGGGGACGTGATGGAAGCGACCACCTCCACCCGTGACCCAAGGGGTACAGGATCATGGCGGCGGCGGTCGATCTGAAACTGTTTCGAAGGTAATCGTAGCCTTCTCCCGGAGCCGCGCGACTCGTTCGCCGACTTCTCACGCACGTCGCGGTGCGTGACGTTTCCGAGTAGACTGGGCCCGGGAATGAAAGCCCTTTCCTGGGGGTAACGCCATGGCGATTGTCACGAGTCCAACGCCGGCCCTTCCGCCGGCACAAGAATGGAGGGACCTGCTCGAGGACATACTCCCGCCCCAGGGCCGATGGAGCGAGGACGAATATCTCGTCCAGACCGACCACCTCAATCGTCTGGTCGAGTTCACCGACGGCTTCCTGGAAGTCCTCCCCAGTCCCACGGACAAGCACCAATGCGTGTTGAAGTGCTTGTTCCTCGCCTTTTACGGTTTCGCCGAGCCCCGCGGTGGTCAGGTCCAATTCGCCCCGTTGCGGCTGCAAATTCGGCCGGGCAAGTTCCGCGAGCCCGATCTGGTCTTGCTGCTTTCCGCCGCCGATCCGCGCCGTCAGAACCGTTTCTGGCTGGGCGCCGACCTCGCCCTGAAAGTTGTGAGCGAAGAGACGCCAGAACGCGACCTGATCGACCAGCGGGGCGACTACGCCGAGGGACGCGTCCCGGAATACTGGATCGTGAATCCGCAGGCCGAAACCATCACCGTTCTCCGTCTACGCGCGGATGCTTATGAGGAATCTGGCATCTACCGGCGCAGGGAATCGGCGGCTTCGGCGCTCCTGGCGGGATTCTCCGCCGCCGTTGCCGCGCTTTTCGACGCGGATTGAACCAATCAACGGGCCCTGAACCACCTGAACGTCGCCTCCAACTGTATCGCAGCCGCCGCGAGCTCAGCCGGTCGTCGACCTGAATCGGCGTCACGCGGGGCTTGTTGACGTTAGGTTAACCGTCTCATCGTTGACGTCCGTTTCCTCAGGCGTAAGGCACCATGCTAACTGACATGTCGTAACAGATTGATTCTACGTCGGTTATAGCGGAGAGGGAGGGATTCGAACCCTCGGTACGGTTTAACCCGTACACGGCATTTCCAGTGCCGCACCTTCGGCCGCTCGGTCACCTCTCCGATGCCGAATTGTCCAACGAAAATCGCCGAATGCTCCCGACGGATATTCCTGGGATTCGGCGGCCCGCGCAACTCGACGGATGGAACTGTGGAAAGAAGGGGCAGCGTCGGAAAATCGGCTCTCGAGCTCCGATTGCCTCGAGCTGCCCGGATCCGTCGTCGGTTCCAATCAGGCCATTGTACTGGAACAACTTCTGGGGTCAATCGATACCATGGCTTCGAGGGAGATCTTTCTAAGCCTGGCTCCTCAATCGGACCGGCCCGAGGGGCTCCGAAGAGGGGAGATTCCCATCGTTTCGCAATCTGGAGGTTCAGGAGGATTTCGGCTTGGCGGCGGGCGCGCTCTTCCTGGACCTGGTATCGGCCCCGCCGGCCCGCCGCTGTTCGAGCAATTGCTTCTGCGCGGGTGTCAAGGTCACCTCGCAATCCCGCAACATCTGGGCGCGGAGATCCTCGATCTGTTTTTCCAGGGCCTCGATCTTCGGCATCCCCTTGGCCTGGATGGCATAGATCTCCTCCCTCTGTTCGTCGGTGAGCCCAAGCTGTCCGAAGTACATCGGCACACGACGGGCCGGGTCGAACGCCTTCCTGGCCTTGGCCTTGGGGGCGCTCGGTTCCTGAGCGACCAGGGGAGGACGGCCTAGAAGCACCATTAAGCCCGCAGCACTGACGGCAACGATCACCAGGCGTCGTAACGGGTAGCTCATCTTGTGGTCCTCTTAATCCGGAATCAGGAAATTAGGCTCACGGTAGGATGCGGATCGCCATCTTATGGCCTGTCGGACGGCTTTTCTAGAGGGCAAGGCAAGATTCCATGGTCGCAGGATCTCAGATCAAATGGGGCGACTCTGGGGAGCCAGTGATGGCAGCAGGTGGAAGACGGAAACGCACGACCAGAGCGCGATCACGCCGTTCAAGCTTCGCGGTCGATCGACGAAGTCCTTGTGGCCTCGTTGCGAATGCGGCGCGGCGGCGGTACCTCTCGGCGACCGACGATTCCCGCCGGAGGCGTGAGGGACTTTACCCAAGAGTGCCATGACGTTAGGATGACCTCACCTTGTCCTCCGGCTCATGGTTTGCATCTCGGTGATAGCCTGTTTTTCAGTTGGATTGGTGAGGAATCCTCATCGCGGAGACAGCTTGTTATGTCAACAGACGCGAAGCCAGCCACACCACCCCCGTCATCGCCTCCAGTAAAGCAGCGCGAACAAGGGGTCCGGATCTTCATGTGGCCGAAAGTCATCTTCTTGTACCCGACGGCCGTTGTCGCCCTGATCTGTGCGGCCGGGATGTCGATTATCCACGACCGGACTCACGACCCGACCAAGTCGCTGAAAGCGGCGATATCGGAGACTGGAGTGACCGGGGAATACTCCAGCCTCAGCGACTCGCCCGCCACGAATCTGTCGAAAGTCGATCGATTCCTGACGCCGCAGAATCTGCTCGCCATGCTGTTCCTCGGCATGCTGGCCTTCAATTTGCTGGTCATGGCCCTGGACTTTCCTCGATTCACGCTGGTGGCCTGGATCCTCGGCGTATTCCTGGTCCTCTTCTTCCTGTTGTGGTTGAGCGCGTATTTCCAACTCGATCTGATGAAGCCTATCCACGTGATCTTCTCAGGCGTCTACGCGGTCGCCAACAAGGGATTCTATCTCGCGGTCTTCGTGACGTTGATGCTGGTATTCTCCGTCATCTACATCACGCGTTGGCTGGACTACTGGGAGATCATGCCCAACGAAATCCTGCACCATCATGGGCCGCTGAGCGACCTAGAGCGCTATCCGACCATGAATCTCAAGTTCGACAAGGAGATCCCCGACGTCCTCGAGTGGATGATGCTCGGTTCCGGACGGCTCGTGTTGCACGTCCCGAACGTCTCCAAGGCACTGGTGCTGGACAACGTGCTGTTCATCTCGTCCAAGGAAGCGGCGCTCAAGCGGGTGATGAGCCGCCTCGAAGTCCGGGTCACGACCGACCAGGAAGCCGACGAGGTGACTTGACCCAAGTCTCTCGCAATCAGGTTCCTCGCCGGGTGCGAGTGGAAGGCTCGTCCCCGCGAGGAATCGTATCACCCAATCGAAGAATAGGTCGCGTTCGTCACGATGGCGAATTGATCGAGCCGGATCCATCCGTTTGCGGCGATCAGCATCAGATTCGGGGGTCGCGTACGTCACGATGGCGAATTGATCGAGCCGGAAGCTCGATCATGCAGGCTGCCGTCCCGATCTCCCCCCGAGGTCGGAATGTGGGGCCTCAGGAGCGGCTCGACCATCGGAAGTGACTCGACGGTCCGATCGCTCGTCGCGATCGCACCTCCTCGCAGCTCCTCGAGGATCGTGCCGTTCAACGTTTCCTCGATGTCGCGGAGTCTGCGGGCGACGAAGGAGCCGTCCAGCACACGATGATCGTAGATTAGCTTGACGACCACCCGGTGCGTCGTGGGGTCGATCGGCCCGTAGGTCAAGGTCGTGGTCAAGGGCGAGATCGGATGGAGCTGCTCGGCGCCCAGCGAGCCGTAGCTGGAGAGGCCGAACGTCCCGAACCGCTTGCATCGCTTGTAGCCGGAGATGTTCAGCGTACCCCACCACAAGAGGCGGCGGATCGGGGTCGGCGCCTGGCTGAATCGCAAGGCCATGCGATAGAAGCCCACCTTTTCCAGCGGCTCGTTCTTGTACCAGTCCACGGCCTTCTGGAGCTGCGCCAGGGACTGCTTCTCGGGAGCCCGGAAGAGCCCGACGAAGACGCCTTCCTCGCCGTGGTAGGTCCGCTCGATGGCCAGGGCGCAATTCATCCAGGGATGTTCATACAGCCGGGGCCAGGGGAATTCCAGCAGCGAACGCCTCAAGGGCGGGTTCGCGGCACCCACCAGGGCATAAGCCTTCATGAACACGGACGCCCAGGATGGTCGCGATGGGTGTCCCACCCGAGGTCCGACCAAGGCACTGAGGTCGATCGTCCGGCTAACCGGCGCCGAGGGTATCCTGTGGGCGAAATGGACGAGATCGCCAATGAATCGCCTCGGCCCCGCCAGCGGGAGATATCTCCCTTTCGGCTCGTGCATCCATGCACCTCATTTTCGATTCGCTCCCGTTTCCCCGGGAGGGCGGTTATAATACCGGCGCCTGGCCGACCTGTCCACGCGGATCGGTTCGGCGTCAGGAAGGTCAGTAGAGCCGGTGCATGACAGGGGAAACGACCAGACCCATGATGCCGTCGGACCGACCCAAGGTATTCGTCCATCTGCTCCCGAGCTTGATCCCGCCGGGTAGTCTCCGCGGCGGGGTCGCGGTCGTGGTGGACGTGCTGCGCGCGACGAGCGTGATGGTGCACGCGCTGGCGGCCGGCTGCGAGGCGATCATCCCTTGCGCCGAGATCGACGAGGCCCAGGCCATTGCCCGGGGGCTTCCGCGAGGATCGGTCTTGCTTGCCGGAGAACGCGGGGGCTTGCCGATCCCAGGGTTCGATCTGGGGAACTCGCCGGGCGACTTCACGCGGAAGGTCTGCGAGGGAAAGACTCTGGTCATGACGACGACCAACGGCACGCGGGCGATCCTCGCATGCCTCGAGGCCGAGCGGGTCTACATCGCCAGTTTCGCCAATCTCCGGGCCATCTCCGACGAGCTCGCCATCCATTCTCACAAGAAAGATCACGGAGACCCCGTCCACATCGTATGCTCGGGGACAGAAGGATACATCAGCCTGGAGGATTCGTTGCTGGCCGGCGCGATCGCGACGAACCTGACCGAGGTGACGATCCAGAATCTCGGCACGACATCCCCGATGGGGAACGACGAGGCGTGGATCGCCGTCTCGCAATGGCTCGGTGTGGCCCCGGCTTTCCGCGAACGTCCCCTTGATGTGTTGCTGAAACTGGGCAGGGGCGGCCAGAATGTCCAACGCATCGGCCTGGCGGCCGACATCGCGACGGCGGCTCAAATGGACCGCTTCCCACTGATCGCCGAGCTGAGCCGCAATCCGCTGCGAATCGTGAAAGTTTGAGGAGTTCCAGGACGCCGAGGCGCATGGTGCGCCTTGTCTTAATCGCGGGGTGGGCCCTGCCACGGTCATGCCCCTGGGAGAGGTGACGAGATGCTGGATGACATGGACAAGCTGGTCTCGCTTTGCAAGCGACGGGGATTCATCTTCCCGTCGAGCGAGGTCTACGGCGGGATCAACGGGTTCTGGGACTACGGGCCGCTGGGCGTCGAACTGAAGCGGAACATCAAGGACGCCTGGTGGCGCGACAACGTCCGGATGCGGGATGACATGGTCGGGCTGGACTGCTCGATCATCATGAATCCGCGGGTGTGGGAGGCCTCGGGGCACATCGGGGGATTCTCCGACCCGATGGTCGACTGCCGCGCGACCAAGGAGCGGTACCGCGCCGACCAGATCTTCGTGTTCGCCTACGTCTTCCCGGCGGTCAACCATAAGGGCGAGCCGACCGAGGCCTGGCTGGCCGGCCTGGGAGGGACGCCCGAAGAAGCCGCCGAGCACGTCGAGAAGAGGGCCGCCAAGCTGGCCAAACGGTTCGGCCAGCCGGTGGATCCCCCGTCGATCATCCCCTACATGCAGCTCCCCATCGGCGACCGCGAGAAGGTGATCGGGCCGTCGACCGACGACCGGGGCACGCTGACCGAGCCGCGCGCCTTCAACCTGATGTTCAAGACATTCGTCGGCGCGCTCGAGAGTGAGTCGAACGTCGCCTACCTCCGGCCCGAGACCGCCCAGGGGATCTTCGCCAACTTCAAGAACGTCGTCGATACGGGCCGCGTGAAGCTCCCATTCGGCATCGCGCAGATCGGCAAGAGCTTCCGCAACGAGATCAATCCTCGCAATTTCACCTTCCGCTCCCGCGAATTCGAGCAGATGGAGATCGAGTTCTTCTGCCGTCCGGATGAGGCGAGAGAGTGGTACGCCTACTGGCGCAAGACGCGCTTCCAGTGGTACGTGGACCTCGGCCTCCATTCGGACCGGCTCCGGCTGCGGGACCACGACGCGGAAGAGCTGGCCTTCTACTCGACGGCGACGGCCGATATCGAGTATGCCTTCCCGTTCGGCATCAGCGAGCTGGAGGGGATCGCGCACCGGGGCGATTACGACCTCAACCAGCACATGAAATTCAGCGGCAAGGACCTGAGCTACTTCGACGAGGATCGCAAGGAGCGGTTCGTGCCGCATGTGGTCGAGCCCTCGGCCGGAGCCGATCGCGCGACGCTGGCGTTCCTCTGCGAGGCTTACACCGAGGACGAGGTTGCGGGCGAGGCACGCACGATGCTGAAGTTCCACCCACGGATTGCGCCCGTGAAGGCGGCGGTCTTCCCGCTGGTCAAGCGGGACGGCATGCCCGAGATGGCCGAGAAGATCTACCGCGAGCTGAAGCGTCGACAGAATGTCTCCTATGACGAGAAGGGGGCGATCGGGCGCCGGTATCGCCGGCAGGATGAGGCCGGCACGCCGTTCTGCATCACCGTGGACAGCCAGAGCCTGACCGACGGCTCGGTGACCTTTCGCGACCGCGACACCTGCCGGCAGTGGCGCGTGGCCGCCGGGAGCGCCGTCCAGGCGCTCGACGACCTGCTCGAGGGCCGGCCGATCCCGGAGGCTTCGTGAGGTCATCCTCCCGACGCGACCGGCCGGATTTGCCGACATTCCTCGACCAGCGTTCACGCCTCGGCGGGCCATATGAAACCCTGCATCAGTCAAGCGACGACCCTGATGAGCCCGTTCGAGCAGGACGCGGCGACGTACCATCGTAGCGGCTGGACGGCGATCGAACTCTGGCTGACCAAGCTGGAGTCGTTCGTCGAAGAGAAATCGCTCGCCCAGGCGAAGGAGGCATTGAGTTCCAACGGGGTGCGTCCGGTCGCGGCGGCGGGGCAGGAGGGCTTGTTGTTGTCCCGGGGCGCGGAACGCGCCGTGCACTGGGACCTGTTCCGGCGCCGTCTGGCCCTGCTCGGCGAGCTGGGCGTGCCGACCCTGATCATCGCCGCCGACAACGCCATGGTGGGAGCGCCCACTCACGAGGATTTCGCCTTCGCGACCGCCAGCCTGGGCGAGGCCGCCGAACTGGCTGGGGAATTTGGCGTCCGGCTCGCCCTGGAGTTCCAGAAGTCATCGCCGATCTGTTCGTGCCTGGAAACCGCCATGGCGATGGCCGCACAATCCGGCAGCCCGAATGCCGGGATCTGTTTGGACGTATTCCACTTCCAGACCGGCCCGAGCAAGCTCGAGGACCTGGACGAGATCGACCCCGATCGGCTGGCCTGGGTGCAGCTCAGCGACGTCAGCGGGACCCCGCGCGAGCTGGCCGGCGACAGCGACCGCGTCCTGCCCGGAGACGGGGATTTCCCGCTCGGACCGATCGTCAAGCGTCTGGCGCGGATCGGCTATAATGGTTATGTCTCGCTCGAGCTGTTGAATCCGCATCTCTGGCAGGTCTCCGGCGATCGCGTCGCGGATGTGGGTTTCCGGGCCCTCCTCCGCGTGCTGGGTCCTTGGCTCAACGACGCGTCGGATGAGCGAACGGGCTCGGAAGTCGAAGGAGGACCCTGAGCGTGTCGTCGGTGGTGACTCTTCAACCCGCAACAGCCATCTTTCGCGAGGAGCAATACTTCGACTGGCGAGTCTACGCCCTGATCGGATCGCTCGAGCTGCTCACGGGACTGGGGCTGCTCCACCAGCAGGCATGGTCGATCGAGGTCCTGATGGGGCTCGTCGTAGGCATCGGCCTGGTCATGTTCCTGGTCATGTTCTTACTCTACATGACCACCGAGGTCACCCCGACGGACCTCCGCGTCTGGTTCGGCTGGATTCCCGTCTATCGCCGGGTCGTACCGATCGGCGAATTGCGTCGCGTCGAGATCGTGACGTTTCGCCCCATCGCCGATTACGGATTCTGGGGCATTCGCAATGGCCCCGATGGCGAACGCGCGCTGATCGCCCGCGGAAACCGAGGCGTCCGCCTGGAACTGGCCGACGGCTCATTCCTCGTCATCGGCAGCCAGCGACACGAGGAACTCGCCTCGACCCTGCAAAACGCCCTGCAACCGGGGACATCGTGTTGACCCCATCCCGTGCCGATCCCTTGATGCTCTCCGGGGATCAGTGTGACGGAGTGCTCGCGACAGGAATGCCTCGCGATTCATGACTGTATGCCCATGCTGCCTATGATCGTGCGTCTCCGGTTACCGGACCGCGTTCGTTAACCATTCGGACCGGTCCACGACGCAGGCGGACGTATCCTCAAGCCGAGTCCTCCCTCATTTGATCGTCATGAGGATCGGCCTACGGCCGGAGGTCCGGGCCTCGGCGGCGGTCGGGCTGATGTAGAGCTTTCGTCGCGACAAAGCCGATGGCGAAGGCAAACGTCAGCCAGAGACTCGTCAGGCAAGGCGAGAAAGCCATCGACGAGGTCATCAGCACGAAGAGCCAGCCGGCCGGTTTCGGATCCAGCAAGAGGCATACCGCCGGCACCCACGCGATGGAGAGCAGGAGGAGAAACACGAGGCCCTCATTTTCCGAGCCGACCCACTCCGCTTCCTCGAATGGCGAGGACGACTCCCGCGAGGGGCACGACGATCATCAACGTGCGGAGGTGGAACCTGGGCCAGGACATCGAGAGAGGCCCTCGAAGTGGGCTCTGCATCGTCGGAGCCAGAATTCGGGCGACCCATCCGGGCTTGCCTACCAGCCAGACCGGCCGAGGGATGACTCTTCACCCGTCCCACGTCCGCCATCGCCCATCGCCGGGCCGTCCGCGCAGCCTTTGCCTCAACCGATGGGTTCACTGAGGCGGCGGGGGGTCAGGTTCGACAAAACGCCAGGGCTTGGTCGCGGCGGCCCGGTATTTCACGGCGAGTTTCGCGTGCCAATTCGCCACCTTCACTTCGGATTGTGTCATGAGCTTGCCATTGATATCAAAGTAGCCCACTGGGCCCCGACGCGAGCAAGCCATCCCATAGATCTTCTTGGATTCGTGCTGGGCCGCGATGGATTCGAGTCGGCTTCGGCGCCATTCGATGAGGGCGCGCGGAAGTTCGACCAGGGCGATCAGAAGCACCAGTAATCCAATCGCGATCATCCTCTGTCGCGTCATCTCGCGTCGGAGTCGCTTCGCGATGACTGCGAAAGCTCCGGGCAGCGACCGCGCCGTCCGAGGAAGAGCCACCAACAGTGTGGGGAATACTCTCTGAAGGTGACTGTAACTGTCCATGGCTTCGATCCCATGGCGAGGTAACCCGGATAGAAGTGTTTCTCGGCTCGACGTGCTGGCGCAGTTAGGCCGAGGCGAAACGCAGGGACCGGTTATCACAACTCTATCACACATGAAAGGGGTGCGACCATACCCAAGGCCCGCGACGATCAGACTATAGGGAAACGGCGGCGGCCTATTGACCAATCAACTAATTTGGCATATAGTGTCTTTGTCTGGTCGAGGTCGACCACTCTACGATGGAGTTTTGAGCGGCCGTGGTCGATCGATGGGAAATCAACTTGGTCAAGATTGTCCGGAGGGTTGATCGATGTCCTCGGTAACGGGACACAGTCCCAAGGCGCATGGACGCATGACGCGATTCTATTCGACCCTTGTGCTCACAAGCTTCTTCGCGGTCGGCATCCTCGCCTTGATAATGGTGCTGGCCGGTGTCTTCGAGGCCAAGGTGGACGTGCGGCCGGGCGCGGATCTGGCGAGAGAATCCTCCGAGGCGGCCGGGCGGGCCGAGGGGGTCGTGAAACGGATTCGCCGGCCGCGGCAGGAATCGGCGGTCGGGACGATTCGGGCGGTCCATGAGGCGGTCGTAGCCTCCAAGCTCCTGGCGAGGGTCGAGGATGTCCGGGTCAAGGCCGGCCAGGATGTGAAACAGGGCGACGTGTTAATCGTGCTCGACAAGGCCGACCTCAAGTCCAGGATCGAGCAGGCCGAGGCCGCGGGGCGAGCGTCCCGGGCGAAGTACGATCAGGCAGTGATCGATCAGGGACGGATCGCGCGGCTGCGGGCTCGCGAGTCCATCACCCAGAGCGAGCTCGACATGGCGAACACCGCACTCGAGACCGCCAAGGCAGAACTCGACCGGGCCCATCGGGCCGAGGAAGAGGCGAGGATCGTCGAGGGGTATGCCACGGTCCGCGCACCGATCTCGGGCCGGGTTGTCGACAAGAAGGTCAACGTCGGCGACACCGTCAGTCAAGGGCAACCCCTGGTCGCGATGTACGACCCGAGCCACATGCAGCTCGTCGCCACCGTGAGAGAATCGCTCGCCATGCGGCTCAAGGTCGGGCAATCGATCCCCGCGCGGATCGATACGTTCGGGTACGACTGCGAAGCCACGATCAGCGAGATCGTCCCCGAGGCGCAGACCGAGAGCCGATCGTTCCAGGTGAAGGTCACCGGGCCGTGCCCTCCGAATATCTACAGCGGCATGTTCGGCCGGATCTTCATCCCGCTCGAGGACGAAGACGTGCTGGTCGTGCCGGCGGAGGCCGTCCGGCGGGTGGGGCAACTGGACGAGGTCGACGTGCTCGAGGATGGCGTCGTCAATCGCCGGGCCGTGCAGCTCGGTCGATCGCTCGACGAGGGTCGTGAGGTGCTCTCCGGACTGAGCGAGGGCGAGCGTGTGGCCTTGCCCCGCCGATCCGATGCCGGATCGGGGAGGAGCCGATCATGAGCGGGCATGTTGTCGACTCGCACGGACCTCAACCGGCCGTCGAACCGAAGCGGCACGACTTCCTCAACGGCATCGTCCACATCTTCCTCGATAACAATTTCTCGATCATCCTGATCGTCGTCTCGGTCCTGATCGGGCTGGCGGCTCTGCTGGTCACCGCACGCGAGGAAGACCCGCAGATCGTCGTGCCGCTGGCCGATGTGATCGTCAGCGTGCCGGGCTACTCGGCCGAGCAGGTCGAGCAGCTCGTGGCCACGCCGCTGGAGAAGATCCTCTACCAGATCGACGGCGTCGAGTACGTCTACAGCATGGCGAGGGAGAACCAGGCCGTCATCACAGTGCGGTTCTACGTGGGGCAGGACCGCGAGCGGAGCCTGGTCAAGCTCTTCACGAAGATCAATGAGAACCTGGACATCATCCCTCCGGGGGTCGGCGGATGGGTGGTCAAGCCGGTCGAGATCGACGACGTGCCGGTCGTCATGCTCACGCTGACAGGGGACGACGGCGATCGATACCAGCTCCGACGGGTCGGCGAGGAGGTGGTCCAGAGGCTGTCGGCGCTGCCGGGTGTGTCGCGGGCCTACGTCGTCGGCGGCGAGCCTCGGATCGTGCGCATCGACCTGGATCCCGAACGGCTCCAGGCCTACGTCCTGAGTCCGCTCGAGGTCCAGCGCGCCATCCAGGGGGCCAACGTCACGCACCCGGCCGGCGACTTCACTCGGAACGACGCCGTGGTCAAGGTGGAAGGCGGGATCGCCGCCGAGCGTCCGGAGGAGTTGTCGGGACTGGTCGTCGGTGTATTCCTCGACCGTCCGGTATTCCTCAAGGACGTGGCGACCGTCACGGACGGATCAACCGAGGTGACGAGGTACGTCCGCCACGGCTGGGGCCCGGCGCGAGGGTTCGAGTCGCCCGAGGGCTTCCCCGGGACCGAGGTCGGCCGGCACACCTCTCACGTGGCCGGTCAGGGCCAAGCGCCTGAACTACCGCGCCCCGCGGTTACGCTGGCGATCTCCAAGCAGAAGGGGACCAATGCGGTGGCCGTCTCGGAGTCGGTGCTTCGCGCGGCCGAAAACCTGCGCCGAGAGGTCATCCCGACCGGGATGGAGCTGGTCATCACGCGCAATTCCGGCCTGACGGCCGACGAGAAGGTGAACGAGCTGGTCGAAGGGCTCTGGGTGGCGATCGCGATCGTGATCGCGCTCTTGACGCTGAGCCTCGGCTGGCGCGAGGCGATCATCGTCGCGGTCGCGGTCCCGGTCGTCTTCGGGCTGACGCTGGGCGTGAACCTGCTCTTCGGCTACACGATCAATCGCGTGACCCTGTTCGCCCTGATCCTCTCGCTCGGGCTCCTGGTCGACGATCCGATCGTGGACGTGGAGAACATCGCCCGGCACTTCGAGATGCACGGCCGGGCCACGCGCGATATCGTGCTCGAGGCGGTCGCCGAGATCCGGCCCCCGTTGATCAGCGCGACGCTCGCGGTGATGGTGAGCTTCCTGCCGATGTTCTTCATCACGGGCATGATGGGGCCTTACATGGCCCCGATGGCCCTCAACGTGCCGGTCGCGATGCTGATGTCGATGGTGGTGGCGTTCACGATCACCCCATGGCTCGCCTACCAGCTCCTGCACAAGAAGTTCCGCGACGGCGGCCATTCCGGAGATGGGCACGGGCAGGGCGATCCGGACGACATCGAGGCGATCCGCCGGACGTTCCTCTACCGGCTGTTCCGACCGATGATGGCGCCCTTGATCAGCTCCCGAATGGCCGCGATCTCGTTCCTGCTGGTCATAGCGATCCTCACGGCGGCCGCCGGCGGCCTCGCGGCCTTGCGCGTCGTCCCGCTCAAGATGCTGCCGTACGACAACAAGAACGAGCTGCTCCTCGTGTTCGACCTCGACGAGGGGACCACGCTCGAGCGCACCAACGCCGCGGTGCGCGACCTGGAGGCCGAGGTGGCCAAGGTCTCGGAGGTCACCGACTTCGTGAGCTACGTCGGCCTTCCGAGTCCGATCGATTTCAACGGCCTGGTCCGGCACTACTACCTGCGGCAGATGCCGCACAATGCGGAGGTGCGGGTCAACCTCGTGGGCAAGAAGCACCGCGCGGCGCAGAGCCACGCGATCGCCCTGCGGCTCCACGACGGCCTGACCGAGATGGCCGAGCGGCACCATGCCCGGATCAAGGTCGTCGAGCTGCCGCCGGGCCCGCCCGTGCTCGCGTCGCTCGTAGCCGAAGTAACCGGCCGCGCCGAGGCCTCCTACAACGACCTGATCTCCGCGGCCGACACGATTGCCCGGCGGCTGTCCGTCGAGCCGGGTGTGGCCGAGGTCGACGACACGGTCGAGGCAGCGGCCAAGAAACTGGTATTCGTGACCGACCAGGAGAAAGCAGCCCTGAACGGGGTCTCCGTGGACGAGATCGCAAGGACGCTCCGCCTGGTCCTGTCCGGCGGCGAGGCGGGGACGGTACGGCTTGCGGGTGAGCGGAACCCCCTGAGGATCGAGCTACGGCTACCCCGATCGATCCGGTCGAGCCGCCACGACCTCGCCGCCATCCGCGTCAAGGGACGCACGGGCCAGTTTACTCCACTCTCCGAGCTGGGCCGCTGGGAGGAGGCGCGTGTCGCCCAGACGATCTACCACAAGAATCTCGAGCGCGTGGTCTACGTGACCGCCGAGACCCTGGGTCGCACGCCCGCCGAGTGTGTGCTGGACGTGACCTTCGACCGCCTCCCCGATGGCACTCCCGCGCCCTCGGGTTCGAAGCAAGGCGCTTCGCCAGGGGGGGGCTGGGTCTCCGCCGCCCAGCCGCGCCCGCTGGCGGAGCGGACTTTCGTCCATAACGGCGGCGGGGTGGCCTGGTCTCTACCCGAAGGGGTTCGCGTCGCGTTCAACGGCGAGGGGGAGTGGAAGATCACCCTCGACGTCTTCCGCGACCTCGGACTCGCCTTCGGCGCCGCGATGGTGATGATTTATGTCATCCTGGTCATGCAAACCGGCTCGTTCCTCGTGCCGATCGTCGTGATGCTGGCGATCCCGCTGACCGTGCTCGGTGTAATGCCGGGATTCTGGCTGCTCAACCATGTGTCGGGGCAGGTCGTCGGCGGCCATGCCGACCCCGTCCTTTTCACCGCGACCGCCATGATCGGCGTGATCGCTCTCTCGGGGATCGTGACGCGAGACGCGATCATCCTCGTGGACTTCATCGGCCAGTCCGTGAGAAAGGGGCGACCGCTGTTCGACGCGATCATGGAGAGTCGCGTGGTCCGGATGCGGCCGATTCTCCTGACGGCCGGGGCCGCGATGCTCTCGAGCATCCCGATCACGCTCGACCCGATCTTCTCGGGACTGGCCTGGTCGCTCATCTTCGGGCTGATCGCCTCGACCATCTTCACGCTGTTCGTGATCCCGGTGAGCTACTGGCTGATCCACCCTAAAATCAGTGGTTCTTCGTAGGTCAGGCTCGATAGCCTGACCTACGGGGATGACCTACCGAGATGAAAGGCATCAGGCTCGAAAGCCTGACTTACGGGGATGGAATTACCCACGCGCCTTCCAGGACTTGAGGATCTCCCGGTTCTTCTCGACCTGGGCCTGGGCTTCCTCAAGGATCGCCCCGCAGACCAGCGTGCAGAGCTTCTCGATCAGCGGATCGCTGACGCGGTAGAAGACCTGAAGCCCCTCCTTGCGGCGCCGGACCATCCCGGCCTCGGTCAGCATCTTCAGGTGCTTGGAGACATTTGCCTGGTTCTGGCCGGTCTCGGCAACAACGCTGCCGACGTTCTTCTCGCCGGCCATCAGGGCGCGAAGGATCGACAGCCGCGTCGGATCGGCCAGCATCCGAAACTTCTCGGCGACGCGGTCCAGGAACTCGTCGGGGATGGTCACGGGCATGGGCTTGACTGTATATCCGTCTGGCAGTATAGTCGATCAGTGTACCAGTTAATTGTAGCATGGCCCGCGGCCATGTCCAGGGGGCCGAGATCAAGTCGCATTGCTCCTTGAGTAGGTCATGTGATGAAACCACGATTCCGGCTTTCTGGGAAACGGCTCGGCCTCATCATCGCCTCGATCGTGGTCGTCGGCACGATGGCAGCCCTGACGGCGCGGGGGAACGGCCGGGAGGAGGACGGGAAGCCGTTGAAGGTCGTCGTTCACGTCAACTTCGGCGATGCCGGCCGGCAAGGGAACGGCTTGAAGAATGTGGAGAATATCCTCAAGGCCGCCGAAGGGTTCGGGACATCTGTCGCGGTCGAGGTCGTTTGTCATTCCGACGGGATCGTCCTACTCGAGAAGTCCAGGACGGAGCACGCCGGACCGGTTGAATCACTCCAGAAGAAGGGCGTACGTTTCGCCGCCTGCGAGAACACCATGCGGCAGCGTTCCATCCGGCGAGAGGACTTGCTGCCGGCGGTGACGACGGTCCCCTCGGGCGCGTTCGAAGTCGTGCGACGCCAGCAGGACGGTTTCTCTTACTTCAAACCATGATTCCGACCGCGGGACCGCGGTGGCATGGGCGTGGTCTCGCGACCCAAGGAGGATCCAGGGCGATGACATTTTCTCTCGGAATGAAGTCACTGGCACTCATGTTCGGCCTGATCTCGCCGCAGGATGTCGAGTACACGACCGACCCGCTCGACACGATCAAGGCGAAGGTGGAGGCGAAGAAGGCATACCTGGCCGACGTGCGCGAGCAACGCGAGTGGGACCAGGGCCACATCCGGGGCGCCGTGTTTCTCCCACTGAGCCGGCTCACGGAATGGGAAAGCAACGGCATCGGTGACTCGGAGAAGGCGGATCTGGCAAAGTCGTTGCCCAGGGGCTCGGTGGTCTACTGTCACTGCGCCGCGGGCGGTCGGGCCGTGCTGGGGGCGGAGGCCCTGAAGAAGCTCGGCTATGACGCCCGTCCTCTCAAGCCGGGCTACCGCGATCTGATCAAGGCCGGCTTCCCGCGCGCCGCCTCAAAATGAGCGGAGTATCCGATTCGCAAGCCTCGATCGCCGACGATTCGTCTTTCGCGGGTTCCTTTGCTTTACCGTCCCGATCGAAGCCTCCGGCGACTGTCGCCGGAGATTCCTTGATCTCAACCGACGTCAAATGAGGGAGAATCCTTTGGACTTACATCACGCGTCGCCCCGACGACCCGGCCCCGCGTTCTCGACCGTACTGGCCTGCCTACTGGGCGTCGCCGCGGGGGCAATGTTGACTTCCGTGGCGCGTCCGCCGGCCGCCCAGGCCGACGGGCACGGCGTCGCCTCGGCCGGTCCCAAGGCGCCACTCCAGGAGGTGCTCCATTGCCCCCTGGCCTTTGCGGGCGTCCACCTGCTCAAGGACTTGCCGGAGCGATCGCAGGTCGCGTACCACTTCTGCAAGCCGGTCAACGGCGACCTGAACCAATGCGTTTTGTACGACGGGACCGGACCGGATGCCAAATTGATCGGAATCGAGTACCTGGTCAGCGACGCGGTCTACCGGAAGATGCCCGCCGAGGAGAAGGCCTACTGGCACGACCACAAGTACGAAGTGGACGCCGGATACATCAAGAGCCTCACCCAGTCTGG
>JBKQHM010000387.1:0-29905 GCA_052148775.1 Isosphaeraceae bacterium | reverse complement strand
GAGACGCCCGCCCCATTACCGAATACCCCCATTTTTCCAGTGGGGCGGGCGTCTCTGCCCGCCATTCTTTGGCCAAGATGTTGAGTTTTCTATGCAACGCTCAGTAATATTGAGAGTTCACACCGCTCGCCACCCGGCGAGTCACCCGGTTGACGCCAGTTTCTCCCAGGCCCGCGGTCCGACCCCACACCAACTCGAAGCGCCACCGAGTCAACGGTCACCGGGAATGCACTCGCTGTCGCGTCGGGCTTGCAGGAAGGCCTGCGCAGGTGTCGCGTGTCCTCAATCCAAGCGTGAAGCGCTCTTGGTTGCGAGCTGCTCCAGGCCCATCGCTCCCGGGCGGGCCTGGGGATCAGGCGCCCGCCACCACTGCGGCGGTCTTGCTTGCGGCCGCGGAGATACTTGCGGCCGTCGGCTCCTTCACAGTGCCGGCGAAGAACTCCGCATAGACCTCGTCCCCGCGGCGTCGCAATTCGGCAAGCACCGCCTCCGAGGGCCGCGCCAACCCGGGCGGACGACGCACAAATGCCCGTAGCATGATCCGGTAGCGGAACGAATCGATCAACGAGTAGAAGGCGTCGGTCGATTCCGGCCGCTCGGCGTGGAAATACAACGTGTCGGATCGCCCCATGCGGTCACGGACCTCCTTGAGATAGCGCCAGATGGCCAGGTAGTAGGCGAAGACCTCCGGGTCGTGGCCGTAAAGGGGGATCAGCTTGACCTGGATGACGCGGAACTGCCCCGTGGCGGCTACCACATCTTCCAGGGCCCGATAGATCGTCTCGAGCCGCCTAGCCTCGCGATGCGACGCGTCGGCGATGTGGGCCAGCGGATCGCAACTCTGATCGATGATCGCCTGGTAGAGTTTGCGCGGCTTGTAGAGGCTGATGGCGAACTGGTTGATGGAATCGATCAACTCCTCACGCAAGGTATAGCGGGCCTGCCGCCGCTGGAAGACGAAGGTGCCGAAGGCCGCGATGATCGCCAGGGCGAGGAGCTCGAAGACCCCTTGCCAGAAGCCTTGAGCGAGCGCGGCGGGGTCCCAGATCGCATTCATATCATCCTACCTTGAATCGAGCCTCTCCGCCGCACTCGGAGTCGCCGACCGATGACGACCTCGGGTGCCGGATCCTCGGAATTCCGTTCGAATGGTCACCGCTCGACAGTGATTCGTCCCCCTTCGACGTTTCTTCACGCGAATCCAGGGGAATCGGCGGGATTCGAACGCGAGCCGCACCCTTGTGTGCTCCATGATATGGTTCGGCAAGCCGGCGGTTGGGTCGCCGATCGCGTATCGACCCAGGTCGACGTCGTCGTCCAGGGAGGGCGGTCGCCGAATTACCGCAACGGACACAAGTGGGATAAGCTTTGCGATGCGGAGACGCTGATCCGGCAGGGTCATCCCATCTGCATCATTAACGAGAAAGAGTTTCGCGAGCTGGTCGGGATTTGAGGATTGAAGTCCTGGAATGCGCTCGCAACGATCGGGCTGGGTGCAGGAAAAGAGGACCGACGGCCGGGCCGATCCGCCTTGCGTGGGGCCATTGGGTGCTTTGAGGGCCGTGAACCAGTCCCCTCTTCCCGGTACCATGCGCAATCCGGGCCTCGAGCGCACTGAAGGATCGAGGGCTCCCGTGGACGTCTGGACCGCGACGTCTTATCATGAGTTAGCGAAATCTCGAGTTCCGTTGAGGGGGCGAGCGATGAACACCATCGAGCTGAGGACGCGAGTCGGTCCCGACGGGATCCTGACGCTCAGCATTCCGATTGGGATTTCCGAAGCCAATCAGGAGGTCAAGGTCGTCGTGGAATCCGCCCAGCATGGCGTCGAGACCTCCGCGAGGACGTCTCGTGAGGAATGGGAGCGGTTCGTCGGCGCGACGGCCGGCAGGTGGAAGGGCGAGTTGGAGCGGCCCGAGCAAGGCGAATTCGAGGTCCGGGACCAATGGCCTTGATCTATAACGCCGGCAAGGAAGAAGCTCATATACTAACCCGAAACGTCAGTGAGGGGCGAAAGGCGGCGGATCCTCGCTGACGCTTCGGGTTAGTGTGAGCCAACGTGCGAATCTTCCTTGCCGAGGTAATAAATCGATCTGGTTCCCGAATAAGGCTCCAGGGCCGCAAACCACCAACGACATCCACAACCACCGGGTCTTTCCCATGAAGACGTACCGCGTTTCGCGCTTCTATCGCTGGTCGAGGTTCGGGGCCAAGGTGATCCTGACGGGCATCGGCGGGGTGCTGTATTACCTCGCCGTGACCCATCCGACGCCCCTCGCGCTCCGGTTGTTGCTCCTCGCCGGTCTGGCCCTCTTCGGCTGGCTGTTCTACGTGCGGCTCCCCAGGATGCCGACGGAGATCACCGTCACCGATGACGGCTGGGTAAGCTTCCAGAGCCGTCGCGGTACGACGCGGGTCCAGGTGGCGGACATCCGCTCGATCGGCCGCAGCTTCGGGCGAAGGACCCTGCGCTTCGAACATGCCGGGGGAGAGGTCCGGGTGCCGAATCGTTTCCGGAAGCTGCTCGACTTCCTCTTCACGATGAAGGGTCTTAACCCGGCCATCGACATCCGGGGTTTTTGAATCGCCACACCTTCGAGGCCACGATCCCGGCCGCTTCCGCGGTCCCCGGCCTTCGCGAGATCCCCTCGCACGAAGCCTTTCCCGGCCAAAATGGATCCCTCGGATCGTGTCAACGCCCCTTCGGATGGGTACCATGGGCGTTCCAGACGAGATCGATCCGAAAGGTCCCGCGGCAGCGGAGAGAGGCCCGACACGATGAAGCGATTGCGAGTGACGCCCGGTCCCCCGGCTCTCGTGGCCCCCATCCTCGCCTTGTGCTTGAGCGTTATGCCTCGCCCATCTCATGCCGCGGGGCCGACCCCGGTGCTCACGCTGGAGCGAGCATCCGCTTTCGCCCGGTTAGCCCTGAAGGGGTTGAGCAAGGAGTATCCGAACAAGCCCGAGCACGTGATGGGAGGGCCGGACGATGTCAAGGGACCGAAGGCCCTCCACCCGGCGTTCTTCGGATGCTACGACTGGCACTCGTCGGTCCACGGGCACTGGATGCTCGTGCGGTTGATCCGCCTGTTTCCCGACCTGACGGAGGCCAAGGAAATCCGGGCCGTCCTGGCCGAGCACCTGACGGCCGCGAACCTCAAGGCCGAGGCCGATTACTTCGCCCGCAAGGAGAGCAAGTCCTTCGAGCGGACGTACGGATGGGCGTGGCTCCTCAAGCTGGCCGAGGAGTTATCCGCCTGGGATGACCCGGACGCGAAAACCTGGTCGAAGAACATCCGGCCGCTATCAGACGCGATCGTGGCACGGCACCTCGAGTTCTTCCCGAAGCAGACTTACCCGATCCGGACCGGCGTGCACCCGAACACGGCGTTCGGGCTCTCGTTCGCCCACGACTACGCCCGATCGGTCGGTGATTCTGGGTTGAAAGCGCTGGTCGAGGAGCGTGCGCGGGCCTACTTCGGCGCGGATGTCGACGTGCCGGCCGGCTGGGAGCCCGGCGGGGCGGACTTCTTCTCCCCGAGCCTCATCGAGGCCGACCTGATGCGCCGCGTGCTGCCCCCGGCCGAGTTCCGGGCCTGGTTCGGCCGGTTCCTGCCCGCGGCGCCCCGC
Organism: Isosphaeraceae bacterium; assembly: GCA_052148775.1. GTDB lineage: Bacteria > Planctomycetota > Planctomycetia > Isosphaerales > Isosphaeraceae > CAVZRC01. Next base: position 26,275 of record JBKQHM010000387.1, on the reverse strand, counting down.
GGCGAGCCGAAATCCCTGTTCGACCCCGCCACGGTCACCGACCGCACCGATCCGCAGCTCGTCCACCTGGACGGACTCAACCTGAGCCGCGCCTGGTGTATGAACCACATCGCCGCGGCGCTGCCGGACGCAGACCCCGCCCGCGCGGCCCTGCTCGCGTCGGCCGCACGGCACGCCGACTCGGGGCTCGAGCACGTCGCCAGCGGCGACTACGCCGGCGAGCACTGGCTGGCCTCCTTCGCTGTCTACCTGCTCTCGTCCCCGCCGACACCCTCGAACCCATGACCAACGACCAATGACCAATGACAAGAAGCCGAGCCCGTTCACCGTGGGCTTGATCCAGATGCGATGCTCGCTCGACCCGGAGGACAACCTGCGGCGGGGTTGTGCGATGCTGCGCACGGCGGCCGAGCGCGGCGCGCAGGTCGCGTGTCTGCCCGAGCTGTTCCGCACCCAGTATTTCTGCCAGTCCGAGGACGCTTCGCGGTTCGACCTGGCCGAGCCGATCCCCGGGCCGACCACCGACGCCCTGGCCGAGGTCGCGCGAGAGACCCGCATGGTCGTCGTCGGCTCGATCTTCGAGCGGCGTGCGGCGGGGATCTATCACAACACGGCGGTCGTCCTCGACGCCGACGGCACGCTTCGCGGCCGTTATCGCAAGATGCACATCCCGGACGACCCGCTCTATTACGAGAAATACTATTTCACGCCCGGCGACCTGGGCTTCCAGTCGTTCGAGACCGCCCACGCCCGGGTCGGCACCCTGGTGTGCTGGGACCAGTGGTATCCCGAGGCGGCCCGGCTGACCGCCCTGCGCGGGTCGGACATCCTGTTCTATCCCACGGCGATCGGCTGGCACCCCGCCGAGAAGGACGAGTTCGGCGCGGCGCAATCCAGTGCGTGGGAGACGATCCAGCGGTCTCACGCGATTGCCAACGGCGTCTATGTCGCGGCCGTCAATCGGGTCGGCCACGAGGGTCCGTCCGGCGGCGGCCTCGAGTTCTGGGGCGGCTCCTTCCTGGCCGACCCCTTCGGACGCATCCTCGCCCGCGCCGGGGTCAACACCGAGGAAATCCTCATCGCCACCTGCGACCCCAAGCTCCAGGAGGAGACCCGCCGCAACTGGCCCTTCCTCCGCGATCGTCGCATCGACGCCTACGCCCCGATCACCCAGCGGTTCCTCGACGGCTGAGGCGGGTCGTATCGGAGGTCGATCATCGCTCACGCCGCGATCCCGGCGCGCGGGTTGCTCTCTGCGTGTCTCTGCCTCACGGATGAGCATGGTCTTATGACGCTTAACGAAAGTACTGGGCACAGCCCACACCAACCCGAAGCGTTAGCGAGGATCCGGCGGCATTCACTCGCTCACGCTTCGGGTTGGTATCAGGTGTGCAGACCGAGCGTGAAGCGGCCTGACCCGCAAATTGAGAACAACCCTTGACCCGGCCTTGTAAGTGAGTATAAACTTACCACCAGCGACAGGAAGGAAGTAGTCTCGATGAAATCCACCACGAAGCTTTCGAGCGAGGAGCGCCGCGAGGCGATTATCCGCGCCGTGCGGAGGGTCTTCGCGGAAAAGGGATTTCACGGGACGACCACTCGGGAGCTCGCCGAGTCGGCGGGTGTCTCGGAAGCCCTGCTGTTCAAGCACTTCCCCAACAAGGAAGAGCTGTACCTGGCGATGCAGCGTTTTTGCTGCAGCGAGCAGGACCCGGAGAAACTGGAGCGCGTCAAGGCCCTGGCGGCATCGACCTCGACGCTGGTCCTGATCGTCCACTTGATGGTGTCGAAGACATTGAGCGGCACCTGCGAGGACAACGAGGACGCGATGATCCATCATCGCCTGATGATGCGAAGCCTGATGGAAGACGGGGAATTCGCCCGGCTCTACTTCCAGAGGAACCTCTCCTGCTGGATGACCAAGGTGGAAGAGAGCCTCGAAGCCTCGGCCGTCGCGGGCGAGGCAATCTGTGGTCCGGTGCTCCCCAGACTGGGAGCCATCTTCACCAGGCACCTGGCGAAAATCATCATGCACTCGCTGATCCCGGCGACTCCGATCGTCGATTACGACCTGCCCCGCGATAAGCTCATCGAGCAGGCCGTCTGGTTTTCCCTCCGCGGCATGGGCATCCGGGACGAAGCGATCCTGCGTTACTACAATCCGGAAGCCCTCGCGGTCCTCATGGGCTAACCCCGATCCGAGTAGGGTGGGCATGGCCCGCCAGTCGCAAGCTCGGTGGGCCGTGCCCACCCTACCATGAGGGAGCGAAACGGATCGTTTTCCCGATTTTTTTCCAATATTCTGTGAGTAAGCACGAACTTACGCTCGGAGAATTGCTGTGAGTCGTCGTCGGAACACGAATGGTTGGGGGGCGCGTCTCCGCTCGCGAGTGGGGTTGATCGGGGCCCTGGCTGCGGGTGTGGCATGGTGCGTCCTGTCGGGCGTGCGTTCGCCCGAATCTTTACTGGTCCCCGGTATCCTCTCGCTGGCGATGGTGGGTGCCGTCGTCGTATCTAGCCGGGTTCGGGCCCGGGAGCGATGGGAAGCCGCCTGGGATGCTTATGCGGCGCAGGAAGGGTCACGAGCCGCCATCGGGCCGTATGAGGATGAGGGAATGCTCTCGATGGCAATGACCCGTTGAAGTCGAGCACCAGGGATTCGGGAAAACCCAGTCCACCAGCGATGCTTCAATGTTGTAGGGTTTTCGGTAGATGTCGCGATTTGCGGATGATCTCCAAGAGATGCCGTTTCTGGGAGCAGCCGGGACAGGCGAAGAGGACTAACCCAAGGAGGAACTGTCATGCTCGTCCTTAGCCGCAAGCTGGGGGAACGTATCCTGGTGCCGACCTGCGAGATGTCGGTTACCGTGGTCGCGATCGAAGGCAACACCGTCCGGCTGGGGATCACCGCCCCGACCGAGGTCGGCGTCTATCGCGAGGAACTCTGGGAGCGCGTCTGCGCGGAGAAGGAACAGCGAGCCCGCACCGAGTAGGCCCGACCCATCTCAAGCGACTCATCGGGATGAGGGCCGGCTCCCGCCTCTCGGCCGGATCCACTCACGAAGCGTCTTCCGGACCGCCCGAAGACCTTCGGCCAGCGATTGGCACAAGCCGTACATCAAGGGCTGGAGCCCCCTTGATGAGAGTCCCTCCAGCGGACAGACTGGATGATGTCCGCGAATGTTCCGATCTGCGCCCGTCGGCTTGACCGTCCCTACCGACTTCGTGCGAAGCGGCCTCCGGGCTTCTCGGCAGGGAGAGGAGACTCTCGACGTCGGCCGAGTCCCGGCTTTGCCGCGAGCGGAACGAGAGCGCGACGACCGACCGAAAAGAGATCGCGCCCGCGAGGGATTCTCGTCCGAGGAGTTGCTGCATGGTTCGCCAATGGCTGAGCGGGTTGAAACTGGGGTCGATTTCCGTCTCGAAGGGATGTCAGCCAAAGCGGCGGCGAGGTCGCGCCGGGCATGGCCGCCGGGCCTGGATGCTGGAGGGTCTCGAGGGCCGGGCCTTGCTCTCGGCCACGATCTACACCGTCAACTCGACGGGCAATGGCACCACGGGCACGGGCGACTCGGGCACGCTTCCTTACGTGATCACCCAGGCCAATACGAACACCAACACAGCCGGCAGTGTGATCGAGTTCGATCCGACCGTCTTCTCCTCTTCGCAGACGATTATCCTGAGCAGCACGCTGGCGCTCTCGGAGACGGCCGGCCCGGAGGTGATCGACGGCCCCGGCGAGACCCTCTTGACGGTCAGCGGAAACGGCTCGGTCGGGATCTTCTCGGTCGCGAGTCATGTGACGGCGACCATCTCTGGGCTGACGATCGCGGACGGATCCGTCGCGACCAATGGGGGCGGCATCCTCAATTCGGGCGACCTGAGTATCTCCAACTCCGCGATCACGGGCAATGCGGCCGGCAACCTGGGCGGTGGCATCGCGAACCTGGGCACCGCGACCATCACCGACTCCGACATCAGCAGCAATTCGGCCACGGTCGGCGGCGGCATCGAGAACGATTTGGGCACATTGAGCCTCACCGGCAGCCTCGTCCTCCAGAACTCCGCATCGAACGACGGCGGAGGCATCGAGGACGACGGCGGCACGACGACCGTGTCCGGCAGTTCGATCGAGGACAACACGGCCGCTAACAGCGGCGGCGGGTTCGACATCACGGCCGGCACGACGACGATCACCGCCTCGACCGTGGGCTACGACATCGCCACGGCCGGCGCGGGCATCGCCAATGCGGGCACATTGTCGATCGCGAATTCCACCTTCGCCGACGACTTGGCGACGAACGCCGGCGGCGGCATCGACACGACGGGCACGCTGACGGCCGTGAATGTCACTATCGCGGATAACCAGGTCGGCAGCAGCGGCACGGGCGGCGGCCTGGAGGTCGCGGGCGGCACGGCCACGCTGGACAACACGATCGTCGCCTCCAACACGGCCGGGACCGGGAGCAGTGCCCCGGCCAGCGACATCGGCGGCACGGTCGCGACGTCGAGTTCTTACAACCTGGTCGGCACCGGGGGCTCCGGCGGATTGACCGGCGGGACAAAGGGCAACCAGGTCGGCGTCGCCAGCCCGGACCTCGGCACGCCGGGCGAAAATGGCGGGCCCACCTTGACCATCGCGCTGCTCCAGGGCAGCCCGGCCATCGACGCGGGCAGCGACAGCATCTCGGGCGTTACCGTGCCGGCTTACGACCAGCGCGGGGCCATCCGCGGACCGGCCGGCCTCAACGCCGGTTCGACCGTTGACATCGGCGCCTACGAGGCCAGTTCTTCCTTCCTGGTCACCAGCGCCGCCGCCTCGTTCGATGCCGGCACGCTACCGACGGCCATCGGATGGGCCGATTTCAACACGAACGACAATCCCGCCAACCTGAGTAACCCCGTCCCGAATACGATCGAATTCGACACCTCGGGCGTCTTCGCGACATCCCAGACGATCACGCTCTCCGCCGCGACCGGCACGCTGGCGATGACCAATGCCACGACCAATGCGACCAACGCCGTGGCGATCGTCGGCCCCGGGGCGAGCCTGCTGACCGTCAACGGCGGCGGTGTGGTCGCGGTCTTCTCGGTGGCGAGCGATGTGACGTCGACGATCTCCAGCCTGACCATCTCGGGTGGTTCGGCCGCCCCCTCGGGCGGCTCGGCCACCTCCGGCGGCGGCATCGACAATTCCGGCACCCTGACTGTGGACGATTCGACGATCTCCGGCAACTCCGCCTCCGGCGCCGGCGGCGGGGTGGAGAACGCGGGCACGCTGACGATCGCGGATAGCACCGTCTCGGGCAATTCGGCCGCGGGCGACGGCGGCGGCATCGACAATAGCCTCGGAACGCTGACCCTCATCAACAGCACGATCGCCGCCAACACGGCCGCCAGCGGCGGCGGCATTTCCAACGACCAGACCGCGACCCTGATCGCCATCAGTTCAACCATCGCCGACAACGTCGCGGCCGCGGCCGGCGATGGCGGCGGGCTGTACGTCGGCGGCGGTACCGCCTCGCTCTACGACACGATCGTGGCATCGAATACCGGCGGCACCTCGGCCAGCGATATCACTCTGTTCGGTGGTGGCGGCGTGTCGACCTCGAGCGCCTCCAACCTGATCGGCACCGGGGGCTCCGGCGGGCTGACGCAGGGCGCCAACGGCAACCAGGTCGGCGTCGCCGACCCGGGCCTCGGGTCTCTGGCTTCCAACAACGTATCGACCGGCGGATCGATCCAGACCATCGCGGTCCTGCCGGGCAGCCCGGCCATCGGTGCCGGGGCCGCCAAGATCTCGGGCATCACGATCCCGACGAACGACCAGCGTGGAGTGGCCCGGCCGACCAGCGGCGGCATCGACATCGGGGCGTTCCAGGACCGGGGCTTCACGATCGGTGTCGTCTCCGGCGACGGCTCCCAGTCCGCGACGGTCGACACCGCATTCGCCAAGCCCCTGGCGGTGGTCGTCACGAGTCCCTCCGGCGATCCGGTCCAGGGCGGCATCGTCACCTTTGCATCCTCGGGCACGAGTGCCTCGGCGGCCCTGAGCGCCGGCACCGCGACCATCGGCGCCAGCGGCCAGGCGCAAGTGACGGCCACCGCCAACGGCCAGGCCGGCAGCTACACCGTCACGGCCTCCGCCCTGGGCGCGACAAGCACGGCCTCGTTCGCCCTGACCAACACCGCCTCCACTCCGATCGTCACAGGGGCCACCGTCACGGGGGTCTCCGTCCTCTGGGGTAGCCAGATCGCGGCGCTGGTGGTCCCGTCCAGTTCCGGCGGGCTACTCGTACCCTCGGGCCGCCAGAACGACCTGCCCTGGCTCGGGATTGACGTCTTGCAGATCACGCTCAGCCAGGCCGAGCCCCTGAACACCTCCGACGTCGTGCTCCGCAGCGCCCGGGGCATCCGGTACCAGGTCGTGGGCCTCTCCGCCAACGGGGACAGTTACGCCGTCTTCCTGTCGCGCGCGATCAACGCCTCGGACCGGATCACGCTGGTGATCGCCGGCGCGGATATCACGACCTTCACCGGCCAGCTCAACGTCCTGCCGGGCGACTTCAACGACAACGGCGTGGTCAACAAGCAGGATTATTACGACGTCCGGGCCGAGAAGCTGGGGCTCGGGCCCGCGTCGTCGTACACCTTCGCCGACATCAACGGCGATGGCGTGGTCAATTCGAAGGACCTCAACCTGGTGAAGCAGCGCTTCGGCTTGAAGTTGCCCCGCGAGACCACCGCTGCCCGCACCGAGGTCGTTCTAGCGAGACCTCGGCTCGGGCCCGATGTCCGGATCGTCCGAGACCATCCCGGCGAGTTCCGCCGCGACGGCCGGAATCTTCGCGGATAATGAGAGCCTATTCCAGTAGGCTCTTCGTAGGGTGGGCACGGCCCACCGGGAGATCGACTATGGGCCATGCCCACCCTACTGGGATAGGTTCTGAGTGGAGGGACGAGTCAACCCCATGGAAGAACCTCAGACGCCCGCCTCGCTCGGATACCGGATGCCCGCGGAATGGGAGCCGCACGCGGCGACCTGGATCGCCTGGCCGCACAACCGCGACGACTGGCCCGGCAAGTTCGCGCCGACCCCCTGGGTCTACACCGAGATCGTCCGCCTCCTGAGCCGCGCCGAGATGGTGCACATCGTCGTCCGCAACGGCTCCATGCAACGCCGGGTGGCTGACCAGCTCGACGCCGTCGGGGTCGACCTGGAGAGGGTCCGGTTCTTCAAGGCGGCGACCGATCGCGTCTGGCTCCGCGACTCGGGGCCGACGTTCGTGGTCAAGGATGACCCGGCGCCCGAGTCCGACGACCGCGTCGGGCTGATCGCCTGGAAGTTCAACGCCTGGGCCAAGTACGAAAACTACCGCCACGATCGCCGTCTCCCGCGCAGGGTGTCGCAGTGGCTGGGGCTCCGTCGATGGGTGCCGCGGGTGGAGCAGGGGGGTGAGCGGGTCCGGGTGGTGATGGAGGGGGGCGCGATCGACGTCAACGGCCTCGGCACGCTGATGACGACCGAGGAATGCCTGCTCGGCGACGTCCAGGCCCGCAACCCCGGCCTCGACCGCGCGGGGCTCGAACGGATCTTCGCGGACTATCTGGGCATCCGTCACGTCATCTGGCTCGGCCGGGGGATCGACGGCGACGACACCCACGGCCACGTCGACGACCTGGCGCGGTTCGTCGATCCGCGGACCGTGGTCACGGTCGTCGAGCCCCGCCCGGACGACCCCAACCACGAGCCGCTCCGGGAGAATCTCCGTCGATTGCAAGACGCGCGCGACCAGGACGGGCAGCCCCTGCGCGTCGTCGAGCTGCCCATGCCCCGGCCGTTGGTCTTCGACGGCCAGCGGCTCCCCGCCAGCTACGCCAACTTCTACATCGCCAACGGCCTCGTCCTCGTCCCCACGTTCAACGACCCGGCCGACCGTGTCGCGCTCGATACCCTGGCTCAGGTCTTCCCCGACCGCGAGGTCGTCGGGGTCCACTGCGTCGACCTGGTCCTCGGCCTGGGGACGTTGCATTGCCTGTCGCAGCAGCAGCCGGCCGGATCGCCGTCATGATCCGGGCTTCTGCACCCCCGGGCGATTCTTGGTCGTGCGGGTCGGACGTTTGGGCTGTCGGGCCGGGCTCGTCTTCTTCGGCTGGTCCTTCTGCTTCAGATAGGCCAGCCACTTGGGATATTGCGGAGACGCGACGAATCCGGCATATTCCGGCACCTGGCTCAGGTCATTGAATTGCAGGTGCAGCTTCTGATCGATCTCCTTGAGGCCCGCCAGCGTATCCTCGTACTTCTTCTCCTTCAGGGAGATGCCCACGAGCGAGAGATAGCCGGCGGCCAGGGTGGGCTCCTCGTCGATGGCCTGCCGCGAGTATTTCTTGGCGGCCTCCAGTTTACCGTCGGCCTCGCTGATCCCCGCGCGGGTCACGTTCAGGTAAGGGTCGCCCCCGAGGGACTTGTCCAGCCGATCGACCGCCTTCAACGCCCCGTCGAAGCTCTGCTTCATGATGTAGGAGTCGATCGAGATCAGGTCGAGGCAAGGGTCGTTGGGATAGTATTTCCGGAAGTCCTCGAGCACCGCCATGTATTCCGCGTCGCCGGCCTTCTGCGCCGCCTGGAGCCGCGCCAGGAGCACCATCTTCTGCTTCTGGGTCTCTGGGCTCAGCTTCTTGATGATTGCCAGCGCCTCGGCCGCCTTTCCCTGCTGGCTGAGCGTGGCGGCGCGCGTCCACTCGGGGAAATCCTTGACGAGGGCCTTCTCGCCGGTCACCAGCTTTTCGAGGAATGACTGCGATTGTCCGGAGATGACCGGCAAGAGGATATTGCGGAGCGTGGCCGAGATGAACTCTCCGCTCGCGTAGATGTAGATATCCGACGAGCGGACCTTGCCGTCGGGAGATCGCTCTGGCACGAACTCGAAATAGTTGATCCCGCCCTGGGTCATCGGCTTGATCATCCGGAAGAGGACGACCTTCCGGCCGTGGTTCTCGCGGGTGCGCAGATAGGTAAAGAGGCCCCCTTGCTTCGAGTTGTTGATCAGTTGACCGGTGATCCCACCCCCCTGGGAGACCCCCTGCCTCAAACCCTGGAAGATCTCCTGGCGGGTCTTCTCGGGCATCTCCCAGCCTCTGGCCATCGCCTTGAAAGTCGCCTCCCAATCCATCAGGGCGCCGAACGCCTGTTGATTCCCGGTCGAGACCGCCGTCTCGATGGCCTTCGCGAAGCCGAGGTAATCCGAATCCGACAACGCACCTTTCGCCTTGCCGGCATTCTCGCGAGCCGCCTTCTGCCCGGGACGCGGCCGCGTCCGGGAGGAAGCGCCGCCGGCTTGCCCCCAACTCGAGGAGGCCGTCGCCGATATCAACGTCACAATACAGAGGATGCGCCAGGTTTGCGCCATTCGACTCATGGGGATACCCTCATTTCCGGACACGCGGTTTCCAAGGAAGAACGGGGTTCGGAGTGGATCTCGTCGGACGATCGTAACAGTCTAACGTGCGGGAATCCATGATGCCATCGCCCAAGCATAACACCATCTCCAAGGTAGAGGCGTCGCAACTTATGATGATGACTCTGCGGTCTGGAGGAGATGATCCCGCGAAGGACTCATGGGCTCCGGGAGCATCAATCATCCCGCCGACCGTTCGTCTCGCGTCGATCGCGAGGCCCACAAGGCCCCGATACTTGCGGCACATCCGGACGAATCAGAGACTGTCCCGGAAGCCTCAGCGGCCGTCTTGTAGGGTGCTCTGTGAGCACCGAATTCGGCAAAGCATCCCGGATCTGCGGCACAGCCGGACAATTCAGACCTTCTGATAAGTCGGCGTCCTTGACAAAGCGAATGGCTTAGGATTATTGTCAAATCGAACAGATTTGGGGCGGTCGATCCCGATCTTCCTCCATCGGGATTGCGAGACGACGAGCGATCGCTCCGGGACTGACCTGCAACGACTCGAACCACGAAGATGTGAAGGCAGACGCGAGTTTACACGCCGGTTCACGACCGGCGCTCGGCCTTCCTCCCGTGGGAATACGATGCGACGTTGCAGGACCGATCGATACGTTTGAGTATAAGTCGGTAGTCGATACGCTTGCTGGACGAACGGTGCTTCATCATCCAGTAGAGGTCCAACGACGGGCCGTGAATTCGCCTCTTCGAGTTCGTCGCGTTTTCTAGATTCCTCCAGGTTCTATCCATTACCACCAGTCGCGATCGGCCTCCGGGTCCGAGTCCCGTCTCCCAGGGGGCCGGGTTCCTGGATGTCGGTGTCGGATCGGCGTCCTCACATCGTGGAGTCTGCATCGTGATCTCGCGTTCCACCAGGGGCTTTCGACGGTGGCGGTGTGCCGGGGTACTCATCCCGACCATCCTGGCTGCCGTCTCGTCCGGCTGCGGCTCCGGCCAGGAGAAGCAAGGGACCGCAACGGAGCGCAAGGAAGAGGAACGTTACCGTTACGAGGGCAAGGGCAAGGCCAAGCAGAAGACCCTGATCAGGCGTAAGGAGGAACGGTTCAAGGAATTGCAAGAATCGGCCAAGAACTCGGGGGATGCGGCCAAGGGTGGGAACTGACCCATTCCTTCACGTCCTCTTCATTGAGTTCCATTACGGTTGGCACCCGCTCGGTTCAAGAACCGTCCTGCCGGTCCGCTCGTGGAGAAGCGGGGCAAGGCGTCGGTTCGGCTGACTAATCCATCCTCAGATCGTCTTCGTCGTCTCTTCCCGATCGTGACCGAGGGGTGAAGCCTGCTCCGCGGTTCCGATGATCCGTTCATCACCGTATCTTTCCGGATTCCGAAGGGGGATTGTGAAATGCGTAAGGACCGCTCTTCCCGGGCCCTTCGACGCGGCTTCACGCTGATCGAATTGCTCGTCGTGATCGCCATCATCGCCGTCTTGATCGCGCTCTTGCTCCCCGCCGTCCAGGCGGCGCGCGAGGCGGCACGCCGCATCCAGTGCACCAACAACATGAAGCAGATCGCGCTGGCCGCGGCCACCTATGAGGGCGCGATCGGCACGTTCCCGCAGGGCCGGGGCCACATGGACTGCTGGAACTCCTCCGGCGGCGTGGCGACCGACTGCGACGGCTGGTCGCCCAATGCCCGCATCCTCAACTTCGCCGAGCAGACCCAGGTCTATAACGCCATCAACTTCAACGACACCCCCTACGGTTGCCGCAACAGCACGGCCGAGAGCATCGGGCTGGCCATGCTCTGGTGCCCCAGCGACCCCACGATCAACGGGCTGAGGTTCTACGAGGTGCAGGCCGGATGGGATGGGACGACCGTCGGCATCACCTACGGCAACTACGGCAACATGATGGGCAGCTACAATCCCAATGACGGCCGGTTCCCCAATGCCACCGAGTTGATGCTCGAGAACGGCATGTACCCCGACGTCGGCGTGCCCTTGTGGGTCGGCCGCAGCGGGATTAGCGGCGCCACGCGGTCCCCGGTCCGGCTCGCCTCGATCACCGACGGCACCAGCAACACGGTCGCGTTCGCGGAGACCGCGCACGGCCTGTTCGAGCAGACCGGGGGTACCTCGACCGGCGGCAGTGACTTCGAGTGTCAAGGCTGGTGGGCCGATGCCGATTACGGCTCGACGACCATCTCGTCATTTTACCCGCCGAATATCGCGATCCCCGCGAGCTACTACGCGAACGGGACCTTTGTGAATCCGAACGGTTGCGATCCCAGCAATATCCCACCGCTCACGGCGATGAGCTTCCATCCCGGCGGTGTCAACTGCGCGTTCGCCGACGGCTCGGTGCACTTCATCAAGAACTCGATCAATTCGTGGAACTCGATGAGCATCACCCGGGTCGCGGCCAACGGGGCGAACTGCACGAACCCGGTCGGTATCATGCCGGGCGTCTGGCAGGCGCTCTCGACGATCAACGGCGGCGAGGTCATCAGCTCCGACTCCTATTGATGTCCCTGATCGGGCGAGCCGGGCCGGTCCACTCCGGCCCGGCCTGGCCTGGAAACCGACGCGATCCCCGTAGGAGGCGGCTCCGTCCGCCGATCTCCTGGAAACCGACGCGATCCCTGTAGGAGGCAGCTCCGTCCGCCGATCTCCGGCTCTCCGAGCCTTCATGGTTCCACCGGACTCCTGGGCTGCCCCTCCCGTCCCGCACCCTCTCTCGATTCGCCAGGTGCCCCGGCAGGTCGGCCGGGGTTCTTGCGCGGGCAATCCGCGCCGATCCACTGGATGCGATCCGGCGGGAGCCCTCGCGCCTGCTCCCAGCGGGCCAGGACATCCTCCACCTCCATGTCGGGATCGTTATCGACGAAGAAGAAGTCGAACCAGTCTCGGGGGGCGTATCCCGTCGATCCGTTGATGGTGGGCACGCCCGTGGCCAGCGACGCCCACATCGCGTCCAGTTGATAGATATGAAAAGGCTGCTCGTCGCAAGGATGATAGTAGAACGCGAGCCGGCCGCGGTCGATGCGGCGCGCGAGGTCCATGATCTTCGCGCGGTTCGCCGCCGCGTCGAACGTCTCGGTCGTCACCCCTTGCTCGGCCAGGCACATCAGGGGGACGAGCCAGGCTGCCACGACCCACCCCCTCCCTGCCAGCAGCTCGACCAGGGACGACAGTCCCAGCGCCGCCGGGATCAGCAAGATCAGCACGATGCGCCCGATCGCCCGCATCGCCAGCGCGCCCGGGATGACCCGGAAATACTCCAGCCAGAGCGAATCCACCGTGTAGAACAGCGTCAGGAACGGGACTGCGATCAACATGGCCCTGAGCAACAGGCCGGCCGTCGGTCGCCACCCGCGCGGGGCGCTCGCCGCCATCGACATCGGCGCGGCCACCAGCGCACCGACCAGCACACCCGGCCGATCGAGAAATGTGACGACGAACAGGAACAACCAGAGGGAAGCCAGCGACCCCAGCACGACCTCCCGCCAACGTGACCGGTCGTAACCGGCCAGCAGGACCGCGATCGGGACGACCATCGTGACCGAGATCGCGATCACCGTCAGATCGAACAACTTCAGCCCGAGTGCCGCCAGCGCGAGCCCCGGGATGATCCAGCCCCTCGGGTCATCCCGCAGGCGACGGATCTCCAGCAAGCAGAGGACCATCGCCGTCAAACCCAGTACCTTGACGTACGGATTGGGGAAAGGGGGCAGTAGCACCAACCCCAACACGACCGCCAGTCCCATCCCCCGCGCCAGGGGATGGCCGGTCTCATAGAACAATCCGGCCGCGCAATAGCAACAGACTCCGCCCGCCAGGAACACCAGCTTATCGCCCGGCAAGTAGGTCGTCGCGAGCCAGAGGAGCCCCGCGGCGAGCGCGGCCAGCCGGCAGATCGGCCGCTCCCGGCAGAGGTAGAGCCCCGCTGCGCAAAGGATCGGCGTCAGGAGACCGATCCCCAGGTGATGCTCCTGGGGGAAGCCCAGCACGCGGAACGGACTCCAACCGGCGGTCCATCCCCAGAGCCAGCTCCCCGGCCCCATGTCCAACCAGGACCAGACTCCGGGGTGGAGCGCCCTCAGCGTGGGGAGGAATTGTTCCTTCACCTCCTTCGCCGCCGGCAGATAATGGGCCAGGAACGGTTGCAGCAACACCACCCCGACCGCGGCCGACGCCACGATCATCCAGGAGTCACGCTTCACCATCCCCAGCAATGCCGTCCGACACGAGGGCAAGGCGAGTGCCGCGACGGTCGCCGTGGCCGTCCCGAGCATCAAGAACCAACCCAGATAGGCCCCGCCGTAGAGCTGCGCCACCCCGGCGAGAACCGCCATCAGCCAGTAGCCCGCCCGGGCCCTCCGGCTCATCGGCCCGCCGCCGGCCAGCCGCGACAAGGCATAGACCGAAATTAATACATAAAAGCACGGGAGTAGCTGCGGATGCCCCATCTGGTTCACCCGGGGCGCGCCGAAGGCGACCAGGGATGCCCCGGCCACCGAGGCCGGCATCCCGAAGCCCAGCCCCCTCCCGAACAGCCACAGCCCCGCGGCATAGTTCAGGGCCGACATCGACACCATCCACAGCCCGAACGACAGGTCCGGCGACAGCCCGAAGACCCGAAAGAACCAGTACACGGGGCCCAGGCTGAGGAACAGGTCCGAGTAGGCCGCGACGTTCGCCGCCGGGTAGAAGAAGGGCGGACTCCAGAGATCCCGGTGCCCTGGAACCCTCCGCGCCCAGAGATAGCTGTGCTCCAGCAGGTAATGGATCAGCCGTGTGTCCTGCAAATCGATCTGGATCCGCCGGAACCCCGAGCCGATCATCGGGTGGTGGGCCATGAACACGCCCAGGGCGCCAATCCCGAGGGCCAACGCGATGCCCCCGATCGAGCCCCATCCCGAGCCGCCCCGCGATACCTCTTTTCCTATCATCTCTCCGGCCCGTGTGATTTGACCAATTTGATTCGCGCCGACCTATTGATTCGCATTAGAGCGCTTCACGCACGGTTTGCGCACGGCTCGACAGGAAGGACATTCATACTAACCCGAAGCGTGAGCGAGGATCAGAGGGCATTCCCCTTGCTCACGCTTCGGATTAGTGTGGGTTTTACCCGGCGCATTCGTTAAGCGCTCTAGTTCGATCGCGATCACGCGTTTTCCGCCCCCCATTGCAAGGCCCGTCGAATCAGCTCGCCGGCAGTGCTGATGCTCAACTTCTCCTTGATCCGGGACCGATAGGTTTCCACCGTCTTGGGGCTCACGTGCATCTTCACGGCGATCTGCTGTGTCACCAGGCCCTGGCCGATGAACTGGAAGACTTCCAGCTCCCGGTCGGAGAGGCTTTCCACTGCCGGCCGATCCATCCCGCCGCCGCCACTGCCGACGGTGCGATGAAGGAATCGATCGGCCATCGACTCGCTCAGGTAGACCTTGCCCGCGAGCACGTGCCGGATGGCGTCGATGATCTTGTCGGTGGCCTGTTCCTTGTCGATGTAACCCATCGCCCCGGCGCGGAGGGCGCGTTCCGCGTAGAGATTCTCGTTGTACATGGACCAGACCAGCATCCGGACCGAAGGGTCCCGCGCTTTGATGCGTTTGATCAGGTCGATGCCGCTTCCGGTCTTGAGCGAGATGTCGATGACGGCCACGTCCGGCTTGGCGGTGGCCACGAGTTCGAGGGCCTCGGCGACATCGGCCGCTTCGCCGCAGACCTCCAGGTCGGGTTGCCGGGAAATCCGGATGCCCAGACCTTCGCGCACGGTCGGATGGTCGTCGACGATTAGCACCTTGGCGGCCGCTGGGCCCGGGTTGGTCTCACACCGACGCATGGGTATGGCCCTTGCTGAGGATACAAGTCACGAGGGTACCGCCACCCTCCGCGGGCGCGACATCCACCGCCGCGTTGATGAGCCCCGCCCGGTAACGCATGATCCGCAGGCCCATCCCGTCGCCCTCGCCCTGCGGCTCCCGGATCCCGACGCCGTCGTCCCGGATACCGAGTATGATCCGCGTATCTTCGGCGGCCAGGCTGATCGTGATGTGCTGGGCGTGGCCATGGCGGACGGCGTTGGTCACGGCTTCCTGAGCGATCCGGTAGAGGTGGGTTGCGGTGGCGCTGTCCTCCACAGGGACCGGCTCGTCGCAGCGGAACGTACACAGGATGCCCGACTGCTCGCGGACGCGGGCCGCGAGTTCCTCGAGGGCGCTCATCAGTCCCTGGGCGTCGACCTGTACGGGGACCAGGCCCCGCGCGAGCATGCGGATCTGGCCGAGGACGCGCCTGAGCCCACCGGCGACCCTGGTCGCCAGACCGGCATCCGGCGAGTCTTGCTCGCGAAGGGCCTCCGCCAGGGCCTCCGAGGTCAAGCCCAGCCCCGTGAGCTCCTGGCCGATGCTGTCGTGCAAGTCCTGGCCGATCCGCCTTTGTTCATCGGCCGCGATCTCGATCACCTCTCGTTCCAGGGCCTTGCGTTCACCGATGTCGCGATGGACGCCGGCGAAATGGCGCTGGCCGCCCATCTGAAACTCGCTGACGGCAAGCTCGAGGGGGAAGGTCGAGCCGTCCTTGCGCCGGCCCTGGAGTTCCCGGCGGGTGCCGATGACCTTCTTCTCGCCCGTTTTCAGATACCTCGCCAGATAGGCGTCATGTTCCTCCCGATATGGCGATGGCATGAGCATGTTGACATTCTGGCCGATCAGCTCGGCGGCGCCATAGCCGAAGACGCGCTTGGTAGCCGGGTTGGCCGACTCGATGATCCCCCGCTCGTCGATGGTGAGGATGGCATCGTCGGCCGTGTTGACGATCGCGCTGATCCGCTCCCGACTGGACCGCAACGACTCCTCAGCTTGTTTGCGCTCGGTGATGTTGCTCTGCACGGAGACCCAGACCGTGCCGTGCTCGGGATGCTCGAAGGTCGAGACGTTCGCCTGGCACCAGAAAGGGGTCCCATCTCTCTTGACGTTGTGAACTTGCCCGCTCCATAAGCCGTAACTGTTCAGAGCCGTGATGATCTCCCCGGCCAATTCCTCGGGGCTCTTCGCGTTGGCGGCGTTCAGAGTGCTCACGGGTCTGCCGATCAACTCACCGGGACGATAACCGAACATGGCGTCGAATTTCTCGTTCGTGTACACAACGGAGGCGTCCCTCGCCCGGATCAGGCAGACTCCCTCGGCCATGTTCGCGGCGATCTCGCCCTGAAGCCGCAACGCCTCCGACATCTTCAGGCTTTCGGCGATATCACGTGAGATCGCCGCGGCGCCAACGACCCGGCCCGCCGCGTCCTTGATCGGGGAGACGCTCACGGAGACGTCGATCCGCTGACCACCCTTGCGCACGCGGCGGGTGATAAAATGGTCGACGCGCTGGCCCTGTCTGATGCGTCCCAGCATCCCGGACATCTCGTCCGCCAGGTCGGGTGGGGCGAGCAAGGAAAGGGGCTTGCCCAGCATCTCCGTAGCCGAGTAGCCGTAGAGCCTCTCCGCGCCGGCGTTCCAACTGGTGACCGTGCCCTCCAGCGTCTCGCCGATGACGGCATCCTCCGTGGAATCGACGATGGCCGCCAGCCGCCGGCTCGATTCCTGCGCTTGCTTCCGCTCGGTGATATCCTCGATGGCCAGGAGGATCAGGTGCACATCATCGATGCGCCGGGCGTTGAGCAGCATGGTCCGGTGGCCGAGTTGTCTGAAGTGGTGCTCAACCTCGAAATCGCTGAAGGCGCTGCCCTGGCGAAGGATGTTTTCGAGCATGTCCCGCAACCGGGGAATGTCCCATTG
Organism: Isosphaeraceae bacterium; assembly: GCA_052148775.1. Taxonomy (GTDB): domain Bacteria; phylum Planctomycetota; class Planctomycetia; order Isosphaerales; family Isosphaeraceae; genus CAVZRC01. Next base: position 9,065 of record JBKQHM010000387.1, on the reverse strand, counting down.
GCGGTCGGCCAGGTCATAGAGGAACCGGCCTTGGGTCTCCGAAGGGTTGACCTCGAAGGTCCGGTAGAACGACTCGTTCGCCGACATCACTCGCAGGCTTGGGTCCAGGACCAATAGGGGCTCGTGGACCGTCTCGACGATCTTCTCGGCGTAGTCTCGGGCCTCGCGCAGTGCTTGCTCGGCCCGCTTCCGCTCGGTGATATCCTCGATGCAGAGAAGAATGAGATACCGCTGGTTATCCTCACGTACGAGGGCTCGGGCATTGAGCACCATCGTGCGGATGCCAAGGTTTTCGAAGGCATGCTCAACCGCGAAGTCCGTGAGGAAGCTGTTCTTGGGCAGGACCTCCTCCAACAGGGTTCGCAGGCTCGGGATGTTCCACTGGCCGTTGCCCAGCTCGAACAGCGGTTGGTTGACCGTCTGCTCGGAGGAGACCTGGAAGGTTCGGTAAAACGCGGGGTTGGCCATTCGCACGCGCAGGTCGGCGTCGAGGACGAGCAGGGGGTGCCGCACCGTGGCCACGATGGCCTCGGTAAGAATGCGCTGTTCGTCTGCCGCCGACGCCGGCGCGCCGGCAATGTCCCGGGCACCCGTCGAGGGCTCGCCGGCCGACTCACGCTGGCTTCGCTTCTTGGCCGCCATGACCAGCCCTCCAGGAGCAGGGAGACCCATATCACCGCTTCCAATCGGGATCCTCTCACAAAGAATTTATGCCCATCGCATTAAGAAAGGAAGGCGTGAACTCTCCGCCCCCGCCTGTCGGCACGGTCCCGCGGTTGTTCGGTCTAGAGCGGTTTTCGCTTGAATCGCATACGGCGAAGGAAATTGGGGACTGGCTCCCGGCCCTGAGTGGACCCATCGATTTCGGGCAAACCGCACGCGGGACGGGTACCTGTCCCCATTTTCCGTGGGCTCAACCCCAGCGTGAAGCGCTCTAACCGCATTGGGCCGAGGGATGCCGTGAAATCGCCGCCCGGTGTCAGGAATTCTCCTACAACGCGACCTGCATCTTTACCTACACATTCTGTCGTACCGGCCCCAATTGAATTGGGCAACATGCGTCAAGTATTCTTGCAATCTCCCGTAGAGCGGCTGTTTTCTCCCCCGCAAGGGCGAGTCTGGCTCCGATCCATCCGGTGCTCCGCATCGATGACCTCGGGGGCTCGGTGCAGAAGCTTCAGCAGAGTGTCTTCTCGGATCGTGGTGATGAGATCGAATCCACCGCAGGTGGCCGGTCGTGTCGGAGACCGATCGCGGGACTAACTGACCCGGCCCATGCATGATGGCGACATGGGGAGGGGAGAGGAATGCCTCATGAACCGCGCCGGTCCGTCCCTCCTCATCGTGGACGACGACCTGGACACGTGCCGCAACCTGAGCGATATCTTCACGGATCTGGGCTATCGGGTCGAGACGGCCCATGACGGGCGAAGCGCCTTGCAAAAAATGCGAGAGTATCCGTTCGACGTGGGCTTGTTCGACCTGCGGATGCCCGGCATGGACGGGCTGACCCTCTGTCGCGAGATCAGGCGGTTGCATACGGCAATCGTGCCAATGATCATCACGGCGTATGCCGGCGATGCCTTGGCGGAAGAGGCACGATCGACCGGAGTGAGTCATGTCCTGACGAAGCCGATCCACTTTCCCAAGCTGCTCACCCTGGTGGATGAGGCCCTGGCTCGACCGGAGGTCCTGGTGGTCGACGATGACCCCGACCTTTGTTTGAACCTGGAAGATCTGCTGCATGATCGCAGCTATCGGGTCTGCACTGCGCACGACGAACAGGCCGTGGTCGAGCATCTCCGGAATGCCACGTTCCAGGTTGTCCTGATCGACATGAGACTTCCCAATAGCGACGGCGGCACGGTATTCCGCCTGGTGAGACGAACCAATCCCCAGGCCCGCACCATATTGATCACGGGTTACTGCGCGGAGCTGGAGCCGGTCCTGGAGCGGCTCCTGGACGCCGGTGCCGATGCGCTATGCTGCAAGCCAATCGACGTGGACCAACTCTTCGCGACCATCAAGCGCCTCCTTGCACCGAAGGGCTGCGCGTGAGGGACGTCGGTGTCCAGTTCCGCCCGGGCATCGCTTTGACTCGGGACCAACCGATCGAGCCGCCGATGAGCCACGAAACGACAGTCGCCCGTCGCCAGGTCGAGATTGCGAACCGACTCGGCCTGCACATGCGGGCAGCCGATCAGTTCGTCAGGATTGCTCGCCAGTTCGAGTCGGTGATTCGGGTGCATCACCAGGGCAACGAATGCAACGGCAAGAGCATCCTTGACCTGACGATACTGGCCGCCGAGTGCGGCACACGTCTCGACCTGGAGGCGCGCGGGGCCGACGCCGTCGCGGCCGTCGAGGCGCTGGCCGGCCTGGTCCTGGCTCGGTTCCATGAGAACGATAACGCGGACTCGATCGAGTCGGCTGTCAATCCCACGGACCCTGACGCGGCAGAGACGCAACGACCCTAGTCCACGAAATCGCAAACCCTCCCTGCCGCCACTTTGCGCCGACGTCAGCCGTAAACGACAGCACCCGCGGTTCCGATGCCGAATAGGGTGAGGCTCGCGGGCTCCGGGATGCTGGCGGGGGCTACGCCCGCGATCACCCAAGCCTGGCTCGCATTCGTTACCTCAACGCGATAGAAACGAGGAAAACCATACTGATGCAGGTAAGCCGAGCTGGGAAGGTCCCAAACCTGAGCTTCGGCGAGCGTAATAGGATAAACATATTGATACTCGTATTATCCCTAGATCAACACTCCTGTAACCCCCATGTAGGTTATGTTATTCGAATCCAAGTAAGCACCAGGAGTTATCACCAACTGGGTCCTTGCCGCGAGGGTCCCGGCCCCCCACGGCTCCTGGAGTGGTGGAATAACCGCTGATTCAAGCCGGTGTCTTGGTTTTCAGCGAGACGTTCATCTCGAAGGGCCCGACCGCACCGGTCGGCGACGTCCCCTTGGTGGTGAACTTCCCGGTCGCACCCGAAAACTCGCCTGTTCCACCGGTGACCTTGCCCTTCATCGAGAACCCAAACACGCCATTCTTCGTCTTCCCGGAACCGCTAAACGAGACCGAGACCGTGCCGTTCCCCTCCGAGAACGTCGCCGTCCCTCCACTTGCGGTCGACTTATGGGTGTGGATGTTCACACCCAGTTTGTACTCGCCGGTGATCGTCGTTTCACCCATCACACTCAGCATGCCGTTGCCCTTCAGTCCCACCTCGAGCGCGCCGTTCACCGCGTAATACCCGTTGATCGAGCCCTTGATAACCTGGGTCACGGACTTCGACTTCAGGTCGTGAATCTCGACCGACACGTTTGCCGGCATGCCGGCGCTGAGGAGGCTGCGGTCCTCCAGAAACTCGCAGTGAAACCGACGATCCCGCCTTGTCCTCGTCTCGCGAAGGCTCATGTCTCCCCTCCCATTCTGGATGAGCAAAGCACCTCAAATAATCGCATTAGATCCGATTTTAATCCAAAGTTCAACGTTAAGTCAATAATTTTAAAATCTGGCCATCTGAAGTGAGAGGTTGTGAAAGAATCGATTCCAGATAACATATGCCAGATTCCAAATGAATATTAAGCTCGGCATGTCAAGGCTTTATGACTTCTGGAATTGGGAATCCGGGGGATCGTCCCAAGACACTGGGATCGACAGCGTCTCGGCCCTGACCGTGAAGGTCCCTTTCCACACCAACCCGAAGCGTCAGCGAGGTCTGCCGCAAGTCCTTGCGGACGAATGGGAAAGAGCCTCGCTGACGCTTCGGGTTGGTGTAGAGGGCAGGCGGCATAAGAGCTCTCGAACTGTCAACCTGCCGATGGGATACTTTGGGACGATCCCGAATCCGGGATCTGCAATCCGATTCTTTCACAAGCTCTGAGTCTAAAAACTCAGATACAAGGAGGTCCTGATTGGTTATCATTGGGACGGAGCAAAGAATCAGGGCCAGTCTTGATCATTGGCAGGACTTGGGGTCAGACGCCTCCTCGCACGCAGCCTCGCCCCAGCCTCCCCTGTGGTCGAGAAGTCGCAACTACTTGCCCACGTCGCGGACGATTTTGTGGCAGTTCACACAACTGAGGGTCAACTGCAAGTAGGCGAGGGTCGCCCCGTCCAGATTCTTCTCACGGGCCGCGTTGGACAAGGATTTATTCGCATATTGGAAATCTTTCGTGAAATTCTCGTATCCCGGTGTGTCCGCGCGTACCCACTTCTCCAGATAACCGACGACGAGCATGGATTGGGCGTTCTTCTCGATCGCGTCGAAGTCGGCCTTCGTCAGGCCGGCGAGGATGTTTTGTGAGGCCGCGAGCTTTTGCCTCATCCAGACGCTGGGCTCCTTTTCCTTCGCCTGTTCACCGCCCCCGCGGGCGGAATGGAAGGCGAGCGTCGCCGTCATGAGGGTCAGTGTGGCGAGCGTTGTCAGTGACTTCCTCATCGGATTTCCTTCCTCTCTCCAGGTGTCATTGGGGTCAGACCAGGTGGCCTTGAAGTCTACCCCGCATCTCGTTTGCGTGGGTTTGGTCCGGCAGCCGCACACGACAATCCGGTTCCCCTCCGGCCCCACTTGGTGTAGATGGGCACGATCACCCCGGCCGTCAGCAACATGATCCTCGTACTCGGCTCGGGAACGCCTAGTACCATCTCCGTCGGACCATTGGTCTGTTGGAAGGAGTCGCCGGGGATTGACACTTCGTCGTAAACGTCGAAGTAACTAGAAATTAGGTCTGACCCCCGGGCTTCCCCTGACCCCCGGGCTTCCCGCTGGCCCCTGCTCCCGGCGGCGACTCCTTCCGTATGCGAGGGCGCCGACCGCTCCGATCCCCAATAAGACGAGTGACGTGGGCTCGGGGATGGGGTATGGGGGTGGGGGGGGCATACATGGGTACGACGCGAAAGTCCAAATGCCGCGTGGATCGGTCTTTACGGTGTAATTTAAGACACCGCCAATATACGTGCCCTTGAATGTTCCCTTTATGTTGCCCGTCGGAAGATGGGTGATGGACCCGGTTGCGTCGAATTCGTAGTCCCCGGGTGCTGTTTCGTGTGCGATAAAGTTCGATGTCCCTCCCTGGTCGTAGGGTTTGGGGTTTGGGTTTGAGGGGGTCGGAGAGGGGCCGGGGCCGTCGGTCTCTGTTAGAGTTATTTGCCAGTTGTTGATGCCGACTGGGGATTTTTTTATCGTTACTTCTAATGCATAGTTGCCTGACCACTGTGTTTTTTCGACTGTGGGTGGTTTTTTTGTGAGATTTGTGAAGGTCATTGTTCCCCAAACCATACCGGCTTGGGCTGGGGTGACTTCTGCACTTGTAGCTAGAACAACTGCGACGATTGTACCCGCAAATGACATCCTCATGAATAGTACCTCAAATCTACGGGACCTGTGTGCGGACTTGGGTCAGACCTAGTTTCTGGGGTAGGATGCGGTAGGATGAGGTCAGGTAGGATGGGGTCAGACCAGGTAGGATGGGGTAGTCTGGGGTCAGACCTAGTTTCGGTAGTCTGGGGTCAGCCCCGGTAGTCTGGGGTCAGCCCCGGTAGTCTGGGGTCAGCCCCGGTAGTCTGCGGTAGTCTGGGGTCAGCCCCGGTAGTCTGGGGTCAGCCCCGGTAGTCTGGGGTCCGGTAGTCTGGGGTCAGACCTAGTTTCCGGTAGTCTGGGGTCAGACCTAGTTTCTAGTTCAAGTAAGCCGCTTCGCGGCAGGAAATCTCATTTCACCTCCCTATTGGCGTGACTGGCATCGGGGTAGCGCCTTCCGAAGGCGGACCACACCTGCCATTGATCCCAAGGCCGGCGGGAGACACTCGAGAGACCACGATCTCCTAACAAGGCGGGGAACCATTTCCCGTCTTCGCGCGCGCCCGCGCGAGATTTCGGCTTTGCTAGACTCACGGGCTTCTTGAACCGGGGACTTGAGTTCGGCTTCGCGAACTCAAATCCTCAATAAGTTTTCGCTCGAAGAGACCAGGAATCAGGCCCGGCACGCTTTCCCGGGAATTGAACTCCGCGAGGGCAGCCCACACTGGGCGTCCTCCTCACAGTGGCTTCTATGCGCGACGAACGCATTTCACAACCAGAATTATTCGAGATTCTCCGATTTTATTTCGATCACTCGGCGCAACTGACGCAGGACCCTGAGTTTCCGCTTGCTTGTCGCCTGCTGGCTGATTCCCGAATCGGTGGCGATCTCGGCCTCGGAACAACCTTCCCAGAACAGCCGCTCGATCAGTCGACGGTCAGAGTCCTTCAGCCGACCTAGCGCCGCGCAGAGCTGTTGACCCTCCTCCAGGGCCACGACGCGATCGTCGTCGGAGATCACCATGGGTTCCTCGGAAGGAGAGCGGAGGAAACTCAAGCCATAGGCCCACTCCCGTCGAAACCGCGTCATCGTCGTCGCCACCATCCGGTGGAAGACGTAGGAGCTCCGAGTCAATCCGCGCGAGTCGTGGTAAGCGCGGACCGCCGCATAGGCTGCGGCCAACGCCTCGGCGTCCAGCTCTTCCCACCAGTCCCTCGGTCCCCAGCGCGGGGGGACCTTCCAGTTGTGGGCGCGGCGGACGTAGGCGGACCAGGTCGCCGGCCAATCGGGCAGAGACTCCTGGAGCAACGCCCCGATGGGAGCGAGATCGAGTGGCCGGACTCCTCTTTCGCCCGGAGGGGTTGAGTTTGATCGATCGAATTCGTCGAATCTCTTCATGAGCTGTGCTCGCGCAAATCTGGGCGCACAACCACTCCGCCGGATGACCCGGCCCATGGTTTGCTCTGGGGAAACCTCGTCAAGAGAACACGGCGATCCCGCGCCGCGGCTCCAGTCCCTGGAGACCAAGGTGAAGCATTGGCGTCATCGCGAGGCGATCCCCTCATTGGGACGTGTGACGGCCCTCTTCGGCCGTGCTTGAATCGGCGATCCGTCGTCGAAGGGCCAGCAGGTTCGGCTGTCCTCGATCGCAGATCGCATGTCCCCAACAACGTGCGCAGAAAATCTCCCTCGAGTCCTTTCGCGGGCGACGGTGCAAAAGGAGGCACGTTGCCACAGACTGTCGCACGTCACCTTCATCAGGCCTCAGCGCGAGTCACCCCCGACGGTTTCTGCTGAGAGCCTGGTTGCATCGTTTGTACGATCAGCACCTCCCGACGATTTCGCGAATGACCTGTCTCGCCAGAACACGTGTCTTGCAGCGCCAACGGTGACCGGGCGGCGAGTGTCGTTTCGGATTCGGTCCGCGGGCTCATCGAGCCAAGCCACCCGACCAGCCCAGACCCACGACAAGAGCTCCGTGATTGCGAGCACTCGCCCTGCATCGGGGACAGGCGGTCCCACCGTTGGGTTGATGCTATCTTTCACACGAGTGGAATGCTAGTCGCAAATAAACGACAGCTCGTGTAGGAAAATATCCTACATGCAGCACCGCTCGTTGGGTTGTTGCCGGTCTCGAGCCGCTCCTCTCCGTCCGGCGATCTCGAAAGGGAGTACCAGAAATGGTTCTCGTGTGGCGTCACACGCCGTGGCCTGCCCCCCTCGGTGACAGTATCTCATCCCACTCCTCTGCTCCCGGCTCCACTCCCCAATCCATATTCATTCCCTTCGGAATCCGGTTACGACCCCTCCGATTTGGCTGACCCCTTTGATTTGGCCTTGCTGCTCTTGGCGGTCGCCTTGGTCGTACGGGGAGACGTATTCGAGAGAGATGCGTTGCCCGCCACGACCGCCCAGCAGGCGAAGGCGCTGTTGATCGTCGTGACGTATTCGTAAACGCCGAAGATCGCCCCCGCGAGCGAGCTCAGTTGTTTGATGATCTGGCTTCGAGAAGTGCCCTTGGGGAATGGCGGGGCCACGACCTGCGGGTCGGACGCATCGCGGACCGAGAGCCATTGCGGTTGCTGGCCGCTCGCCATCTGGGTGATGGCGAAGAAGGCGTAGGCATCGTCGTTGTCGTTCATAATGCCCAGCGCCTGCAATCCTTCCGCGTCGGTGCTATCGTCGACCGAGAGGAAATCGGCCGTGACGATGGCCATCGGCTCAGGGCCCGGCACGGGATTGATGTCCGTGACGTAAATTGATGGTGGTTCTGTGTTCTTCTTCAAGAAGTCATAACCGTCGCGGTTCGCGAATTCGCCGTAACACTTGGCCAGCCAGGGCAATGTCAGTTTGGTGAGGTTCTGGGCCGCGTAAACGAGATACGTGTCGTTGATCGCGACCGTATCGGTCAGCGCCGTCTTGTCCTGGCTCAGTGTATTGATTTCCGGATAAGTCGGGTACTCGGTCGTCACGAGGAAACGGGCGGAGCTTGTCACGGCGACGTCGCCGCAATTCAGGACGCTCCCCGTGCCCCCGGCCGATCCGGTGCTGATGACGAGCGACGGCCGGAGTTCGGTCGCGAGCTGCTGGATGACCGGGACGAAGGCGAGCTTGTTCCCGTTGACCTTCGGGTGCAGCTCCGTCTTGAAGAGCACGACTTTCCGGTCGCCGACCTGCATGGCGTACAGGTAGCCGAAGTAGCCATTCTTCAGGGCGTCACTGTCGTCGATCCCCTGGATGTCGTGGGACAGGGCGGTGAAATGATGGCCGTAGAAATACCACGTATCCCATCGAGAAGCCGACCATGCGTTGTTTCCGGTGAACACATCGAGAAATGCGCGGGTTTCCAGTTCCGTGTACAGCACGATGAGCACGTCGGCCTTGAAATCGACGGGGCCTGTGATCTTCTGGCCCGGTTGATAATCCCCCAGGGGGATCGTGGTCGGCGCCAGTTGATCGGGCCAGGGAATCGCGCCGAGGCTGAAGACGACGGGGCTCTCGCTCAGGGCGGCGCGGGCGAATTCGTCGTGGACGCTGAAACCGGCGAAGCGACCGGTCTTGAAAAGTCGCTGGGGCACGCGAACCTCTCTTTCCTTGATGAAGCGCAAGCGTCGAAATGTCGAGGTCGCACGAGAATTGGGTCATGAGTCGTCAATGGCGACTCGCGAGCATGCGTCCCGGTCCGTTGACCTGGAACCTATCCGTGTAGGGTGGGCACGGCCCACCAGTCTCAAGCCCGGTGGGCCGTGCCCACCCT
>JBKQHM010000386.1:0-6610 GCA_052148775.1 Isosphaeraceae bacterium | reverse complement strand
GTGGCCTTGAAGAATAATTCGGGCCGGCTGGCCGTATAAACCTGGTCGTAGAAGGAGGCGCCGCGTTCCGACTCCTCTTGCCTCGCCACCTTGCTTCGCTCATACGTCACCCCGGCACCCCAGACTTCCTGATCATCCAGAGGTGCCCGTAGCTGGACTTGATCCAGCGCAAGCGGTGCGAGCTTTACATGCCTAAGTCGTTGGATCTCTGCGTCGATGTCACTCGCGTGCAATAAAGCGCTGAGGCATTGATGGCCGGACCGATGGATGGATGCCAGCGGGATCACGCGATCGTCCTCGAGCAGTCCGATACGAGAGGTTGGGTCGTCGAGGGTATTGAACTTAATGAGCCGCATGGTTTTGCGCCTGTTGGTAGTAAAGTGGCGGCGAGGTGGATGGGGCCGAACTCTCCTAATAACTGAGCCGAGCGTGTCGATCAACGGGATTGCGGGCAAAACGATTCAAGGGACAGCGGCGATTATACCGATTAACATGAAGCTTGCGGTCATTCCGTGAGACCGTTGCCGATCGGCGGTCGGATCACCGGACCGGGAGCATGTGTGGGAGGCGGGGATGTCGGAGCGGATTTTCGTCGTGGGACACGCCGCGGTGACGTGCCTGGGTCACGACATGGACTCGACCTGGCGCGGCCTGACCGAAGGGCGATCGGGAATTCGTCGCCACGCATCGATGGGCTCGGAGTCATTCCTCCAGGATGTGGGCGGACGGGTGGATGATTTCGGGCCCGGCACGGCGTCGGAAGATCCGGCGATCTCGAAGCTATCGGCGCGATTCCTCCACCTGTCGATGGCCGCGGCGCGGGCCGCGTGGTCCGACGCGGGTCTCGATCGGCGTGAGACGGAGCTGGACCCGCATCGGTCGGCGGTGGTCATGGGCTCGGCATTCGGCGGGCTGGACCTGCTCGAGACCGAGCAGGCCCGGATGCTCAAGCGGCGCAGTCCGTCGATCAGCCCGTATCTGGTCCCGGCGATGCTGATCAATCAAGCGGCCGGGCAGATCGCTCAGCACCTGAAGCTGTATGGCCCCGGCGTGGCGCCGGCCAACGCGTGTGCCTCGGGCGGGCACGCGGTCGCCCTCGGCGCGATGTTCCTGAGATCGGGCGAAGCCGACCTGGCCCTCTGCGGGGCGGGGGAAAGCGCCTTCACGGCGCCGATCGTCAACGCATTCGCGACGATGAAGGCGCTCCTGGGCCGGAAGCCGGGGGATCGCTCGGAAGACGACCCGGCGCAGGCCAGTCGCCCATTCAGCGGCGACCGGGCCGGTTTTGTCATGGCCGAAGGGGCCGGGGCCGTCGTCCTGGCGACCGAGTCCGCCGCGAATCGGCTGGGACTGGCTCCCCAGGCCGAGCTCGTGGCCTGGTGCACCAATACCGACGGGTACCATATGGCCATGCCCTGCCCCGATCGGATTGTCCGCTGCCTCGTCAATACGCTGGAGCGGGCCGGGCTGGCCCCCTCCGCGATCGATTACTATAACGCCCACGGCACGAGCACGATCCTCAACGACCAGGTCGAGACCCATGTCATCAAGCAGATCTTCGGCGAGGCGGCGAGGCGACTACCCATCAGCTCGATCAAGGGGGCGATCGGGCACAGCCTCGGTGCCGCCTCGGCGATCGAGGCGGCGGTCTCCGTCCGTGCCCTCCGCGACCAGATCATCCCCCCCACGATCAATTATCTCCCCGATCCGGAGCTCGACCTGGATTATGTGCCCATCCAGGCCCGAGCCGCCCGGCTCGATCACGTCTTGACGGCGTCTTTTGGATTCGGCGGCACCAATAACGCCCTGATCCTGAGGAGAACGACAACATGACACCGACCATGACCGAGTCGCCACATATCGCCGCGGTGGTCGACGTCATCCGAAAGGCCGCGAAGATCCCAACCAGCGTGCCGATCTCCCCGGATTCTCGGCTGGTCGAGGATCTGTCGATCGACTCCCTCGACCTGGTCGGAGTGATCCTGCAGCTTCAGGATCAATTTGACGTTGTCATCGAGGAGGATGCTGTGCCAAACTTATGCCGGGTCGCCGACCTGGCGGCCTACCTGGACGAGCGAAGGCAATCCGCAGACTCTTGAACCGGCATGCTCCCGGCGGACGATAATAGGTCCGTGGGCGCCAATCCGGCAGGTCACGCGTGATTGGGTGGGGAGGGGTCGTCGATGGAACTACGCGGGCTCAACATCCGTAAGGGCTTCCTGAAGGTATTCCTGCCGATGATCCGGGGGCTGCCGTTGCCGATGGCGTCACGGTTCGTCTCGGGGATCGGCCGGATGGAATATCGGGTCTCACATCGGCTCCGTGCTGCGTTCGAGCAGGCGGTCAGCCGCGGCCGGTCGATCCTCGGTTGCCACTGGGACGTGCCGACGGTGAGCCGGGAGCTGGCCGGTAATCACGTCTTGTGGCGAACGCGGGATTTGCTGCTCGACGGGGTTTCCGACCACCGTGCCCGTGAGATGTTCGTGGTGTCGGGGCGCGAACACCTCGATGCGGCACTCGGACAGGGGCGCGGCTGCCTCGTGCTCGCGAGCCACTTCGGCGCGCATCTCCTCCCGGCGCACTGGCTCTTCCGCGAGAACTTCCCCGTTCGCTTCTTCATGGAGCGTCCCCGGCACATCTCGCGATACATGGCGCGGCACTTCGTGAGCGAAGGGCCGCTCGGTCAGGACAAACTCTTCATCTCCCGGCAAGGGCTGCCGGCCGACTCGGCCAGCTCGATCCTCCGGGCCGCCCGTACACTCAAGGCGGGGATGCTACTCTACCTCGCCGGGGATGTCCGATGGACCGGCCAGCTCACGGAACAGGCCGAGTTCCTCGGTCGGACGACCCGGTTCTCGACGACATGGGTGATCCTCGCCGCGATGACCGAGGCGCCGGTGGTGACGGTCTTCTGCCGGATGGAGGCCGATGGCCGCTATTACATCGAGTTCCGCCCCGCCTTCCAGGTCCCCAAGGATGCACCCCAGAGCGGCGACACCGGCCGATGGGTTCGGTATTTCCTCGAGATCCTCGAAGAGCAGGTCCGCCGTTACCCGGCCAACAGCAATGACTATTTCTTCTGGGAAGAGCCGGAAAGCCTGGTCGCGTGAAGGTCCAGATCGAAAACTCGTCGGGCTGGAAAGCCTGACCGACGTGCGGATGATCAACAACATCGGGAGACGCACATGGGCATGGATGCCGCACCTACAGGCTTCTGGACGCGATTGCAACTGCGCAGACGATGGCCGTGGCTGATCATGGCCCTGATGGTCGTGCCAGCCGTCTGGCACGTCCTGGACTTCGACGAGGATGTGGACCCCGAGTTCCCAAGAGTGGAGCGGCCCTGGTTCAGCGTCGCGCCTCCCGCGGCGTATCGTCTCGCGGAACCGGGAGATACGCTCGATCGGATCGCGATCTATCTGTCCTCGGTGAGTGTGATGATGGCGGCGGGGGGGTTGGTCTTCGCCCGCGGTCGCGGGTTCTGGCCGGCATCGATGGCGATCGGACTGGCCGCCTTCTGGGCGAGCGCGACCCCGGGTCCGACGGTCGATGGCTGGCACGGCCTGGGCTGGAGTGCGATCGCCAATCCCCGCGCCCCTTCCCTGCTTCGCGCGGGGCTCATGCTCGTCGCGATGGCCCTGGGCGGCATCGTGGCGGCGACGGCCTGGCGCCGCAGGGACCAGATCAACGGGCTCTGGAGCGGCTCTCATGCACGGGGGACGGCCTCCCTCTGGATCGCGGCCTTGCTCCTGGCGGGAGCCAGTCCATTCGATATCCCGGGCGTCGAACCGCGCGGATACTGGCCGCGATGCGCCATGGTCTGGTCGCTCACGGCCTTCGACCTGGGCCTTTCGATCGAACTGCTGCCGTTGGTCCAGACCCGAACGAGCCGGCTGGCGTTGGGACTCGCGGCAACGGCGGGATGGCTGGCCCTGGTCGTCCTCGGGATCGACGTGACGTGGTATCACCGCCCGCTGGCTCGACTCAAGGCGGTCATGCCCGACCGGATTTATATCAGCGCGATGCCCACTCGTCGCGGCCTTCAAGTCGCCCAGAGTCGCCACCATTTCCGCACGATTATCAACCTCTTCCCCGAAGAGACGGCGCAACGCAGTCCTTTGCTGGGTGACGAGTTGAAATTCGTGCAGGAGCATCGAATTCGTTATTTGGCAAGCCCCTCCGATGCTTCACCCGAGGCCTCGAATGCCTTCTTGAACGAGACCCTGGCACTGGCCCAGGACGAGTCGGCGTGGCCGATCCTCGTCCATTGCCACGGCTGCATGGATCGTTCACCCGCCTGGATGGGGATCTACCGATTCCTGGTTCAAGGCCGGCCTCTGGATGAGATCATGAAGGAGATAGAGCGACACCGAGGTTATCGACCGAAGGCGTCGGTGATCTTGCTGTATAACCGCGTCTTGCCGCCTCGTGCCGGGGCACGCTACTGGGCCGACCCGACGGCCATGCTGCTGAGGCGGTGTGCGTCGGGCACGACGGATCCGATGCTAGCTCACCACAGACCCATCGCCGATGCCATGCCAGTGAACCTGGGAGATGCGGCGCATGCGCCGAGGTCCGGCTACTCAAACGGACAAACTGGCGATCGCCGGAAGCGTTGACGCCTCGGATGGCTCCGCCGGGACTCGCCGAGCACGATGCGCGTCTACTGATGTGATCCCTCCCACTCCTCGCGACCTCACGAATCCTTGGGAAGGCGATCCTCATTCTCAAGGAGCAGGAGGAGCCGGCGACCGACTGCGCCGGCCCAGACGGCCGCGCCGGCCCCGGAGAAGTGTTCGTCCCGGATTGTCTGGTTGAACAGCGGGCTGCCTTCCCGTTTCTCGCCCTTGCGCTTGCCCTCCAGCATCCAATTCAACTGGGCGTCGATGAAATCATCGGTCGGATTCTGGAACAATGAGCTGTCGATATTCAAGATATTTGTGAGTTTCCCGGGATAGTAGCCGGACTTTCGCGGGCCGAAGAGCAATGGCTTGAATGGGGCCGAGACAATTAGGTGGCACCACTTGCGTGCCTCGCAGTAGTTGCAGATCTTCTCCATCCAGTACTTGGTCTCCGACCAGTCGCCCGCGCCGCTGGCCATCAGCTCGCCCATACTGCCGAAATCGTTGGCGAAGATGCTCACGACCACGAATTGGGGATGGAATCTTTCGGCGAACGCGATCAGGGAGTAATAATACTGCTCGGGCGAATAGCCCATGACGCCGGTATTCAGGATGGAGACCTCCGTCTTCAAGCGGTCATGCAAGTAGTGGCGGAGGCACTCCGGCGGGGTCTCGTGGTCGTCGATGAACATGCCTTGCATGAAAGAATCGCCCAGGACGATCCCGCGCACGGGGGCATCGCAATCGGGTTCCGGGCCGCGCAGGCCCCAGGAATTGGTAGTCTGCCTCGAGGTCTCGACCGGCCAGACGGAGGTCCCTTCTATGGCATCGGTCAGGGCGGGACCGTCCGGCACGAGGAAGAAGGTGGGAAAGCTGGAACTGACCGTCGTCCCGACGTCCCCCACCCAGATCGAATGCGTCGAGGGGCGGAGGCGGTACGAGCGGCCCTCATCGGCCTCGAAGACGCCGGATGACAGGAGGAACGTCGCGTTGAAGTTGGCCCATCGCAGCAGGCCATGCTCCGGATCCAGGCCCGCATAGCGCAGGAATCGCTGCTGGGCCGGCGAGGAATCCGCGTAGAATCGCTTCACGCGTGGCCGGGTATCCTCGATGCTCCTCCAGCGAAATCGCCGCCAGTAGGCGTCGATCTCCGGACGCTTCTCGCGAATGCCCAGCACCTGGAGGCCGGCCCGTCGCGTCGAATCCGATATCGAATCCGTCACGTTGCGGCTCCAGGGGATGACCTTCAGCATCACGATGATGATCAGGGAGGTCGCGAGGAATATCGATCGTTTGAACCAGCGCTCGCGGCGGAGTGAGCGCTCGATGAACGGAAAAAGGCGTTGGTGAAGCGGAACGGATCGTCGCAACCAAGCCAGCGGGTTCCTCATGACGATATCCCCTCAAGATTGATCCATGCCGCGACAGGCTAATAAAAAATGACCCGAGCGACGTCGAGGGCGCCTGACCTGGTCTCGGCGACGCGGACTCGGCGCATCCAGCGTCCGGCCGTGCCGACGTGCCTGATTCGACCTGGCTCGGCGGAACGGCCGCGGTTTTCGAGGGAATCCGCTTCGCGATCGGGGAACGAATCGGCGGTCATTACATTTCGAGGACGCACTGCCGCCCAGGCGCGGATCGGTTCCGGGATGGGCTTCCCTACCCAAAGTCTTCCGACCCAAACACGGAAAGCCATGAATTCCTACGTTAATTCAAGGGCGATTCGACAAGCAAGTCCCTCGAACGCCCGGGCCTCCACGGCGGAGATCGGCGTATCCTTCCCGATTTTTCCGCATCTGCCGTCTTGTGCAAGGACTCGAGTGGGAACCGGCCCGAGTGACTTTATGCGATCATGGTGAATACTAAGTAGGTCGCAGAAAGTTCTTTGACAAACGAAGGCCAAGTGAAGCCTTCTCTCGACTCTCATGGCCGAAAAATCCCGGGTTTTCCGAGAGTCGTGTCCGGGTTCCGCTTTTGATCCGCTCATC
>JBKQHM010000385.1:0-4366 GCA_052148775.1 Isosphaeraceae bacterium | reverse complement strand
ATGGAAGCCACCCCTTCCAGACCCACGCGATCGAAGATTGCAACCTGGCGACATCGGAACATGTCGCGAACCGGCGCGGTGGGTCGATGGGCGGGGCCGGTTTCATTGGGTCAACAGCGACCAAGGCGGCCTCGATGGCGGTCCGATCAGGCTGGCCAGACAGGAAGCCGCCAAGGGCGGGCTGGCGGCTTGCCAGGGGCAACCCCGCCAAGTGTTCGGCCAGAGGGCGGAAAGGGTCAGAGACGGCGGCCAGCTCGGCGGCGGTAACGGGCAAGTCGGCCATGAGCCGGGCCACTACCCAGGCGTCGAAGGGAGTCGGCATCACTTCGACCCTCCCCGCGCGATCCACGCTTCGAGGGTCGATCGTGTCCAGAGCGGACACTTCCCGGCATGAGCGTCGGGCCTCGGGGCCTTCCCGGCGGCTCGCATCCGCTCCCATTCGCGAACGCTCATGCTGCAAAGGCGTGCGGCGTCCGCCTTGCGGAACGCCAGCGGTTCGGGCCGATTCTGGGTATCAAGAGCATCGGCCAGCCGGGGCAGGATCGCCACCAGCTTGGCCAGCGATTCGGCCAGCGTCGTGTTGCCGGGGGGCAGGTCATCAGTGGCCTGATCGGGGCTCGGGGTGGCCTCGGACGGGGCTTGGTCAGGGCGGTCCAGCGCGGTAGAATCACTTTGTATGGAAGTCTCAACCGCGGCGGCCTCGGTCCCTAGCCGGGGCCGTTCGCTTGCGCGTTTCATGCGCCCACCCCCTCGGGCCGTGCGGCCTCGCATTGTAGGACAGCGCTATCATGCTGGCGAAGCGCTTCCACAAAACGATGATCGTTGTCGGCTTGGACCGACAAACGGAGGAGCGAACGGAGACGTCGGGTTTCCCGCACGCTCCGAGCCAGTTCGGCGCGGACCGTCTCGGGAGGCGGAATCAGCTCGATGTCGTTTCCACAGACCTGCATGAGATTTTCTCCCGGCGGATCAATCGTCCGCCGGAAGAATCATTGCAACCACCGGATGCACCTTGGACACATCTCAGATACATCAGGGATACATCTGGGAAACACGGTCTCACGGGGTCTTGAAGACCACCCCACTGCTTAGGCGATAGCGGTAGGGCAACCCGAGGCTCTCTGCGTCCTCATTGGTTCGATTGCAATTTGCGCGGATGGTCTTGTCTGAGGCTGCCTCGTCATCGTGAACGTTCCTGCCAACCTCCACCCCTCGCGCGCTCTTTTTTCCTGTCATGAATTCAACAAGGGCGGCTTCCGTCGGCTTGCCCAGGCTTCGAAGTTCGAGGGCGAAAGCTTCCTCTGTGAGCGGAATCACTGAGCCGTGCGGTGTCACTGTTGTTCCCGAGTCGGTCGCGGCCGGGTAAGAGGCGGCGTTCGGCTCTTGCTTCCCCAAGCTAGCATTCCCTTTTCCTCGGGCTCGAAGCGATTCCAGCGCCGCTATGGATTTCTCCACCCCCGCGAGGGCGGTGTCGTCAAAGTCTTCATCTGCAAGCAAATTGTCTAACAGGCGATCCATACAGACGCTGAGAGCATTGCGATAACCTGCGGCCTCGGGGTCATCGTCGCGAGTCGCGAGAGCATGGCTGACGTTTTCGGCGGCCACAGTGACTTGTTGCCGGCCCATCGTGGAATCATAACCGGGCACATCACTCATCGCGACGTGATGCCTCAGAGTCTCGAGAAAGACGTTGGCGGTGGAAATGGTACGGGACAGGTTGACTCTGTTAACGGCCACAGACCGGCCGGGCGCAGGGGGCTCGCCGGGCATTGTCGTTGGAATCGTCGACGCGGCCGGGTCGCGGGGCCTGTACTCTTCCTCGGGCGTCCCGGTCGGACTCGGAGCAGTATCTGGTTGATGAGAGCTAAGGGTTTCCAAGCGAGATCGGGCACATCGCTCCGGTGCAATCTCCATCACGCACGGATTGAAATGGCCGAAGATTGCAACCAATGTCTGGCGTTCTTCATGCAATACAACAGGGAGGCAACGTCCGATCCATGGTTCGTTATTCAGCCTCCCCTTCGCCGGATTGAATTGCGACAGGGCTTCGTCAAGAGACATCGTCGCCACAATGCCACGTTTTCGGCCTTCGTCGGCCAGATCGTCGTAGGGGCACAGCGTTGGCTTATTCCAGCCATCCGAGATTGATACCGCAGCCTCGTACAATGGTCTTTCCAAATTTTCGCGAACCCAATCTTTCGATTGCTCCAGGTAGGCGGACCGCATGGGCTCGGGTTGGGCGACTCCTTCCCATCCCCATCGTCTGACAAGCGCGTCGAACCATTCGATGATATTCGGGAGGGCACGTTTCATCTTCGTGGGCCAGCCTTCAATCCTGTCTACAAAGGGGCGGACAGGGCGCAGAGCGTCGGCAATGCGGACAATGTAAGGCAGGGCTCTTTCCTCTTGGGAACTCATTCCAACAGAATACGAAGTGGTAAAATCGAAGAACTCCCAGACGGCTCGTTGGACTTCGACCAGCTCGTTGAGTGACGGAATGCGCTCGGACGACATGAAGTATCCCCTATGTACGGGCCGAACCCGGCAGAGCACGCATAGGGACGTGCTGCCGGGTCCGCATTGGGCCTGGCGGTTTGCAACCCGCCAGACCATCCCGTCAATCCAGTGTACCGAACGCCAAGTTGGATTGGAGCATCCCTAGGCCAAGAGCGGGGTCAAAACGGTTGATTCGAGGCGGGCGGCTTGGCTGGCGAGATTTTTTTCGTCGGCTGTTCCGTTGGTCGTAGCGGCAATACAAACTCGACTTGAACCCACCCCATATCACCCGAGTCTTCCCCATCGAGGACTATGACCTTGCGCGAAACTATGCCCGAATGGATCACGCGAACTTTGGTCCCAACTGGATATGCTTTCACCTTGCCTGCTCGTGCCAAACGAGCGAGAGCACCTAGGGATTGAGCGTTCTGGGCATCAAGCATGTCATTCCACGCTGATTCTTCGAGGGCAAGCCAAACAGCGCCATCCGAGCCATTGGCGTATCCGAGTTTTCCAGTCTCTCCGATGCTCGCCGACCATTTCGGCGCTGGTTGACGGGACGGCGCCGACGCAACATCGGGCACAGGGGGTATCCTGACGTCAGGAGTGCGAATTGGCGCCGGCGCGACGTTGGGGGCAATTGGCTTCTGGCTCCGAGGCGTCCACATGATCATCACGGCAAGGCCAATTATCGTCCCCGTCGCTATGAGGCATCCGAGGCTTCCACACGACGACAGGCACCCTCCTTGCTTGCGAGTCCGCGGCTCAACATAGACATGCTCGACCACATGCTTATGTATCTGGACAGGGGCGTCGGCAGGAATGCCATGAATAGTGATCTCAATGTTGACACCCAGGTCTTTGCCTTTGCCTCCCCCCGTCACTTCGAGAACACGAACCGTAAGGGCGGCGCCTTGATTAAGGTGTTCTCCAAGTTCTTCGGCTAACTCGGACTTGATGAAGCCGATCTGATGGCGCCTCGTCTTGCCTTGCACCCAAAGCCCAATAGCTTTCGGATCGCGCGGGTTCTCGGGCTGGGGGATTGCCAGCAACGGCATTCCAGCGCGGCACGACCGACGAATGATCTCTTGCCTCTCGAGGCCATCCTCATTCTTGAAAGTGACTCCTACCACCTTGGATCGGATTACCATGGGCTCACCCGAATGTCTAAGGCTGCGTCGCCAGGTTATGATCCATCACGATCGGTCCTCATAATACAAGCGCCGGGGCGCCTTTTCCATGTGTGTGTGATTTAACATGTCCATGACGATGAGACTTCCGTCGGGCCAGTGTACACGCAGGGTCCAGCGTGGGCGGCCGGGCCGGGCTCGTTCGCGTTAGGGGAGTGGTCAGGAAAGCCGAATCCGCGCGGCGACCGGATCGTGTTCTATGTCAGCGGGAACGGGGTTGGTCCTCACGACGCTTCGAGAGGGCTGGACGGACAGACCCAATTCCCGTAACAAGCCGCGTCGCTGACTGGTGAGGGTTCCCAGGCTGGCGACAAGCTTGCTATCAGGCACTCCCTCCGATCCGTCGATGGCGTCGTGGTAGCGATCGAGAATCCCCTTGATGCGAGCGCACTCGGCGATGACGGCGAGATCGATCCGGTCGAGCGTGCCCTTGGCCTGCAACACCCCGAGAAGCCGGTCGTATTCCTCTTGGGCGGCCTTCGACAGCTTGCAAGGCGGATCGAGCGTCTTATGCCGGATGATCCCCGCATGGCTCCTATGGACGTTCTGAGCGGTTCGGTTTTTCGGGCCGCGCGGCATAGGGAACCCCCAATTTTGGCACTCAAAAATGTGTGAAGGGTCGGCTGCGTCAGAGGAAACGCACGCTCCAATCTTTAATACCCATATGGGTGGGTGCATGC
>JBKQHM010000384.1:0-25341 GCA_052148775.1 Isosphaeraceae bacterium | reverse complement strand
GAGCGACTTGCCGGCCAGCATGCTCCGGCCGGGCCGCTCGCCGGTCCGGGACCAGAGGCAATCCTGGGCATTGACCAGCCAGGCGACGTTCGCGCCCGGACCCCGCCCGAGGGCCGTCGGACCGCGGCGCGGCCAGGCGATCGTCAGCCAGATGGCGATCGAAGCCGCAGCCGCGATCGTCAAGACCGCCGCCACGCCCGCGAATCCGATCCCCCGCCGCGGACCGCGCCCGAGGCGTCGGACCCCGTCATCCCTGCCGTCGCCGCGGGGCTCATCCGGGAGGGAGGCCAGTTGCTCCACGACCGCATCGGCCGCCCGCCGCGCGCGGACGGCGAACTGGATCTCCGTATGATGCTGGAAGTACTCGGCGAAGAATCGCCGCGAGGCCTCGCTCTCGAGGAGGAGGGACTCGAGCTGTCGGATCCCCGGCTCTTCGATGAGCCCCGAGCAGTATTCATCGATCAGGTCGTACAACTCGGCGGGAAGCTCGCCAGGGCCGCCGGCGCTCATGCCACACCCCCGTGTGCCATCGAGCGACGCACGCAATCGAACAGCGCGCGTCGGATGCGCCTGAGCGAATTATGAATACTCTGAGCCGATCGGCCCCGGGTGAGCGCCACGTCCCGGACCCCGCTCGATCGGCTATAGCAGGCTTCCAGGAGGTCCTTGTCGCGTTCTCGCAATTTGTTCATGCAGCCCGCCAGCGCATCGCGCCGCTCCTCGAGTCCTTCTTCATCGAGGCTCTCCTGGGCTTCGATCAGGGCCAGGTTGAGCTCGTCGATGAAATACAGGCGGTTCCGGCTCCGCGCCCTCAGGAAGTTCAGGACCTCATAGCGTGCCACCCCGCAGGCCCAGCCGACGAAGCTCCGCGACGGGTCGAACAGGTCGAACTTGTCCCAGAGCACCAGGCTCGTTTGCTGGAACAGGTCGTCCGCGTCGTCGAGGTCGCGCACCAGCGAATAGATGTAGCCGAAGAGCTGGCTCTGGTGCCGCGCCAGCAACGTCCCGAACGTGGCCTTCTGGTCGCTCGTCCGGACTGCGATCTGTCCCATCGCGTCCACGGAGCACCTCCCGGCGATTGCCGACCCCTCTCACACCAGAGGATTATCCCCACAAGCATTCTCGCGCCGATCTCCTCGCCAGCATCGTCTACTATAATCCGCCGTGCTCCTCGATTTGTAATCCGATGCGCCGGAAATGGTCGTCGCACGAGCCCGACGCCGGGCCGGTCTCGGAGACGTAATTCTTGATCCTGAAGGCTTATCCGTTCGACTCGCCCCCGGCGTTTCCGCGATCGGGCGATGAGGAAAGCGCGAACTTCGTGAATTTTCGCGTTACAAGTCCGGCAACCCGGCGGATTCTACATTGAGAACGCTCCGGTCCTCTCCCAAAGGATCGACTCCTCCTCGTTCGCCTTGGAATCGATACTCCTCTGTTTTTCGTTTTCCCGTCGTGAGATCGGCGTGACGAAGGTCCGTCACGTCCGCAGCGGTTCCGCTCGGAGGAAAGATCATGCGGCCACGCACTCGTCGCGGTTTCACCCTGATCGAATTGCTGGTGGTCATCGCGATCATCGCCGTGCTCATCGCACTCTTGCTCCCCGCCGTGCAAGCGGCGAGGGAGGCGGCGCGACGCGCGCACTGCACCAACAACCTCAAGCAGATCGGCCTGGCGCTGCACAATTACCACAGCGCCAATAATTGCTTGCCCTGGGGTGATGGGCCATGGTGGATCGAATGGTCGGCCCATACGTTGTTGCTCCCCTACATGGAGCAGGGGCCGATCTATAACGCACTCAACTTCGTGGATACGGAGTTCATCGGCCAGACGGCCATGCCCAACGATAACCCGGCCAATACCACGGCGGAGTACAACATGATCGCCGGGTTCCTGTGTCCCTCGGACCCGGACCGACTGACCAGCCCCGACGGGCACAACAATTACATGGCCAACGGGGGCTCGGCGCCCAACTGTGCCTATGGCGGGAACTCCAACGCACCCTCCTACAACACGCCGTCCTCCGGGCCGTTCATCTACTCGTCGAACGGCATCGATACCGGCCCTCCCGGGTTCGGCGGCAGCTCCATCAGCTTCGCGGCGATCACCGACGGCACGAGCAACACGGCCGCTTTCAGCGAGCGCGTCAAGGCGATCGGTAACAATCTCACCAACACGTCCGCGCCGTTTGACGGGGGTATTCCGACCGCTTCGCTGGCCACGCCGGCCGCGGTCGCCAACAACCTGGAGTCGACACCTCAGGCCTATTACAACGTCTGCAAGGTGACTCCGCCGGTGCCGGTGGGTGGCCAGGATGCCGCGAACTTCAACGACGATAATATCTCCGGGTCGACCTGGGTCACGGGCCAGCCGGCGAATACGCGGTACTTCCACGTGATGCCGCCGAACACCTGGAGCTGCCGCTCGGGACTCCAGATCGCCCACGTCGCCAGCAGCCACCACCCCGGCGGTGTGAACGACCTGTTCTGCGACGGCTCGGTCAAGTTCATCAAGGCGAGCATCAACGTCACCACGTGGTGGGCCCTGGGGAGCCGGGCCGGCGGCGAAGTGATCTCCTCCGATGCCTACTGACACGACCGAACCGGGACGGGGCAAGTCCCCGCGCGCTTTTCCGTCGCGGTCGCACGCGGCCACTCTCGATCCAGTATCCTTCATTCATAACGGTACTTGTTCGGATGGGAATCATGAAATCCTCGGGTAGGCGCAACGCGTTCCTGCTGGCGATGACCCTCCTGGGCTCGGCGACGCTCGCGGGCTGCGGGGATGGCAAGCCTTACACCGACACCTCATTGACCGAGGCGACCGTCAGCGGGGTCGTGACGGCCAAAGGAGAGCCGGTCACGAAAGGGATCATCAGTTTCAACCCGGCGAACTCCGGGAGACAGGTCGGCGCGCGGACCGCGGAGATCGGGCCGGGCGGGCATTATACGCTTAAGACGTATACCGGGGACAACCTGGTGACGTACGGTGGCGAGGTGGCCGAGAAGCACCGAGGCGTCGGACTCAGGAGGGACTTCGCCACGGTCCAGGGGGGCGAGAACACGTTCGATTTCGATGTGCTGGGCGAGGGGGGCAAGAAGCCGCCCGTCGACTTCTCGAAGCCCGTTAAGCGAAAGAAGGGTTGACGCCGCCCGATCGCGTTCTACCGAGCAATTCGCATCGCGTGTCATCCACTCGGGGGCGATCATGGGAAGCGACGATCGGCCAAACCTCGATCGTCCCGGGGCATCGACGAACACTGTCAATGGAGTTGACCCGGCGAGGCGACCGGCCCGAATGTGGGGTCGGGCCGCCTTCGCACTGGTCGTCTTTTTCGGAGCCGGGGCCGCCTGGTACGCATCGCGAGTTCCGACCGATCCGGACCGCCTCTGGGCCGATGCCGAGCGCGCGTTCCTCGCGGGCCGCTGGGACCGCGCGCGCGACATGCTGAAGACGCTCGCGCAACTGCGGCCCCGGAGTCCGCTGGACTGGTTGCTGGAGGGCCAGCTCGCCACCGCGGAGGGGCGTCTCGACGAGGCGCTGGCGGCCCTCGGCCACATCCCCGACGATCACAAGATGGCCGCCCAGGCCCGTCTGCTGGCCGGCCGGATCGAGCGACAGCGCCTCCGCGTGAGGCATGCGGAAGCCGCCTATCGTCAAGCCCTGAGCCTCAATCCCGGCCTGGTCGACGCCCACAAGGAACTGATCTACGTCCTCGGCATCCAGGGGCGCCGGCGCGAGGTCGACGCCGAGTTCCGCGAGCTCGCGCGGCTCACGGCGCTCACGCATCACGACCTGTTCACCTGGGCCCTGACTCACTTCACGGCCTGGGGGCCGGACATCGCCGAGGACCTGGAATCGTTCATCCGGGCCGACCCCGATGACCGGTTCAGCCGGATCGCCCTGGCCAATCTCCTGATCGATCATCCCGGCGAAGAGTCGAGGGTCGAACGCATCCTCCGGCCTTTGCCCGAGGAGGACCCCGAGGCCCAGGCCCTCCGCATCGAGCTCAAGCTGAATCACGGGCAGGTCGATGAGGCGCTGGCGATGCTGGCGAGGGCAACGGCCCGAGACCCCCACCTCGCCCGGCTCCGAGGCCGGGTCGCGCTGAGGCGCGGAGACGCCGCGACCGCGATCCGACACTTCCAGGACGCCTTGAGCGACGAGCCGTATGACCGGGTCTCGAACGCCGAGCTGGGCAAGGCGCTCGTGCTCCAGGGCGATCGATCCGCGGCCGAACGCTACTTGACGCGGGCGCGGCAACTCGACGAGGTCTATAACCTGATCAATCGGATCAAGAACCCCGGCAACGAGAACCAGCCTCCCGACCTGACGAAGCTCGGCCGCGCCTGCGAGGCGGCGGGATTGGTCGACGAGGCGAGGGGCTGGTACATGCTGGCGATCGGCCGCGACCCGCTGGACACCGAGGCCCAGCGCCGGCTTCGACTGCACCTCCCTGATAAATAAGACGCCGGTGGGAGTCGAACCCACTTGAACCGGGTTGCAGCCGGTCGCCTGGCCGTCTGGCTCCAGCGTCGTCGAGAAAGGCCGATGTCCTCGCCAGGAATCGAACCTGGTCCCCGACCTTCGCAAGGTCGTGTGCGAATCCGGCACACTCCGAGGACTTCCATTCCGATCGCAATCCCCCACCCGGGAGTCGAACCCGGCCTTGCGGCTTCGAAGACCGCCGTGCGCCCGACACACTCGCAGGGAGTGGGCAATACCCTCGCCAGGAGTCGAACCTGGTCTGCGACCTTCGGAGGGTCGCGTGCGAATCCGTCACACTCCGAGAGCATCGTATTTCATTTCTACCTGATGGACGCCACCGGCTATTCGGAGGTTCGTCCAAGATCAAGATTCTCAGCATCGAAGCAACGTCCCGGTCTTTCCAATAGTCGAGGAACTCCTCACGGCTTGGTCGCTGTGTGGCTGTCATCCGGCCTCTGCCGACGGGTATGCCAGGCACGGTGAACTCCAGGCGTCACGATGACTTTGCATTCGGATCGGCCCTGGAGGCTCAGGCCGGAGGGATAGGCGGTCAAGCAGATGTCATCACCTTCCTGTCACGGTCTGCCCTCCACGGAGGCCATCGAATGACCGGGGTCGCATGATACGATCCCAGCCGACACATTCTGCGGCCTCGGCTCGATGGGCTGCGAGCCGCTTCTCAGGTTCGAAAGGGCCACGGCTCCCACCAGAGGGGCCGCTCAGACCAAACGCCGGATCATCAAGAACCACGCGTTGGGCCTCCCCAATCGCTTTTCTTCGTCTTGAGCGTCTTCAACTGAGCGACGAGGATCTTGATCATCTTGTCAGCGGCGACCCGGAACTCATCGTTACCCTTGACCATCCCCACCGGCTCGAACAGGATGAACTGGATCCCCGTGAGCGCCACGAGACGTTGCAAGGCTTCGATGGAAGCATATTGCCATTTGTTCGACCCGAACGGCGTGGGATGCTCGTCTCGTAGCAGGATGTCGATCTCGGCCTGCAAGTCCATGATCGCCATCAGGTTCTTGCGGACAAGCTCTCCCTTCCTCTCGGCCTCACGCCGTACCTCGTCAGTCACGCTCATACGAAGGCTCCATCGTTGGTTGGTCAATCGTTCCGGTCTGACCCGACGCTCAGGGCACGAACCACGGATCTTCCTCGATGGCCTTCAGGCTCTCATCCAGCGTGAGGGCATCGTATAAGCCGACCCATTCGCCGGTGTGCCGCATGAAAGAGAGGGCGAACGTGGCGTTGCCGAGGTATCGGCGGCCTGACGATCCAAGTCTACGAGGCAATCGCCCTGATCGAATCCGGCCGCTCCTATCCCACCTTGTACCCGATCTGCCTCAAGAAGTCCTTCCGCCACCGGATGTCGTTCTCGTCCTCGACGCCCTTGGGCGAGAAGCCGTCCACCACGCCCAGGATGCCACGCCCTTGCTCCGTCTCCGCAAGGACGACCTCCGTGGGGTTCGCCGTGGCACAGAAGATCCGGCAGACCTCCGGTACCATCTTCAGCGTGTTGAGGACGTTGAGCGGATAGAATCCGTCGCCCAGGAAGACGATGAAGGAGTGCCCGGCGGCGATGGCCGTGGCATTCTTCTTCGCCAATTCGATCATCTCGGGATCGGTCCCGGACCACCGCACCAGGCACTTCCCGGAGGCTTCGCAGAAGGCCAGGCCGAACTTGACGCCCGGCACGGCGGCGACCAGGGCTTCGTGGATGTCCTCGACCGACTTGATGAAGTGGGTCTGCCCGAGGATGAAGTTGGTCGCCTCCGGCTTCTCAATCCTCACAGTCATGATCTGCATGTCCGTCTCTCCCGATCTCCAGGCGGCTCGACGCACGACGCCATATCGGTCCTGGGGTTGCTCTCGTCGTTGTGATCATCGACTCATCGCCCTGATCAGCCAGGTCACGAGGCTCAGGACGATGCTGATCAGGATGCATGTCACGATGGGGAAGTAGAAGCGGCTGTCCCCCCGCTCGATCACGATATCGCCGGGGAGCCGCCCCAGCCTCGGGAGATGCGGGGCGAGCACCCAGATCAGGCCGATCCCGGCAATCACCAGGCCGGCGATGACCAGCATCCAACCAAAGCCGGCGTTCCCGTTCGCTCCGTCCATCTACGCCTTCCTCACTGAAATCAAAGCCCCTTCGGTGCAGGACGACGTACGGTAGCCGGTCCAGCCGTGGATCTTCGCTCCGAAGAATCCCGCCTGGGCCAGCATCTCCAGGAGCGACCGCCCCCACACCGCCCCGGCGATTCAGTCCGACCACTCGCCCTTGCCGGCGACTTCATCGGGCGTCACGTCCTCATGCAGCAGGATGTCGGCC
Source organism: Isosphaeraceae bacterium (assembly GCA_052148775.1). Classification (GTDB taxonomy): domain Bacteria; phylum Planctomycetota; class Planctomycetia; order Isosphaerales; family Isosphaeraceae; genus CAVZRC01. The sequence continues at coordinate 18,518 of JBKQHM010000384.1, read as the reverse complement.
ATCTGGAGCCGACCGCCGGGCTTGAGGACCCGGAACACCTCAGCCAGGACCCCCCCGATCTCAGCGGCGTCGTAGCCGAGCCGCTTGGCGCACTCGGGGCCGACCGGGAACTTCTGCTCCCCGGCCGGTGCCGTGGCGACCCCGCTGAAGCGGTCGATCACCGAGGCACGCTGGTCGTCGCGTGTTGGCGTGGCTTGCGGCATGGCGGCTGCTGCGGTCGGGTGTCGTCCTCCTTGCGAGAATACCGCGCCTTTGACAGATTATGACAGGGACGGGCAGAATCTCGACAGATAGCCAAGCGCCGGAAGGCCGCCCGAGTGCTCGGACGAAGGTGTGGGCCTCCGACTATTCAATGATTGGACTTCGACTCATGACTTGGAAGGCACGCATCAAGCGAGGTGAGAAGCTCGGTCTCGAACTGAGCCCGGCGGAACGCAAGCTGCTCCTGACCGGGCTGGTCTTCCTGCACCAGGACGTCGAACTGGCGATCCGGTCCACGCCGCCGGGCGGGGAGGTGATGCTCACTCTCAGCGACCTGGAGGATCTCGTCGGTCATGTTGCGGGGGAAGCCAACCACGCCAAGAACGTACGGACCGAGAATATCCTCAGCGATATCTTCGACAAAATCGAGGGACTGCTCGACCTGTACGTCGAAGAGGGGCCGACCGGCGGGTTCATCCCAGCCGAAAGCGAGCGGCAAGTTGCTCAAGATCCGCCCCTTCGACCCCGAATGGACCCTGCCCAGCCGGATGGACGACAACCCGCTGATCTGGATGCTGGAGGTCAACGGCCTGATCACGGACATCCGCCTGTGCCTCAGGGAGGCCCAGGTGGTCGCCTTCGAGAAGCGCCTGATCCCCTACATCCCCGCCGACCGGGCTGACGATCCCGACGAGGAGTGACCCATGGCCCACAAGAAGAGTGGATCAGTCCCATCACGCTTCAAGCCGGGGGACAACGTGCGAGTCAGGCATGGCGTCCGTGATCCCGACTTCCCCGATATCCCCCTGGGCGGCTGGGCGGGGACGATCAAGGAGGTCCATCAGGCCGAGGGCGAGACGACGCTCCTGGTCGCCTGGGACCGGGCGACCCTCCGGGGCATGCACCCGATCTACAAGAAGCGGTGCGAGCGGGATGGGCTTGAACTCGAGTCGATGTGGCTGGGCGACGAGGACCTGGAGCCCGACGATGGCGCCCCTGTCGCCATCGAGCAGCCGACGTCCATCGTCACGAAGCCGCTGTCGGAGAAGGACCAGGACGATCGGGTCCGCATGGCCTTGGGGCTGACCCACGAGGATCCTCTACCCGACGTGACACATGAGAGCTTGCTCGCCTACCACCGCTATCTGGCGGCCAAGCTGAAGTTCCCCATTTACGCCACATTCTGGGAGGAATCCGGCGCGTTTTCCAGCAAGAAGGTCACGGCCACGATCGCCAGACTGGCCGATCCGCAGGAGGGCGGCATCGACGAGGGATATGGCCTGGCCGGCTCGGGACGTACGCCGAATGGCGAGGAGATCGAATTCCCGCTCGACGACATCGAACTCGGGAAGAAGGACCCGAACCGCGGGCTCCTCGACGACTACTCCTACTGGTTCCACAACTGGCGGTGAAGCCCATGCGATGGCGACAGCAACAACGTCCTGATCGGCAGCCCAGGCCCAAGGCCCGGACGCTCTCCGACGAGGAGAGGAAGACGCTCCTGGCCGGGATGACCAAGGAGATCGCCTCGTCGCCGGTCCTGACCGGACTTGGCTTGCAGGTCCGGTCGCAACGGGGCCGCTTCTACCTGGAGCGACCGCTCGGCGAGGAGGAATCGGCCGGCGTCGAGACGTGGGGCCGGATCACCCCGCTGGCCGACTCGAATGACCTGCTCTTGGAGCACGAGCACCGAAGGGGAAGCTGGTCCGAGGTCGCCCGAGGATCGGTCGGCAAGTTGATCCGGGCCATCGCCGGTGACATCCAGGGGACCTTCCATGGGCTGGGTTCGCTGGAGAAGGCGTTGCGGCCGGCGGGCAAGGGCCTGGAGCGGCTCCCGGTCACGCGGGAGGGGAAGACCAAGTTCGTCTACGTCGGGGGCGGCGAGACCTGCTCGGTCCAGGAAGCCCTGTTCCATTATTTCGGCTTGCCGTTGGATGTCCTCGTCGAGCCCTCGGAATGGTATGCATATCATCGAAAGCCGACGATCGTCGAGGCCAACAAGGAGAAGGGCCGGGTGCTGGTTCGGTTCGGGGCGATGAGTTGGTCGGGCGAGGACTTCGGCGGCACCTGCCTGTACGCCTTAGGGGACGAGCGGTGGGCGGCATACCAGATCAGGCCCAGCGAGAGTCGGGACATCGCCTCGGCCGAGGCGTGGCTGGAGAAGAGGAAGTGGCGGCAGTGGGGATCGTGACCCATCCCATGCAGTCGGCAGCAGCGGAGTAACGATCATGGCGAAGAAGAAGGATGCGAAGCCCGAGACGAAATCCGAGTTCCTCCGCAAGGTCCTGGGCAAGAACCCGGACCTCGACTACCAGCAGGTCAACCGCCGCTGGGCGAAGGCGGGGCATGCCGGGGAGATCAGCAACGCCCTGTACTACAAGGTCCGAGGCGAGTTGGGGATCAGGACCGAGTGGGTCTGGGTCAAGGAGGAGAAGCCGGGGCCGAAGTCCCCGACCACCGGGGCGTCTGGCGAGGTCTACCAGTTCAAGATCACGCTCCTGGACACCCGGCCCCCGATCTGGCGGCATATCCAGGTGGGCGATGGCACGCTGGACAGGCTCCACGAGCAGATCCAGACGGCCATGGGCTGGACCAACTCGCACATGTATCACTTCAGGATCGACGGCAAGCTCTACGGCGACCCCATGCTCTTGCAGGAGACCTTCGAGGAACTGGGGTATGGGGATTCGACGACGGTCAGGTTGAGCGAGATCCTTCCCGAGAGGGGCGGGCGGTTCCGGTTCGAGTACGAGTACGATTTCGGGGACGGCTGGCTGCATGAGGTGCTCTTCGAGGGTCGCAGCCCGGCCGAGGAGGGGAAGCGGTATCCGCTCTGCCTGGAGGGGGCACGGGCCTGCCCGCCGGAGGACGTGGGCGGCGTCTGGGGCTATTTGGATTTCCTCGCCGCCATCGCCGACCCCGAGCACGAGCAGCACGAGGAGATGCGGGAGTGGATCGGTCGCAAGTTCGACCCCGAGGCGTTCAGCCCGGTGGCGGCGACCCGGCGGATGAGGCAAGGGCTGCCGGACTGGAGGCCGATGCGGTAAGGCCAGAGCCGGAGGTCGCTATCGTCGGGAGCTTGGTGACGGAGGGGAACGAAGAGGGCTCAGAATCGGCGAGGGATCGGATGAGCACATCCCGGCATCGAATCCTACGGCTCAGCGGGGTAGTTCTGACTGTCTTGGGGCTCGCCTCGATTGCCTGGTGGTACGTCTCGGGAGGACCCGAAGCAATCCTCCGAATGGGTGACGAGTCGGATTTCGAGGCGAAACGGAAGGGAGGGACCAGGCGCCCGATAATGAGTTGATGATGGATGGGCTCACGAACCTGTTCGCCGACATCCCCGATGATCTGCCTGAGGAACTCATCCAGACGCTCCTCAGCACGCCTTGGAGCGGCAGTCTCAGGAGGAGGAGCGTCGGCGACAGGTCGAACTTCTCCGGGTTCTGGAACATGCAGACGTTCGCCGGGAAGACGGCGACCAGCAAGGCGATCAGGCCCCAGGCTGCGAGCCGTGAGGTCGCCGGCACCAGCAGCAGGAGCCCGAGGGCGACCTCGAATACGCCGCTCAGGAGGACCAAAGCCCGGTGGTACGGCAGGTACGGGGGCATGATCTTCATGTAAACGTCGGTCGCCAGGAAGTGGCCGACCCCGCCGAGGATGAACAGGGCGGCGAAAACCGACCTCCCGACGCCCTTCCAGATCCTCATCAGTAACCCAATCGTCTGGCTATTCGGTTGGGGTCAACTTGTATTGCAGAAAAGGTTTGTGGCGAAGACGTTTCGCGGGTTACCGGACGGCTCGCTGCCCTCCCAGGAGCACACCCCTGTATGGACTTCGGACGATTCACGAGGGTGTTCGGCGGGAGTTGAACCCGTCGCCTTGAGATTCACAGTCTCATGTGCTTCCGCTACACCACGAACACCAGCAGTAAGGCCGGACCTTTCCTTCGATCGGACCGGAGCGGAAGGGGCGGGAGTTGAACCCGCAAGGCTCATCGCTCGCCCGCTTTCCAAGCGGGTCCCGTCGCCATTCGGGTAGCCCTTCCGTATGGAGAAAGCTTCGACGCACGACGAGTGGTCCCGGGTGGACTCGAACCACCGGTCTTCCCCACGTCAAAGGGACGTCTTCGCCGCTAGACGACGGGACCCGATCGACTCCATTCATCCCCGATGCCCCGACCAGGATTCGAACCCGGAACACCTCGTTAGAAGCGAGGGATGATCATCCATTTCATCACCGGGGCAATAGGCTGAAATCTGTATTTACAAAGAGTTTATGTCATTCCATGAATTCCACGGTTTGTGATCGGTTAGCCCGTATTCTCCCGATTTGTCGCCAAAATACTGACTGATTTACTGACTAAACTCAATCGGTTAGATGCCGGATCTCCGAGCAATGTTCGCGCCCGCTCACCGGATTTCCCGCTAACTGGACATTGGAACTGGCTTGACCGCGCAAATCGAAGGAAGAATCTCGAAGTGCTCCGATAGCCTTCTGGCAAAGGCTGAGGATCGAATCAACACGCCAACCTCGATGTTCTTCGTCTGGGCGGCTTCGGTAAAGTTGGCCGAGGAAACGAAGGCGAGCTCTTTGTCCACGACGATGCATTTTGCGTGAAGGCTGGCGCGCTTCGCATGGTCCGTCTCCAGGGACCGAGGATCGTAATAGAGATCGGGGAACCGTTGGCCGGGCCATTGCTGATCGGCGAAACGCTCGGCGAAGCGGCGCACCAACTCGGAAGAATTGGAGTGATCGTGTAACGGCCGTTGGATATCGAGGAACATCTGGACGCTCAGTTGCGGATTCTGGTCCATGCGTTCGGCGAGTGATTTGAAGACGGTGTGACCCTGATACACGGCATAGCCGGCCACCATGACCGATTCCCGGGCGCCCTGGAACATCTCCCTCACCACGACGCTCGTGTCCCGGTTCACGATGCCGGGGGCTTCAGGGCCGGTCCAGACGAGGTCGATCAGGTCCTCGGCCACGGGGCGTTGCCGACGGTCCTGGCAGAGCATTTCGAGGCAATCCGCCAGGTAGCGGGATTCCATGCCTTCGGTGACCCGCTGCTGAAGTTCGACGGCAACCAGAGCGGCCATGCGTTCGGGAAGGTAGCGCCGCAGGACCAGTGGGCTGAATGGCGGGGCGATACGGCCGGTGCGGAGGGCCGCGGCGAGCTGGCTCAAATCCTCGGAGGTGAGCTGGAACAGCGCGGAAGTCATGATCCGTCCTGCTGAAAGAACTCGGCGCCGTTGCCGTCCACCGTGGAGATCACCAGGGCCCGGTCGAGGAAATCGTTATGCTGCTCGCACGAGGTCTCCGCAATCAGCAGGCAGCCGTGGCAGGCGGCCCCGTGCAGGAACCGGCATTCGTGCTGGTTCTCGGGAGCGTGCTGGGCACAGACCGGGTCGTTCGAGCAGAGCCGGCCGAGGTCGATCGCGGCCTTCAGGTGGCGGGCGATCTGTCGGCCGGCCTGGACCAGCCCTCCCATCGTGCCTTCCGCGTCCGAGGTCCCGGTATAGAGCAGGATGCCACGACCGTAGGTGCCCGAGTAGATGCGTTCCCGGATCGAGCTTGCCGGGTAGCCGCATTCGAGAGCGACCGAGGTGATGAGCTGGTGCGAGAGCGAGTGGAGCAGGATGTAGGGGAGCCCGAAGAACTTGCGCTTGCTCTTGTCATGGTCCTTCATCCAGGCGTCGAAGCCGGCCAAGAGCTGTTCGCCGCGACGCTTGACTGCGGGCTTTTCCATCCAGGCGTCGATCGCCTCGCTCTTGAACTGGATGAAGATTCCCTCGCCCCGATTCTCAATGGCCGGGAGCCAGGAGACGTCGCGCGCCAGTTGGGCTCTCGTGACGCCAACATCCAGTTCGCCTTCGACGTCGGGTGAAGACGACTCGAAGCGAGTGAACCCGACGGTGGCGATCACCTCGCGGAGCCGATGGACCAGGACGACCCGCTCCACCGCGGCCATCCAGGGCTGATCCCAGTGTTTCTTGGGCAGGTAGCGGGCGAAGAAGTCGCCGTCGGGCTTGTCCGAGCCGATCTCCTCCTCGACGCTCACCAGGGTCTCGAACTCCGCTTCCTTGACCGACTTGTCGAGCCCCGGAGTCGTCCCCTCCTTCCGGGACTGGATTTCCGCGAAGACGTCATCGTCGGCGAATCCCTCCAGCGCGGCCGCCACGGGAGGCTTACGCTTGCGCTCCTTGGCCAGGTCGTCGAGGTCTTCGATGTACTGGAGATAGTGCTCCCAGACCTGATCGACGGCCTTGGACACGGCCTCATCCCGATCAGGGAGCGAGATGACGCTCATCGTCTGCGGGAAGTAGGCGTTGCTCGCCGTGCGGACCAGCATCCGGTTCGCCTCGTCGCACGCCTCGAAGACGCGAGGGCCGAGCCAGGGCTGCCAGCCGTTGCAGCGGCCGAGGGCGTACATGTCGGCCTTGGTCGCTTCGATGATCGGGCGTTCGGCCTTGCATTCGCAGCGGACCCACACCTCGGACAGGTCGCCGCTGGTCCCGCGTTCGTCGATCCAGAGGTCGCGTCGGCAGGCCGTCGTTCCCCTGTGGACGAAGTAATACCAGTCGATGTCTCCGATATGCCCCTTGCGGCAGGCCCTCACGAAACGGACTGGCACGACCGGCTGCGGTTTCTTGCTATGGTCTACGAATTTGCTCTTCGACAGTGAAGACCGGGGGATGAGCCGGCGCGAGCGGGTTGAGCGCCCGGATTCCGTGGCCAGGGCCCCCTGGGTGATGAACCACTCGGGGAATTGCCAGCAGGTGATGCCCGTTTTCTGAGTCGAGGTCGGATCTTCGTTGTCGGGCGGGGGAGCGTACAGCGCGAGGCTCGGAATCTGGAGCAAGTCCTTGAGCTTGGCGACCAGCCGGGGCTCCAGAACTTCGTCCCCCTTCGTCCAGAATTCGAGGCCGCCGACGATCACCGAATGGTTGGGCAGGTCGAACATCGAGCCCGGCCCGAATGTCGTCACGACCTGGCTCTGCCGGACCTGTCCGGGAGGCTTCTTGTTCTTGGTCCTGGAGGAGCTCATGGCTGATCCTCCGGTTCGATCTCGACGTTGTCCATCGTCCGCAGCCACAAGTTGACGCTGGGCTCGACGTCGCGCATCGAGCGGTTCGCCCGGAATTTCTTATGTCGCGGGTGCATGGACTTGAGCTCGGGGTCGAGGAAGTCGTGCAGCAACGGCTTCGCAGCCCCGACCTCGGTCGAGTTGTATTGCAGGGCGGTGCCCTTGTCCTGGTACTCGTGGGCGATCTGGCTCCAGGTGTCGAATAGGTCCTTGGCCCGGTCGCGGACGCCCTGGCGGAGCGCCTCGGATTCGGCCAATTCCAGGGTGGCGTGGCTGCTCGCCCGATCGGAGAGGGTCTGGACCACGAAATCCAGGGCGTTCCGCTCGTGGAGGATCTCGACCGCTCCCTTGGGCGGCGTCATCGGGGCGTGACCCAGGCGTGACAGGGCGACCAGGGTGCCGGCCAGCCCGCGGTCGAGGGCTCGCGGTGAGAACGGCGTGACGCTCGTCGCCTCGACGGTGCGGTAGAACGACTGATGGAAGACCTCGAACCGCTCGAAATGCGATCGGTCGCGCGGCCGGTGGATATTGAGCAGCGTGACGACCAGGCCGGGCCGGTCAGAGTCGCGGCCGACGCGGCTGGTCGCCTGGATGTACTCGGCGCAGGTCTTGGGCTGGCCGAGTACGACCATCAGGCCGAGCCGGGTGATGTCGAGGCCGACCGAGATCATGTTGGTGGCGATCGCCACGTCCACCCGGTCCTTCTCGTTGAACCGCAGTGCCAACTGGCGTTTGGCCTCGGAGACCTCGTTGGTGGGCACGCGGGAGGTTAGTTCGACGACCTCGTAGGCGATGGAGCGGTTGGCGAAGAGCCCTTCTTTCTGGCCGATGCGCTTGCGATTTACGTAGCCAGTGAGCCGGGTGTTGACTTCGTCCTCGACGATGCGGCGGCTGCCCCCGAGTTCGCGCAGGCTGTTGAAATAGCCCAGCAACGTCATGTAGGGATCGGCGGCGTTATCGGCGTTCTTCTTGCCGCCGTCGGCGTCGTAGGCTTTCTGGCTGGCCCCGAGCAGGGCCAGATAGGTCCGCAACATCACGACCTTGAGACTGCGTCCCTGGGCGGCGAGTCCCAGGTAGAGGCGTGGGTTGCTCTTGCCGGTCGAATGGGTCTCGGCAAAGAATGAGTCGCGGCGATCGGGACCCGGCGGCGGGAAGATATCGACTTCCCGTCGGTTGAACAGCGCCTGGATCTGGTTCTCGGCCCGACGGACCGTGGCGGTCGAGGCGATGATCTTGGGTCGTACCCTCTTCCCGTCGATGACCCGGCTGCATAGCTCGTCCAGGGCACACTCGTAAAGCCCGACCATGGTCCCCATGGGGCCAGAGATCAGATGCAATTCGTCCTGGATGATGAGGTCCGGCGGATGCAGGGGTGCCGGCAGCGTGCGTCCCTGGTCTTTCTCGCAAGGCCCGTAGAATCCGTGCTGGTCGTAGCGGTCGGCGCGGCCGAAGAAGGCCCCGACCTGGCCGGTCCAGGGCATGGCGGCGAACTTGTCCACGGTCGCAATCAGGAAGCACGGAAGCCGGCGATAGATGGGCTCGTCAACGGCCAGGATCGGCAGCGGCTGGTTGCGGGTGAAGTCGCAACGGCGATTCAGGCAGACCACGCGGAGGTCTGTCGGTTCGTTCGCGTTGGGCAAGAGCTGGAAGGACTGGGGCTTGAACTTGTCGCCGCACCAGGGACAGTTTTCGAGGGGGATCGGGGCGGGCTTGCGGTCGTCGTTCTGGAAGGCGATGGTCTTCGATCGGGCGGAATACGGATTGTTGTCGCCCTTGAAGCCCATCTGGTTCGGCGTGGCGGCCCGGCCGACCCAGAGGCCGATCTCGAACGGCCATGGGCCGAGCGTGTTCGGGTCCTTGAGCCGCTCCAACTCGAGGGCGCAGATCAGCGTTGCCGCGCGGCTGAGCTGGTCGAGCGTCAGCAGCCGGAGCGTGTAGCGCATCAGTACGCTGAGTCCCGGTGAGGCGTAATCCGGGTTTTTCAGGCGGCGATAGACCAGGGTGAAGGCCGCCAGGCCGAGATAGGCTTCCGTCTTGCCGCCGCCGGTCGGGAAGAACAGCAGATCGACCACCTCCCGGTCATCGTGGTGCGGGTCCACGATGCCGGGGAGGTTCATCAGGATGAAGGCAATCTGGAATGGCCGCCAGGTCGGCGCATCGACCGTGGCCTCCTCCTTGCCTTGCATCGGGCCGAAGCGACGGCGGGCGGCCCTGGCCATCACGCGGTTGGCCATGCGGAAGGCGAACAACACGTCCTTGTCGTCGAGAACCTGGATGCCGTCCTCGATGCGCTTCGCTGCGCCGCCGGCTCGTTGAAACAGGGCTTCAGACATCTCGCGGCGATTGGGTGTCAGCGAGGGCAGAACCTTCTTCTGGTCCGCGATCCAATCTTGGTACTGGTTCACGAAAGGCCCGAGGGCCCTCCGAGCGGCCGGACCATCGGCCAACTCAGCGAGGGCGTCCATGCGAAGCTCGACGTTCGCGATCCTGGCAGGTGCGACGCGCTCGACCTCGGCTGCGGGAATCCAGCACGTGCGGGCGGTGTGGCAGGTGCCATCGGCGTCGATTTCGGAATGCGTCGCGATGCCGTGTCCCACCGAATATTCGTAGACGTCGCGGTATTGCAGGTCGGCGACGCGCTCGTCCCACTCCAGGGTCACGTGGCCCTTCAAATTCGGACGGGGGATCAGCGGCTCGGCCGCGTGGGCGGTCAATCCGGCCTGGAAGATGAAGCGCTCGTCGCGCAGGTCGTCAGAGCCCGGGATGCGGTGATTGACCAGGAAGACGGAAACCGAGCGTGTCCCGTCGGGGACCATGCCCTCGGCGATCCCCAGGGCTTGCACGGGGCGGACCGAGACGGCCACCCGCAGCCCGACGCTATCCGGGACCTCGTGCTCGATGGCCCTGGCGGTCTCGGCGGGGAGATTCAGGGTCATCTCCACCCGATGGGGCGATCGCCTCCACCGCAGCGGCATTCGGCCACTCACCTCGGGAGGCGGACTCTCCTCGCCATCCACCGGGGCGTCCAGGGGCTCGGCGCGGTAATCGCCCCAGTTCACTTGGACCTGGAGCTTTCGGGTCTGCTTGGAGACGAGAAGACTCTGGCCAATCGAGGAGGGAAAGAACGCCCGACGTGCGGCCGGCGGCTCCGGCGTGGTGTCGTCAACGGTCGCGTCGCCACCGGCGGCGGGGGCGTCGAAGTCGTCGTTCGCTGTCTCGTCGCTCTTCTGGGCTTCGCCGGCCTCCAGGGGCACGAGGAACCCGGTCAGATACCAGCGCGAGGGGGCCTGGGGCAGCACTTCGGATTCCAGATCGGTGCCGTTCTCAGGGCCGACCAGGTCCAGGCGCAGGGCTTCGACGAGCTGGCATCGGACTTCGACGGGCTTCATGGCGGTCCTCTTCGACGCGGGACAGGAATCGCCTCGGCTGAGCTACAGGCGCCTCCTCGCTTCCTACTATGCAACAATCTCGTGACGCAAGCAACGACGAGGCGATCTTGGCGCGGACAGGGGCGCGAATTCACTCATGAATGTCAATTAGATTGGATTGACCTGATGCGGCAAGCGAGCGAATAATCTCAATTGATCGAGACCCCGAGTGAAAGCGAGGGAGCGCCGTGACGGAACAGGAGTTCGAGAGCCTGTTGGCCCGAGGCCACGAAACCAATGGTGTGGAATTCAAGGGTCGTGGAAACCGGACGGACCCAGTGTTCCTGGCTGGGATCATCCGGGCCGCTCTGGGAATGGCGAATCGGCGGGATGGCGGCTTTGTGATCATCGGCGTGGAATCCGACACGCTCGACCCCGTCGGTTTTGATGATGACGAGGTCGAGTCGTGGCTGAATTACGACGAACTCGCGGAGAAGGTGAACGAATTTGCGAGCCCGAGTGTCCATTTTGAGTTGGAAGCCCCGACATTCCGAGTCCGGCGTTTCGTGATCATTCGGGTCCACGAGTTCGAGGATATCCGGATCCTTTGCAGTCGGGACTTTCAACGGCCTGGCAAAGGCAAAGGGCCTCCGATTCTCCGCCGGGGCGCTTGTTATGTCAGGTCCCGGCACAAGCCGGAAACTTCGGAGATACCCTCCGAAGAGGAGATGCGCGAATTGCTGGAACTGGCGATCGATAAGGGTGTCCGAAAATTTGTGACCCGAGCACAGAAGGCCGGCCTGTTTCCAAGCATCCCGGCTACGCCAGCTCGCGAATCCGATGAGGTTTCGTTCGAGAAACAGATCGAGGAAATGGAATGAGCGTCGCTCAAGAACAAACCGTCCTGGACAAGATTCGCACACGCGGTTACTGGCGCGTCGTGATCCGGCCTAAGACGTTTGAGAAGAAGCATATTCGTATTCCGGATCACGATGAGCTTTTCCTGATCGTCGGGAGGAATTCCGTCCGTCTCCGAGAATGGGGATACCCCCACATCGATTACAAGAGCCAGCCGCTCAGGGGGGCCGATTGGGTCGGGCAAGGGTTCGAGTGTCAGCATGAGATCGAGGTTTGGCGGCTATACATGAGTGGTCAGTTCGTTCACTTTTTCGCACTGGCGGGCGAATGGCGAGATCAATCGAAGGTATGGCCTCGGGACCCGCGCTGGAAAGCCGGACGCTTCATGTATTACGTTCAAACACTTTATTCCTTCGTCGAGATCCTTGAGTTCGCGGCTCGCCTGGCTCTCTCGCCCGCTGGCGCGGCCCTCATGCATGTGGAGATCGACATCGAGGGACTTCAAGGGCGCCACCTCGACGAGCCAGACCCGCCGTTCCAAGGTACTTTCAGCCGGGATTACACCATCGATAGTCCGAACTGGAATTATTGTTGGGAGGGCACCCAGACGGAACTGATCGCCGAGCCGCGCGAGCTCGCGGCGGTGGCCGCCCAGGATCTGTTCGCTCGGTTCGGGCTCGATCTCAGCTTGGAGACCTTGGCCAGGGTCCAGGCACGAATTGGCCGTTGAGCCGGGAAGGTTGCGTCGAAGGGCGGGCCAGACGACAGGTCCGGCGTCGTTCGACCCGCCCGATCCACTTCCGGACGGCTGGGGGTGATGATGAATGCGCTGCGCGATCCCGCCGTGCGCGGGTCCGTGACCGAAAAACTCTTCCCGATGCTGTTCATGGGGACCCCAGCCACGCAGCGGCTGATCTATGAGGCACTCGCGCTCGTCGGGGATCCTCAAACCATCATCAGCCATTCCCTTTTGCAATATGCCCGGTTCGGCGACGCTGAGCCATTGGTCATCGGAGCGGGGCTGCTGGAGGATCTGGGCGCGGAGTCCTGGCCGGTCCTGGCGGCATTCGCTCGGACAGGTCGATCCGAATGCGCTTACTTCGTTCCTGCGATCGTCAGGCTCAAGAATGTCGATGCCGCGGCACGGTTGCAAATCCTCGAAATCCTGGCTCGCTCCGAGGATCCCGAACTCCGATGGAGGGTCTACGAGGCACTCGACGAGTTTCCCTTCGACCGGACGATCCTGGTACTGAGGGTGCTCGCGGACGGCGGCCACGCCGAAGACTCGGCGCAATTCGCCGCAGAGGAACGGCTCCGAACCGGTGGTCAAGAGTCGTTGGATCCCGATTGAACCTATCCCTTCGGCGTCTTCTTGGTTTTTCGTTTCGTCGCCGACGACGGGGGAGCGGTCTTATCAACTTCCCCCGAACGGTCCCGCTTCGCAAGAGCCAGGCGCTCGCGCACTCCGGATCGAGTTGTTCACTCGATTGTTCGAAATCATGGCTCCAGCTCAATCGTCGCGACGGCGTCGCGACAATCTTGCCGTCTGGGAACCGCCCGGCGAACGGGACCATCAGCCGAAGTCTTTTCTCGGCGTAGCCCCGACATTCTCCGCTGTCAATAGTTTCGACGGCGTCGAAACAATCGCGTTGTCCGGAAAGAGGTTGAAGAAGTGGCTCCTGCTCGACAACTCCCCAACGCAAAAGAGGTCAGCGCGGATCCTCGTCCCAACGTTTCCAGAGGAGGAAGCTCGCCAGGTAGAGCCGTGCATCGTCCGTCTTCCGTATCCGCTTCCAGGCCTCGAACGCCTCGCACGCCAGTTGGATGTAATCCAGGACCTCTTGGCGACGGAACGTCTTGGAGAGGTCATAGTCCGCAAAATGGCGGACCTCCTGAAGCTTGATGAATGTGCTCGTCACGGTCTTCAGGTCGGCAGGGGTCGTGTAGCCTCTCAGCTGCGATTGCACCGCCTTGGGAAGTTTGCCATTCCCGATCATCATGGAGGACTTCTTCATGTCCCCGTGGTTGAGCGTCCGGTTGATCCGCGCAGCCAGATCGGACTCGATGGCAAACAGCGCCGATGTCTCCGAGGACAGCAGGTGGAACAGGGCGTAATAGGCCGAAGAGACTGCCCTTCGGAGATTCACCTGCCTGGGACGTCTCGGATCCCACCGGGCGAGCTGTTGCGCTTGATCCAAGAGCTCATCGTGGAGATTCATCAAGCCTCCACCGGCTCGGACTGTTCCTTGAGCGAGCGGAACGCAAGGTAAGGAAAGCGATCGGGGGCGACGTCTTGGGCGACCTCCTCGAGCGGACCTCGGAGCCTTCGGGCCGCTTCCAGGAAATCCTCGTCATTCTGGGAGACCGCATCCGAGAGATACGCCCAAATCCAGAGGCCGGGGTCGCCGCTGTGGTCCAGCCAGGCACTGAACCGGAGTTCCGCCAGTTCCGGCGGCCTCCAAGGGGCAATCTCCCGTTCGAACCGCTTCCCCAACCGGAAGGCCTCGGCATTCTCATAACGGTCGAATTCGAGCAGCCCAATGATGTCCCTGAACTCGGGCAGCGCCCGTTCCACGGCGTCGGTCGTTGCCGGGGTTATGGGGTTCACCGCCGAAGTCGCCTGACGGAACTCCGCCACGAGTTTCGCCAGTTGCGATCGCTCGGCCTCCGGCAGGAAGGATAGCTCCGTCTCGTCGAATCCGGCGACAGACCGGGGCGTGGCCCAGTGCGTTGACTTCCGAAGCATGGCTTCGATGGCGTCCGCATCCAGCGGAGGTGCTTCGGCGATGAATTCCGGAGCGTAGAGGTTGGCCCCGCGCCGCACATTGTTCCAGAAGTCGTGGAAGGCCATGATGAGTCCCCGGGGAGTTCGAGAGCGAGTCCATCCGTCGAATCTGATTATACCGAGGAGTCAGCCGATCGATCAGCCCCGTTCCGTCTCGGGCCTGGCCTGCGGGGGACGTAGCTCCGTCGTTCAACCCGGGACATTTCGGCGTAGAACGCGCGTTGGAGCGGGGTCGTCGATCGCCGACGGCCATCCTTTCAGCCGGGGCAGTCGAATGGAAGGTGGATCACGGCGCGAGCGGCGGGGGTTCGGCGCTGGCCGGGACCGCTGCTTTCTGACTGGGCTGTAACGTGGCGAGACAGCGAAGGGCCTCCAACCGGGTTTAATCCCAATACCGTTGGATTCGCCCCAATGTTATCGTGTCGCGGTCTTCTGGAAGTGAGTTCGCAACGCTTGAAGGGGCTCACGGGCGATGAAGCGGACGCGGTCGTTATCGAGCATCGCCGAGCACCAGGCGATCACCTCGGCCGCAGGCAAGTCGCAATTCCGAAGTGCCTCGAGGACCACGTTCAAGCAGGCTTCGATGTCTTCGGTCATCAGCCCTTCGTCGCTCATCTCGACCTGGTAACTCCCTCGCTTCATCAGTTCCAGCGCCAGCGGCATGGCCTGCTGTAACTGACCCGAACCGATCAAGCGGCCCAGGTTGCGTTTCACCTCGTGGTAGGCTTGGTCGTCGTAATCGAAGTTGCGGTTGATCTCCCGTTCGTCGAAGTTGGTCGCGTCCGCGATCGCCTGGCGCGTCGCGGCGACCAGATCGTCTGGTGCACTCGCCACCTCGAACCGGGCGGTGAGTTGCCGGAAGACGCCGCGGTCCGCCTGGGCCAGCTCCACCAGGACATCCACCAGTTCCGCTTTCTTGCGCCTGGTCAGCGCCTGGCGCAGCTCGGCCGTAGGCCCGGGTTGCCCTCGGGATGGGACTGGTCTTGGTGGCTTGGGCTGGCGCTTGGGCATGGTCGCCTCACGTTCCTTTCGTCCCCTTCCTGGATCTTCGTTTCGTCGCCGATGACGGGGGAGCGGTCTTATCAGCTTCCCCCGAACGGTCCCGCTTCGCAAGAGCCAGGCGCTCGCGCGCCCTCCGGATCGAGTTGTGCAGGGTCTTCTCCAGCAGTTCGCGGGGCGGCAGCTCCGTCAGATACGTGGCCACTCGGATGCCGCTCTTGTCCAACTGGAGCAACTCGACGTGCTCCTCGGACTTGTCGGCGCACAGGATCAGCCCCAGCGGCGGCTCCTCACCGGGGCGGATATCGTGTTTCTCCAGCCACCGGAGATATAATTCCATCTGGCCTTTGTTAGAAGCCTGGAATCGACCGATCTTAAGATCGATTGCCACAAGTCGGCGTAACCTTCGGTGATAGAAGAGCAGATCGAGGTAATAGTCCACACTATCGACCGAGATGCGCTTCTGACGGGCGACGAAGGCGAAGTCGCTCCCCATCTCCAGGATGAAGGCCTCCAGTTCGCGGAGAGTGGCCTGCTCTACGTCCTTCTCGGCGTACGTGCCGGTCAAACCGAGAAAGTCGAGAAAATACGGATCCCGAAACACCAGGTCGGGCGTCATCCGGTCCTCGTCTCGCAGCGCCGCGATGTCATCCGCGATCAACTCGTCCGGCTTCTTGCTGACGGCCGTTCGTTCGAACAGGAGATGGCCGATCTTGTGCTGGAGCGTTCGCGTGCTCCACCGTTCGATCCGGCACAACTCGGCGTAGAACTCACGTTTCAGGGGGTCGTCGAGGTAGATGATCTCCTTGAAGTGGGTCCAGCTCAATTCTCTCCGCAGTGCGGAGACAATCTGCTCGTCCGGGAAGACCTCGGCGAAACGCATCATATGCCACAGGCTCTTCTCCGAGAAGCCCCGGCCATACTCCATCGTCAATTGTGTCGCCAGTGCGGAGACAATCTCGGCGCCGTAGCCAGCACGCTGATTCTTCAAGACGTCCTGCCGGATCCGTCGGCCGATGTGCCAGTAGAGGCCGACCAGTGCCGAGTTGACCGCGCGTGCCGTCTGTTCGCGGGCGGCTTCGATCAGCGCGCGCAGGTCGCCCAGCAATCGATCGGCGGCGATGGCCGGCACGGGCGAAGCCGGGGCAATGGACGGAGCACGCCGGGGGACCTTTTTCGCCTTGGACATCGTTAGTTTCCGAACAACTCGGGTTGATCAGGACGCTTCTTATCAGCCTTTCGCCCAGCAGTCGATTTCTTTCCCGTCTTGCCCCGGCCGGCCTCGGCGGCGGCACCGCTCAGGCGCTCTTCCTCGGCACGCTGGCGGTTCAATTCCAGCAGGCGGGCGAGGACTTCGTCGCGGAAGTCGTCGGGCCAGCGGTAGCGCCACGGCTTCTTGCGGCGTCGGCCTCCAGTGGACTCGTCCTCGTCTTCGTCCTCCTCGTAGTCGAGCAGGAATTCGCAGGTCGGCTTCAGGTCGGTCCAGCCGTAGGCGTCGAGGACAGCGCGGTCCATCGCCGCGTGCAGCTCGCGGAGCTCGAGGATCTCGGGCGAGAGCTCGTCGGGGTCGTGGAAGCGGTTGTAGGTCTTCGTCAGGCCCTCGTCGTTGCGGACCATCAGGGCGGCGCGGAATTCGTAGTACGCGCTGCCGACGGCTTCCAGGGCCGGATCGGTCTCGAAGGTCTCGGGGAACGGGAAGGTCTCGAAGCAGTCGGAGGGGGTGTAACGCAGTCGATCTTCCAACGACGACGCGAAGAATCGGGCCCAGGTTTCGTGGGGGCGGGATTGGAGGATGCTGAAGAGTGAACAGGTTCCATCCGCGAAGATAATGAGTTGTTCGGAATAAACCATGCCTGCGGGCAAAAAGCAGAAACCGCCGTGTTGGCCAACGCGCGAGATCACCAGCACCCGATCCAGGCCGCGGATGGCGTCGAATAGAGCCGGGGTGTACCGGCCCCACAGCCACCACCTTGCCTTGCGTATCTCGGCATCTCGATTGCCACCGAGCTTGGCTCGATCCGGCTTCACCTTCTCTTCTACGATTCTCATCAGATCAGGCCATCGGCGCGCCTCGTCCTCGGACATCTCGCCGAAATTGATGACATAGCGATGATGGGCATGCGTTGGCGAGTCATTGACCTCCTCGCCGCCGATGTACGGAAAGATCCGCTCGGCGTTACGCGGGTCCTTTTGGATCAGCTCGTGCATCAGCGCGATTGGGTTGGCGACGCCTTTGGTATCGGTATCGTCGAAGGTAAAACCCATGCCGAGAACGTAGCTACCCACGAAGCTCTTGCCTTCGTTGGCCTTGAGCTTCGCAGGGTCATCGTGTCCGCCCGCGTGAAACAGATAGGCGGTAATGATGGGGACGCGGCGGTCATCGAGGAAGTAGGGTGGGCCGAACGCCGTGGCACACGGCGTGAGGCCCACCGGAATGCCGCGGCGATCCTGGTGGGCCTCGCCCCGTCGGGGCTCGGCCCACCCTACATGCCGACCGACGTGGATCACGCTGACGACCACAGCCGCCATCCCGGGCCATTTCTTCCGGCGGGTTGCCGCGTAGATCGTGCCGCCGTGGGTGCAGATCCAGCGCAGGCCGGTGCTACGCGTATCGCCTTGGCCGATCGTGTTCGTGGCGATCAGGCCGAACGCCCCCTCCTTTCGCAGATGGTCGAAGGCGCGGCGGAAGAAATGGGCCACCAGGTCGGCATTGCCATGCGATTCCTCGTGGATCGTCTTGAGCCAGTCGAGATAACCCTCGCGGCTCCCGCCGATCATCGTGTTCTTGCCGGCGAACGGCGGGTTGCCGACGACCGCATCGAAGCCCGGATCGTCTCGACCAAACACCTCGGGGAATTCGATGCCCCAATGAAACGGCGTGACCGGCTTCTCGCCGGAGCGTATTTCGTTGCGAGCCGCATCGAGAGACGGATAGAGCTTGATAAAATCCGGATTGGCCAGGTGGGCTGCGAGCGTTTCGGCCAGCTCGTCGAGCCGGTCCTTGCGCCGGCGATCGTTCGTCCCGGCGAAGAAGGCCGAGACGACGAGGTCGCCGTAGAAACGCGGGCGGTCCAGCGCCTCTTCGACGAGGGCCAGCTCCTGGTCGAGCTTCAGGTAGGGCTCGAATTCGCTCGCGTTCTGGATCTTGAGCCGTCCTTCGCGGGCACGGCTGATCTTACTCTCGATGACCCCGCGCGCGAAATCCCGCTGCTTCTCC
>JBKQHM010000383.1:0-8290 GCA_052148775.1 Isosphaeraceae bacterium | reverse complement strand
CGCCGCGTGAAGAAGGCCCTGTCGCAGGGGCTCCCTGGATTCGTGATCACCAGGGGGTCGCGGAGCTTGCCCCTCACGTAGGTGCGAAGCTCGGCATAATAGGTCGCGGACTGGGCGTCGCAGGACTGCTGGTCGAGGAAGAAACCCGCGATCTGGGGATAGAAATCGACCCAGGTGTCGATGTCTTTCTCGACCTCGGCCAGGGCGCGTTTTGCATATTGGGTGTTCACATAACCGACGAGCTTCACCCCGTGGCCGGCGGCGTCGGCGATGATGGCGGAATAATCGGCGTTGCTCGCGGAGCCGGGGCCGCTGTCGGGGTTGGCGACGGCCACGATGTCCACCTTCGACGCGACGGCCATGAGCCGATTCCACTCCTTGCGACCATCCTTGTTGGGGTAAATATAGGCCGGTACGAGAAGCCGCAGCCTGCGTGCCAGGTGAGCCGGCAATCCACCAGCGGCAATCTCCTCGGGCGGCTGGATGTCACTCGCGACAGGGGACGACTCCCGGGATCCTCCCGATGTGGCCTTCGACGGAGCGGCCCCGGCGGTCGCCAAGGTCGTCGGGCTTGCGACACGATCGCGCGACTGCCCCGGTGGAGCGACAGCCCCCTTCGGCATCCGGCCATCATGGGGAATTCCCGGCCAGACCGAAATGATGGCGCCCAGCGCCAGGACCGCCAGGACCGCCGTGCCGACCGATAGTGCCCAGAGTCGTCCGACCCGCGATGAGGATCGCGTTGAAGCCCTGAGCCGGGCGTCGTCCGACGGGATCGAGAGGCGCGAATGATTCCCGATGACGCTCGTGAGACTGGAGTCGGAGCCGGGCGGGAACACCGCCGTCTGGATCGAGTCGAGGTCGCCACCACCCTCCAACGGTGTCGAGTCGGGCCCGGCCGGCTCCTGGGGATCACTCGGATACCACCACGACGGGACCTCGTCGAAATCCTCGCCGCTCGAGCTGGAGACCGACGGCCCGCCGATGGTCAGCGTCGTCCCGCACACCGGACACTTCGTCCGTTTCCCCGCGTGGCGATCCTCCGCCTTGAATACCCTCCCGCAGCCGCAGACCACGCGAATCATCAGATCGCTCTCCTCTGTGGTGGCGAGATCCTGTTCCCTATCATACAATCCATTGCGAAACCATACAAAGCATCGAGCACAAGCCCATGCATGACAACTCGATGTGCGACACAAGTTGCAGATCGGGCGAGATGACAGCAAGCATTCACGATGAAAGGGCATCGATCTCGATCGAAGCCGGATTCTCTCAGGCTAACGCTTCAGGATACTGTTTGTCGCCCCCTTTGCGGTGACTCGGACCCGCTCGCGATCGCCGGATCATGGGTCGACCCAGGTTCTCCCGGTTTCTCCCGGCCTATCGTCTCCCGAAGTGCCCGTTCCGCCGGCGTCTCTTTCATCCGGGATAGGAAACACGAAGACGAACGATCACAGACCGCCCATGGTCGGCGGAGGCTTGACCGTGAACGACGACGCATCAACGGCTGCCCGACGTCCGTGTCATCGACCTGAAAGTCTTCTTGGCCCTCGGACTCAACGCCGGGACGGCGTTTCCGGAAGAGAGAATTCTGCGCCCGCGGGGCCACCGCTTCAAGGGCGTCACGCGTGTGCCCGATTTCGAGCGGGCCAATGAATGGTACGGAAGGGCTGAATCGAGACGGTCAAGGCGTTCCCGTTGTCCGGAACCGAAGACCCGAGAGCCAATGCGTGCATCTTATGAAGGTTTTCGGTGGTTCACCGCAGAGCCGAAAAAGAATATACTGTATGAGGGCGTCTCTTGTGACCGGGCGAGCGATGACGGCGAAACGTTTCATCGCTGATGTTACTGGCTACGCCGATGCTTATGTGAAGATTGAGGGTGGTAACCGGACAAAGTAGACTCGCCGGTGGCGTGACCCGGCGTGGTGTCATTCGCTGGCGGTAGTGACGCATTTAGCAGGATGCCTCATGCTCGACCCTCAGGCGTCGCGATTCTGGCAGGCAACGGTCTTCAGCGGCCTGATGGACGCCGAAGGTCTCAACGCCTGCTGGAATGCGATCCCGCCCGGGAAGCGGGATGCTCCGGAGCACATCGACCGCCGTCTGGCGCGGCAGGCGGTCCAGTCCAATTCCTTGACGCTCTGGCAGGCGCAGCAGTTGCTCGCCGGGCGGACCAGCGGGTTCAAGGTCGACCGATATCTGCTGTTGGACCTGATCGGGCAGGGGGGCATGGGCCGGGTCTACCTGGCCCGAGACACCCGCCTGAACCGCCGGGTGGCGCTGAAGATCCTGGCGCCCGAGCGGGTGAACAACCCGAGGGCGGTCGCGCGGTTCCAGCGCGAGGCCCGGGTCGGCGCCCAGTTGCAGCACGAGAACCTCGTGCGGATCTACGACTTCGGCGAGGCCAACGGCCGCTACTTCCTCGTGATGGAGTTCATCGCCGGGAAGACCATCGGCCACCTGATCTCCGAACAGGGCCCGATGCCCATGGCGACGGCGGCGCGCCTGGTCCGGCAGGTGGCCATGGGGTTGGGGCATGCCCATAGCAAGGGGCTGATCCATCGCGACGTCAACCCCTATAATATCATGGTCACCAACGACGGGACCGCCAAGCTGGCCGACCTGGGCCTGGCGATCGACCTGACCGAAGGAGATCGGGTCACGCGCGAAGGGGCTACGGTCGGCACATTCGACTACGTCGCCCCCGAGCAGGCGCGACATTCCCACGCCGCCGACATCCGGAGCGACATCTACTCGCTGGGATGCACCCTGTATCACATGCTCACCGGCCAGGTGCCGTTCCCCAGCCCCAGCCTCCCCGAGAAGCTCTTCGCGCACCAGGCGATGGAGCCGACGCCGCTGGAGCAACTCGCGCCCGGCCTGCCCGCGGGGTTCGTCGAGATCGTCCGGAAGATGATGCGCAAATCGCCCGACGAGCGATACGCCACGCCCGCGCAGTTGGTGCAGGCACTGGAGCCCTACCTGGACGAGCCCGCGGGCTCCTTACCCCGCCCGGAGCCGGCGCGGACGCCCCCCGGCCCGGTCGTCGAGGCGTCGCCGCAGCCCGACGAGCGACGCGGTTCCACCTCGGCGGTGACCACCGCGGCGTCGGGGTCACGGCCGTCGGAGGATTCCACATTGGTCGCCGTACCCCGGGCCGCGACCGAGCCCGCGGCCGCGACGTTGAGTCCCCTGGCCGTGCCCGTCGGCCTGCCGCGGGCCCTCGCCGGGACCGCCGGACCCGGACCCGGACCCGGCTCGGCCTCGGGCACCGACCTCGACGACCCGACGGTCCCCCTCCTGACCCCGATCGAGGAGCACGCGGACGCGGACGGGGGCACGAATGGCTCTTTCCTCGTCGATCTCGGACCGGAACCACCGCTGAGCGAGCGGCTCGCGCGGTCCAGGCCGCGTGCTCCCATCGCGCCACCGCCTCGCCCGGTACCGGCCCCAATCCGAGACGGGGCGGGATCGTCCTCGACGTCGACGTCCGACCAAAAGGTCTGGTGGCCTCCCATCGGCATGTTCTTGGGATTGGTCGCGGTGGCCATGGTCGCGACCGTGCTGGTCGTCATCCTCGGCATGGCCGGCGGGCTACGCGCGTTCCAGAAGCCTTCCTCGAAGATCGAGGAGAAGCCCTCCTCGGAAGGCGCAGACAAGACGGTGCCCCAGCCGGCGATATCGGTGGATGAGCCGTCGATCGTCGTCCGCTACGACCACCCGGAGTTGAATGGAGATGAGAAGGGGACCCCGTTCAAGGACCTGAACGAGGCCATAGGCTACTCGATGGGGCTCGGTTATGTCGAGTTGCACAACCGCGAGCCGATGCGGATCGAGGCCCACAAGTTCGCCAGTTTCGACTCGGGCAGGGGGCGGCTGGACATCCGGGGCGCCCCGGGTGTGGTCCCCGTCCTCGAGATCGAGATGAGCCCCGGCAAGCCATTCCTCGCGACCGGTTCGTCGGTGCCCCTCTCCCTCACCGGACTCGAGATCCGGGTCCATTACCCCAATGACACGAACCCGTCGAGCACCACCGTAGCCAAGCCGGTGATCCATGCCACGGGCCCCGTTCATATCCAGCGGTGTGCCTTCGTGGTCGTCGGGGACCCGCCGCGACCCGACGGCAGCCGCGCGGTGACAGTCGAGGGGAAGGACCTGAACATCGAAGGCAGTTGGTTCCAGGGGTTCGACAAGGCGATCCAGATCAATGCCTACAACGGGAGCTTCCGGATCCGGCAGACGATGATCGTCTCCGGCCCCCCGGCCGCCCCCGCATCCTCGACGGCGGCCGAATGGTACGGCTGGGGGATGGAAGTCCATCTCGAGGCGGGCGGAATAGGCCATCGCCAGTTGGTCCTGGAGGATTGTACCTTCGAGGGGGCGGGGCTGCTGGACCTCATCCCAGGGACGCTCCCGCTCGATGCCGTCGTGAAGCGATGTACCGTGCGGGCCAGGGCCATCCTGGCCTGCCCCCAGGAACATCTCGCCCAGCTTCGCTGGAAGGGCGAAGGGAATCTCCTCGACATCCAGGAAAAGTGCTGGATCGTCCTCACGTCCGGCACGGGCACGCCCGCACTCTCGACCTCGGTCATCGACCTGGCGAGCTGGACGAAGGTCGCCACGAGTGAGACCGATCCGATCCGGGCCAAGCTCATCTTCCGCACCATCCCCACCTCGCGGTCGTATCCGTCCCGGCCCGGAGACTTCGCCATCGACACGACGGACTCGCCCGGCACCAAGGTCGGTGCCGACCCGGATCAGGTCGGCCCCTGGGCGCAATAGTTCGCCCCCGGCCCGCTGCCGCGACCGATTCATCCTGATGGAGGACGCGGGCATGTCCGGAACTGTAGACACGCCATCTTCACTAGATCTCGTCCTGCGTGCCGACCGTCTTCAACAGAACAGCCTCCTCCCGAACGAAGCGATTGGACAGGATCAGAACCCACCCTACGAAGAGCCGACCGGGATAGGCTCCAAGTGCTCATTTGAGAGACCGTCCTCGATCCATTCCCACGCCTTCTCCCGCTCGGCTGGATCGAAGAACCGGATCTCGGCGTTGGAGAAGATCGGCCGGGACAGCCGGGTCATCCAGGCTTCCCAGGCCCGGTCGCCGACCACGGCGCAGCGCTCGATCTGTCGGGCATGGCGGACGTCGAACCGGATCTCATCCCACAAGGCGCGGAGCTCGACCCCGTGGAGATCGGTCATCTCGACCAGACACCTCACGCTGCCGTGCTCCTCGATCAGCTTCTCGAGCATGGGCACGAATTGCTGGTAGTCTCGATGAAGGATCTTGCCACTGACCCTCATGCCGAACACCTTGCCGGAACCACGGCCCAGTACCTCGATCATCGTTCGTCCTCCGTTATCTCGAGTTGGATTGGGTTCGAACGGACCCTCAATCCGAGAAAACCACCGTCTCCTGGATGACCGCGTCGGCGATCGTCGATTTCGTGATCAGTCCCGACACGCTCGCGCCGGACAGGCTTCCCGAGTTGCCCATGACCAGGGCCACGTCCGCGCCGGCGGCGCCCGCGCGGAGCATCACGACGTGGAGCGGCGTCCCCTCGCTCACGGCGAGGAACTTACGCTCGGCGACGTCTGCCACCGTCAGCGACGGCTTCGCTTCCCCCGCCGAACACAGTATCGAGTCCCGGGTCAGGAAGCCGATGAGGCCCTCAGGGGCCTCGACGAGGAAGTAGTCGACGTCCGGCCGCTCGGCGACCGTCCGCGCCAGGTCCCCGATCGTGACCCCGGCCGCCACGACGACGAACCGGGTGTCCATCAGCTCCTTCGCGGTCTTCAACGGGTAGAAGTTCGTTTGAAGCATCGCCGGTATCTCGTGCCCGCGCCGTGAGAGCTTCATCGTGTAGATGCTGTGAGGCTGCAACAGGTTCCGGACCCCGTAGCTGAGGGCCACGGTCATCGTCATCGGGATGATCGCCGTGTAGTCCAGGGTCATCTCGAAGATCATGACGATGGCCGCCATGGCCGCCCCCGTGGACCCGCCGACCACGCCGGCCATGCCGGCGACGGCGAACGCGGTGGGATCGATTGCCAGCGTCGGGAACAGTTGCCGCGCCGCGAGGCCGTAGACCCCGCCGAGCGTGGCGCCCAGGTACAGCGCGGGCGAGAAGACCCCGCCCGAGGCGCCCGAGCCGAGCGTCAGCGACGTCGTCAACAGCTTCAGGGCGAACAGGGCCAGCAAGAACCACGAGAGCCGTCCCGAGAGGATGTCCTGCACCGTGGCATAGCCGACCCCCTCGACATGGTAATGGCCCGTCGTCACCATCAGGACATACATGATGATCCCCACCAGGGACATGCCGAGCATGTGTCGGGTGTAGTAATTCCCGGGGATCCGGTTGTCGAAGAAGTCCTCGAAGGTATAGAGGGAGCGGATGTAGGCCGCGGAGGCGAGCCCCGCCAGCATGCCCAGGCCCGGGTAGAGCAGCAGGACGATCGGGTGGGCGGGGTGGAAGAAGGGCGTCTGGAGGGCGGGGATGGCGAAGGACGGTTGGCTCCCGAAGAAGAGCTGGCCGATGTACGCCGCCGTCGACGTCGCGATCACGACCGGGACGAGCGTCCGGGCGCTGACCTCATGGAGCATGATCTCGATGGCGAAGAGGACGCCGCCGATCGGCGTGTTAAAGGTGGCGGCGATGCCGGCGCCGGCGCCGGAGGCGATCAGGGTGATGCGCTGCCACACCGGCACGCGGAGCAACTGGCCCAGGGTCGAGGCGAACGAGGAGCCGATCTGGATAATGGGCCCCTCGCGGCCGACCGACCCGCCGCTGCCGATGGACAGGGCGGAGGCGAGCGACTTGATCAGCGCGACGACGGGGCGGACCACGCCTTTGTGGTAATAGATCGCGTCCATCACCTCGGGCACGCCGTGCCCCTTTGCCTCCGGGGCGAAGCTGCCGACGAGGAAGGCGACGCCGGCGGCGCCCAGCACGGGCACCAGGATCACCAGCGGACCCCAGGGGCCAGGCAGGGTGTGTGCGTTGGCGTCATACACGACCGAGATCTGCCCGAGGAAGAGCAGGTTGTGGAACACCGCGATCAGGCCGCGGAAGACGACCGCCGCCAGCGCCCCGACCACCCCGATCACCACCGACCAGGCGAAATGGCTCAGCGGGCCGAGCGGTTGCACCGGCTTTGCCGCTTGCATGTTCATGAAAACGTCCTGCGAAAAGGGATCGCCCCGGCGCGGACATCCTGACGCGGCCCGCGGCCGCGAACGAACAAGGGTTGCGGATTCCGGATTGCGGATGGGATGCTTCCGGGATCCGCAATCCGCAATCTGTCATCTGCATTTGCCCCGGAGGAGCCTCGTCTCGGAGATTCTATCGACCCCCGGCGTGCGATCGGCCGCCTCCGGTGTTCGGATGAGCGTCGGCCCTGACGACTTCCGCCTCGCCCGTCGACGGGGCCACCCGGACGGTGGCGCCCTGGGTGAGGATCGAGAGGTCGCCGAGGATCACCTGTTCCGAGCCGTCGATCGGCGTCCAGGGTGGCTTGCCGGCGCGCCCGGTCTGAGTGCCCGGCAGGCGGCGGTTGGTGACCTCGTTGTCGATGCCGAAGTTCGGGGCGACCTGGCCGACGAAGCCCATCGTGATCGCGACGTTCCCGGGCTTCGCCTCGCGCTCGATCTCCTCGAGGTACTTCAGCGCCATCCCCCGCGACGCCTCGACCGCGACGGCCGTATGGCCCCCCCCGGCGCGCGGGGATCCGGAGATCCTCAGGGCCGGGTGACATCCCATTCGACGCGCGGCCGAGCCGCCGGCACCCCGGCGCGTCGGAGGCGGGACAGACGAACGGATCCGGCACTCGGTCGCATCCGGGTGATCGAGACTGGGGCGGGAGCGATCGGTCGCGGTCAAGTTGCCGACTCCTGGGAGATCGATCCGGCGGGTCGAAACACGACCCAAGTTCCGTGATGCGGCGGCCATTACCGAGAGTGGAGACCGCCGACGCCTGCGATCGGAGGAGCCCACTCGATCGGAAGGGCGCAACAAAAAACCTCGCCCATGCGCAGATTCGCACGACGAGGCACCCTTAGCCGAGTGGTGATCGCCCGTCATGAGCGATCGCACTTCGCGAGCGTACTCGAACCGATCTTAGGGAGTCAAGTACAAGGGCCGGGGGTTCATGGGAATGGGCGCACGACATACTTTGCAGCGGAAAGCCCGTCCGCGTATAATCGATGTTGGAAACGTGTTATCCCGCCAAGTCACAACTGGAAGGAGCAGTTAGGGATGGCTCACACCACTGATCCGGCCGCC
>JBKQHM010000382.1:0-16791 GCA_052148775.1 Isosphaeraceae bacterium | reverse complement strand
GGTCGGGAGACCCGCGCCCAGCGCTGGTCGGGACATGGGCGGGCGGGAGACCCGCGCCCAGCGCTGGTCGGGAGACTCGCGCCCTGCGCGGTATTATTCCGACCAATGAGCAATAACCGATGACCATCACACGAGCGTCCATCCCTTGCGATATTCGCGGTGGAGGAACGGGTCGGCCTCGGGGGCGTTGGGGGCGTGGAGCTTGACGGGGTCCCACTCGAGCCGTTTGCCGGCGCGGTAGGCGACGTTGCCCAGGTGGTTGGCCTCGGTGAGCCAGCCGGCATACTCGAAGTTGCAGGTCGTCGGCGAGCCGGTCTTGCAGGCGAGGATCCACTCGGCGTGATGGCCGATCGACTTGGGGATGAACGGCTTGGGGCGGTCGAACTCGCGGAAGTCCTTCTCTGGCAGGAGGACGTTCTTGGTGTAGCTGGAGAGCAGCATCCCCTTGGCCCCTTCGAACAGGATGCCGCTGTCCCAGCCGGCCTTGGGGATGACGCCGGCCTTCCACAACTCCGGCTTCTCCTCGCCCTGGTACCAGTGGAGCCGGACCGGGGGCATGTCGCCGCGCGGCCCGTATTCGTAAGTCACGCGCATCGAGGCAGGGGCGATCTCCGGGTGGGGCGGGGGTCCGAAGGCCTCGATCGCCAGCGGCGCCCGGAGGTTCAGCGCCCAGAACGGCAGGTCGTTGAAGTGACTGCCGAGGTCGCTCATGGTGCCGTTGCCGAAATCCCACCATCGGTACCATTTCGGGCCGGGGTAATAGACCTCGTTGAAGGGACGCTCCGGCGCGGGGCCGAGCCACAGGTCCCAGTCGAGCCCCTTGGGCACCGGCGAGGCTTCCTTGGGCCGCTCGGTGACGTAGACGATGTCGTGATTCCGATCGGACGCTTCCTTCGACTGCCGGCCCCAGGCCCGGCCGACCCAGACGTGCACGTCGTGCACCGGCCCGATCGCCCCGGTCTGGATCAGCTCGACCACGCGCCGGTAGTTGTCGCCGGCGTGGATCTGCGTCCCCATCTGGGTGGCGACCTTGGCCTTCGCCGCCGCCTCGCGGATGATCCGCGCCTCCCAGACATTATGCGTCAGCGGCTTCTCGCAATACACGTGCTTGCCCATCTGCAAGGCCGGCAACGTGGCGAAGGCGTGAGTATGCTCGGTCGTGCTCACGACCACCGCGTCGAACTCGCGGGCGCGGTCGTAGAGCTTGCGGTAATCCTGGAATCGGAGTGCACCCGGATGGTAGCGGGCCGCGCGCTCGATGGCCGGCTCGGAGACGTCGCAGAGGGCCACGATGTTCTCGGAGCCGACGTCCTGGAGGTTGGACCCGCCCCGGCCCCCCGCGCCGATCACGGCGATATTCAGCTTCTCGTTGAGGTTCCGGCCCCGCACGATCGCCGGTGCGGCGAAGACGCCCGCGGCCGCGCCCGCCACGGCCTGCCCGAACTGCCGACGCGTCGGCCGCGCGGGGGCGGTGGATGAGGTGTCGCTCATGAGTGGTCCCTCCCGGTTGATCCATCGTTGATTTCAGCTCGGGGCGCGCGTTCGCACGCCTGACTCGTCTCATAGGATGGACCGGGCGGCGCACCATTGCAAGCGGTTGGTCCTCGGTCATTGGTCATTGGTCATTGGTGGGGTAGCTCCGATTCGATAAGCGGCGGAGGAGATGACCGGCCTCTGCTGCGCCGCGATCGGCCGCTTGAGCTTGGGGCGATACGCAATTGAGCAATGACTGATCGGGACGAGCGTGTTTCGGAAATGTCGAGATCGGTCTTGTCAGGTGGTTGAAACCCCACCGGTACAAGGCCATCTCGGTGGGTTGAAGTTTACAGGAACGACCTCCCGAACGCGGTGTGGAAGGCGGTGCGGGCGCGGAGGAGTGCGGGGGAGTCGCCGGAGCCGACGCCGAGCCGGCGGATGTCGTAACGGTCGAGGGAATCGGGGCGGTTGACCCCTTCGAGGGATGCGAAGGCCAGTCGATAGCCGGCCTCGGCGGCGAGGGCCTTGGTCCGCGCCGTGTAGCAACCCGGCCATCCGTAGGGATAGGCCAGCGCCGCGACCTCGCGGCCGAGGCGGGTTTCCAGGATACCCTTCGACTCGGTCAACTCCCGACGCTGGGAAGCCTCGTCGAGCCCGGCCAGCCTCTGATGGGAGTGCCCGTGCGAGCCGATCGTCAGGGTGCTGGCCGCGCCGGCAAGCGCTCGCACCTGGTCCCAGCTCGTGAACAGGGCGCGGGCCAGGGATTCGCCGTCCACCGCGACTTCGGCCCGGGTGAAGAGATGATCCAGGAACCATCGCTCGTCGGCGATGGTGTCGTCGAGGAACGCGCGGATGATCGTCATGATCGCCGCGGATCGCGGCATCGACTCCAGGTCGATGGAAATCGGCGGTGTGCCGCCGTCCGGGCTCCGCTCGAGCCGGAGCGACGGCACGCGGGTCTGCTTGATCGCGCAGGCCACCTGGTCCCACCACGGCAGCCGCGGAGCTTCGAGGAACGCGGTGGGCAGGAAGAACGTCGCCGGGACGTCATGCTCCCGGAGGATCGGTGCGGCCGCCTCGAAGTTGTCTCGGTATCCGTCGTCGAAGGTGATCAGGGCGGTCGGCTCGCGCCAGGGGGAGCCCGACTCGAGCATCGCGAGGAGCTCGTCGAGTGCCAGGACCCGGACATGCCGGCGCAGCCACGCGATCTGGGCGCGGAACGCCTCGGGCGTCGCCGAGATTACCGGGTCATAGAACGGGTCTGCGCCCGGCTCGGCGATCCGGTGATAGGTCAGGACGACCAGCCCCGGCCGCGTTGAGGCCGCCGTGCGCTCGAGCAGCCCGAGCAACCCCAGTCGCCCGAAGGCCCTGGCCAGGAACTCACGCTTGTTGGGGACGCGATTCAAGATCTTCATCAGTAGGGTGCTCGGCGAGCACAGGCCATTCGTCGATCGTGCTCCGCGGTCGTCTCGTCTCGTCTCGTCGATTCGCTTGATTCGATCCATCCTACCAGGCTACCGTGGAAAATGCCCGGTCGGAGCGAGACGGATCGCATCGGGTGTCCATTCGGGATAAAATGGATCGCGACGTTTCCAAGACGTAGCCACCCCTCACAGCCTTGAGGCATGTCGATCGAAGGGGAGGACGGTAAGATGGCCATGGTTGGGCGTGTCGGCGACCGCGGGCGGGCTGGCCAAGGCCACCGCGACGATATCTTCCCCGCGCTGGGGGCTTCGATCATCGCCGGTGTCGTGCTGGGCGGGATATCGGGAATCCTCGTCGCCGGTCTGCTGGGTCGAGCCGGCAATACGCTCGCGATGGCGACGTTCGGGGCGTCGTTGGGGACGATCATGGGCCTGTTCGTGGGCCTGGGCCTGGGTGTCTGGCGGATCGGTCTCCCGAGCTCCGCACCCAGGTCGGAACTCGAGCCGATGAATCGGCCGGATCCCTCGCCGCAGCTCTGGGATCCCTGGCTCGATAGCGGTCGAGACGCCGAGTGGACCGTCGCGCAAGACCAATCCGAGCCGGATGTCATCGAGGAGTCGCCGGCCGTCGTGGCATCGGTCGCTTCCTTGGCCGCCGATCGAGCGGCGGTCCGGCCCCACGTCATCTCGCCCGAGACCGGCGAGGCGATTCTGCTGGAGGACGAGATCGGGGCCATGATCCAGGCCGGCCGGAACGGACTGGTCGCGATTGCCGGCGGTCCCGGATCGGGCAAGACCACCGCGCTGCGACACCTCGCGGCGATCCTGCCGCCTTGGGCGATGGAGCGCATCCGGCTGGTCGACAAGCCCGACGACCCGGTCGTGGCATTCGCCGGCGCGGACGACCGCCTCGTCATCATGGCCGCGGAGCAGGACCAGTTCCGGTCCGGGGTCACGAACCCGGCACTCGCTCAGATCAAGGCGATCATGGAGTCGCCGACGGTCCGCGCTTCCTCGTATCACCTCGCTCCGTGGGGCAAGGACGACCTGATCGAGTACCTGCTGACAGAGCACCGAGACCGTTGCGCCTCCGTGATGGCCCGACTCAAGGCGGCGGATGATAGCGACTTCCTCTTCGGTATTCCCGAGCTCTGGACCATCGTGCTCGACCGCATGGCGGCCGACGAGGAAATCGTCGACGTCCGCGCGGCGCTGCGGCGCGAGTTCGCGGAACGGCTCGGCGGTCGTCCCGACTTGCGTGATCGCATCGAGGATTCCTGCCTGGACACCATCGGCCGGAATTCCCATTCGGTCCCGGAGCTGCGCGTGGCCAACGCGGACGACGCACGCCGAGCGAACGATCTGGCCCGTCTCCTCCGGCACCGGCCCATGACCCTGTTGCTGGCCGCCGACCGGCTCGCCGCCTTCATCAGGAGCGGACTGCTGATGAGGGACCCGGCCCGACGGCTCCTGATTCCGCTGGTACAAGAAACCGCGCGGCGGCTCGCCGGAGACGCGGAGGCGATCCGGCATCTCAACGAATGGTTGACTCGAAAATCATTCCGGATGGTTCATCCTCTCGCCGCGAGCCTGCTCCACGCCATGACGCCGGGTTGGCGCCCGGACCCCGATCGTCTGCCGCGCCTGGAAGGTGCCTACCTCGACGGCGTCGCCTGGTCGGGACTGAACCTGGCGAAGATCGACGTTCGTGGTGCGGACCTGAGGGGAGCCGATCTGAGCGCGGCCAATCTGGAAGACGCCCTGGCGGACGGGGCCTACTTGCCCCGCGCCGATCTCCACGGCGCCACGCTGACCAAATTGCGGGCAGATTGGGCCGACCTGAGCCGGGCGGATCTCCGTTGGGTGACCGCCGATCATGCCAGGTTCTGCCGGGCTAACCTGACGGGAGCGTCCTTGATCGAGGCCAATCTCTGGAAGGCGGATCTTCGAGGGGCCAAGATCGAGGACGCCGACTTCAGCGGAGCCAGCCTGGAAGACGCTCGCCTGAGCGAGTTGAAACTGCGACTGGCGCGATTTGAAGCGGCCCACTTCGGCGGCGCCAATCTCACCGATTGCGACCTCGAAGAAATGAACTTGACCGATGCCGACTTCCACGATGCGAACCTCCGCGGCGCCCTGTTGACCGGCTCGCGAATGCCGAACGCCAATTTCCTCGGGGCCGACCTGCGAGACGCCGGGCTGGCCGAGGTCGACTGGCCGGGCGCGTGCCTCCGCGATGCCGACCTGCGGGGCGCGACCTTCCACCTGGGTTCGTCGCGGAACGGGCTGGTAGGCAGCCCGATCGCCTGCGAGGGGAGCCGCACCGGCTTCTACACCGACGACTACCACTCCCAGGACATCAAGCCCGCCGAGGAGATCCGCAAGGCCAACCTCCGCGGCGCCGACCTGCGCGGGGCCAACATCGAGGACGTCGACTTCTACCTGGTTGACCTCCGCGACGCCCAGTATACCCAGGACCAGGCCGAGCACTTCCGCCGTTGCCGCGCCATCCTCGACGACCGCATCCGGTAGTGCCGGCCCTACGTGTAGGCGTAATCTCCCTCCAGGGGCGTGAGGTGGAACGCGGCATCCCGCGGGATGACCCCCTGACGATCGCGGATATGGAACTTCACCGCGAATCGGGAGGTATACCCGCTCCGGCCGAGCGCCTCGGCCGTCCAGGGGGTGCTGGCGTAGGCTTGAGCGAGGTCGGCACCTTGCCGGGCCAGTTCGCGCGTCAGGGCAATGACCGACGCATGCCAGGCCGCGACGTCGACGTTATCGAGCAGGAGGTCGACGAACTTCCCGGTCCGGGTGCGGCCCTGATCCTTGGGGATGAGGTTGAGCACAGCGAACCCGCGGAGGCGTCCGGCGGCGTCGAGCAAGTGCCAGCCCGACATCGCCTGGCGAGGGAAGCGGAGGAACTCGTTGAGCCGGTCCGGGTCGCGTCGCGTGAAGATGACGTGTGCCTTGGCCTGCTCGACGATGGGGATGATCTCGGGCCCGAAGGCCGAGACGCGCTGAATGACGATGGTCGCACTTGGCGCACCAGGCCGCTTCATCAGCCGGCTCGCGGCGTCGCGGGCCAGCCGCAGTCCGCGCTGCACGGGGTTAAGGCCCCCGCTCCGGAACCAGTACCCGGCGAGGAGGACGCGGGTATACACCGGCACGAGGCTCCGCAGCTCATACCCGGCCCGCTCGCCGACCACCAGCGCGGCCTGGCTGACGCCCAGGCCGAATTGCGTCCCGACCCCTTGATGCGCCCTGCGCATCAGGCTCATCCCGATGGCCCGGTGCTCGGGCGAGCCCAGCCAGTCGACGATATGGATCGTCGGCACCCGTCCGCCGGACGCCGACAGCGCCCGGCCCTCGAACTCGGTCCGGCACAGCCCGAGATGTCCGACGATCCGCCCCGTGTCATCCCGCGCGACGTAACTCCGGGCAGTATCCGGGTCCGCCTCTTCTCCGTCCGGCTCATCCGGATTCAAGTACTTCCAGCGGAGTACCTCGGGCGCGGCGAAGTCGGCGTCCGCCGGCGCGTGGAAGCCCGCGGTCAGGAATCGGCTCAGCTCCGGCAGGTCGGCCGGGGTCAGCGGGCGGATGTCGCGGGTCATGCTCATCGGCCCGGCGCGGCCTTCCCCGTCACCTGCCGGATGAACGCCACTTCCTTGGCGTCGTACGGGGTGCCATCGTTCCGGAAGATGTCGTGGAACCAGACCGGCGGCTCGGCCGCGTAGGGCTTCTTCCAGGAGTCCCACGGGTAGATCGTCTGCGTCTTCCCGGCCACGAACCCCCAGTTGTAGGCCCCGACGTGCTCCGCCTTCAGATAGGGGAGGATCGGGTCGAAGGTGCTGCCCATCGGCCGGGCCATGTACTCCGTGCAGAGGATCGGCCGCCGGTACCGCTTCAACGACTCGACGTCCTTCTTCAGCTCGGCCAGGGGGCGGTAGTTGTGGAAGCTGATGACATCCGACTGCGTGAGCATGTACCGGTTGATCGGCGACAGCTTGTCCGGGTCCGACAGGCTGCCGATCCAGACGCCGGCCGTCATCGGCTGCGACGGCGCGACTTCGCGAGCCCAGGCGAACGTCTTCTCCAGCAGGGCCATCGCCCGCTCGGGCTTGGACGACGGCTCTCGCCGGCCGTAGCTGGAACCGTTGGTGTTATCCGGCTCGTTGAACAGGTCCCAGGCGTGGATCCGCCGATCAGCCTTGAACTGGCCGACGACCCCGGTGACGTAGCTCTTGAGCGAGTCATGCTTCCTGGGGTCAGCCAGGATCTTCGCGCCCGGGCTCTGGACCCATCCCGAGTTGTGCAGCCCGGGCTTCGGCTCGCGCTGCTTCCCGAGCTGGGGGAACGGGTCCCAGACGGCGTCGAACAGGACGAACATCACGCCGATGTGGTGTCGGTCGGCGATCGCGAGGAATTGCTCCATCCGCGCGAGGAACCCCGGCGCGTCCTGCTCCCAGAGCATGTGGTGGAGGAACACCCGGACGCTGTTGAAGCCGAGATACTCGGCCAGGCCCAGCTCCCAGTCGATTATGATCGGGTCGAAGCTATCGGCCTGCCACATCTCGAGCTGATTGATCGCCGTGCTCGGGGCGAAGTTGCAACCGACCAGCCAGGGATGCGCGCGCGACCACGCCTCGGCCTTCTCGACCGGCCAGGGGCCGGGCTCGGCCGACCGCGCCGGGCCGGGTGTCGACAGGATCGCCGCGAGGCCCAGCCAGACGAGCAGGGCAAGATCGATGCGTCGCTTCATGGAGTGATCCCTTCGGAGCACGTTCCCTCGTTCAACGTGAAGACCATCGGTCCGGCCGCCGGCGGGGTCCGCGATCTGCGGTCAACGTCTTATCAGGACCACGGCATGGCCGACCCCATGGTAGCGTATTCGATATTCTTCCAGGTGGCCATGGTCATCTCCCCATGGGGGGAACCTTCTGTTAGAATCCCGCGGATGCTGCGAAGGGCAAGGCGGTTCGTTGCCGACACGCCGCAAGCAACCTGCTGGCCCTCGACCGATCATCAACACGGAGGTTTCGATGACGAAGACTGTGCGCCGCACCCTGGTGTTCGATTCCCTCGAGGGCAAGCTCCTCCTCTCGACCGGGATGGCCGACCCGGCCGCGACCGTTCACAAGGCCGAGTTCAAGCGGTTCCTCCTGAACGGCACCTTGCAGGGTATCCCGTTCGGATCGATCCAGCAGAACGGGATCGAGGTCTCGTCATTTCCCCTCGTAGGCACCGCCAAATCGATGGGGAAGGTCGAGGGCTCGCTCGACCTGGCCGATCCGCTGATCGCCCCGGGGAAGAAGCCTGAACTGAGCAACGCGACGCTGACCCTGTCCAATGCTCGGGGGAGCGTCCAACTGAAGATGGCCGCATCGCCCTCGACCCGCTACATCTTCGTCGTGACCTCCGGTTCGGGGGTCTATACATCGGCATTCGGGTCGGGGACGGCGATCATTTCTTACAGCCCGAGGATGCACGAATACTTGATCGCGCTGCACTCGAGCGCCTATTGACCGCCGGCTCGCGGCGGACTGACGTCGAGCGGGATCACAACCTGTGCCCTCGATCGTCGTGTCGGCCGACCGGAACTGGCTGAACGGCGGCCCCGCGCGGTTCGTTTCACGGGCCGAACCGCGGACGAAGGGCCCGGGCGCGCTCCTGGGCTTCCCGCATCTGCTGCTGCACTCGGTCGTGCATCTCTTGCATTCGCGCCCGTGCACCCGCGGCCGGATCGAAGCCCCCCGGCGATCCCGGTCCGCTGGGGCCTCGGGGGAACGGGGCGGGGAATCCTCGCAGACGCGGTTGCATCGGCGCCGGTACGACGTCGGCGAACAGGACCGGCGGTTGATCGGCGGCCGGCCTCGACTCCAGGGCCGCCAGCACCTTGGGCGGCACCTCCAGGCCCAGGCCGCTGCCGAGCTCCTTCGCGAGCCGCAGGTGATGCGCCTTGAGGTCCTGAGCCCGCGACGCATACAGGTTCGCCGGCTGGCTCGGATGGGCGTATAGGTCCTTCATTGCCTTGTAATTGGCCGACAGGTCCTCATAGCCGCGCCGCGCGGCCTGGGCCAGCGACGGGTCGGTCCGGATGTGGGGGAGCTGGTTGTCGACGAGCGAGAATTGCCTCTGCTCGAGCATGGCCAGGATCTCGTGGAGCTTCTGCGACTCCTCGTCCGGCAGCAAGTCCAGTCCCGGTCCGACTCCCCGCGTCGACTGCAAGATGCCGGCGCGGATGTTGAGCCCGATGGCGTAGAGGGCACCCGCGTTGGTCAGGAGGCGAAAGGCCAGGTGGGCGCGGTGCCGGGACGCCAGTTCGGCCCGGGCTGTCTCCGGCTGGGCGTCGAGCCGGGCGAGGCCCGCATGCACGTCCTCGACCGGGATGCAGAACGCCAGCGCCTCGGCCTTGGTCGACTTGAGCGTCGCGACGCCGATGACCCGGCCCTCCGAATCGAAGACCGGCCCGCCCGAATTCCCCGGATTGATCGC
Source organism: Isosphaeraceae bacterium (assembly GCA_052148775.1). Lineage (GTDB taxonomy): Bacteria > Planctomycetota > Planctomycetia > Isosphaerales > Isosphaeraceae > CAVZRC01. Next base: position 7,396 of record JBKQHM010000382.1, on the reverse strand, counting down.
GATGCTCAGTTGCAGATAATTCAGGCCGTCCAGGACGGTCCGGGAGCTCATCACGCCCCGGCTGATCGCGTTCTCCAGCACGATCTCGTCGCCGAGCCCCGGGTTGCCGATCACGGTGATGTCCTCGCCCTTGACGAACCGGTACGTCGGCGCGACGTCCAGCGGGCGCAGGCCGCTGTCCACGGCGAGGAAGGCCAGGTCGCGTTTCGTGTCCTCGTAAAGCAACTCCGCGCGGCTCGGGCCTTGCTGGCCGGCAGGTGCGGACGGGAAGCGCACTTCCAGGTCCGAGAGGAACTCGTGGTCGATGACGTGGGCATTGGTCGCGACCACGCCCCGCCTGATGAGAAAGCCCGTCCCGCTGGACGCCTTCCCCTTGATCAGCGCGACCGAGGGCTCGCATCGCGCCACGATCTGGGCCGTCGAGAGCGGGCCGTGAGGGACCTCGACGGGGGTCGCGGGGGTGACAACCCCCGAGTCCGGCTTCGGTTCGGCCGTGGACGCCACCGGCCCGACGGCATCCGACGGATTCGAAGGCCCTGCCGGGCTCGCCCCGGCGCCGCCGAGGGATCGAACCAGGATGACCGTCGAGATGAGGCTCAAGGCCGCGGCGCCGCCGAGGGCCGCATAAACCCACCCGGGCAAACCCGCTCGCCCAGGGCCTTCGGATCGGGAATGGCCCGGCAATACCGGAGGTTCAACTCGCTGAGAGGGTCCCGCCGGGAGGCGAGGCTGAGCCAGGCTTCGATGCCCATCGGCAAGGTTCGCAGCCGGCCGATTCGGAGATTCGGGTAAGGCGGGTGGGGTGGCCGCCTTCGGCTTCGGGCCGGCCACGTGGAAGCTACCGCCGCAGGAAGGGCAGAGGAGGACCTTGCCGAGTATCGCATCCGAGGCTCGCTGGGAGTGGCCGCACACCGGACACGTCAGGTTCAACAGCATGCGGGCCTCCTCCGACTCGCGGGCCTGACCCGGATCGCGTCGCGATCGGGCGGATGAGATCCGGCCAAGTATCATGGATCCAGTCTATTCCAACGCGGATCGAATTGCCAAGCCGGGGCGACCCGCAAGGCATCGCCGGCCATGACGATGCATCATCCCTTTATCTGGACTTCGCTCAAGTACGCAGGACCGCAACATTGGCGATGCCTTCCGGTTGGCTCATGCTGGGGGAACGAGTATGCTTGAGACGATCCGTTCAGGTGGGCGAATATCGAGGCGCTCGACCGAGGCGATCGGAGGGAGAGAGGGCTCATGATCCACGGCATCTATCACATGACCCCGCGCCAGTTCCGCAAGGCGATCGACGCCGGGGTCTTCGGCGAGAACCAGGTTGAACTGCTGGGAGGAGTTCCCTTCATCATATCGCAGAACCCGCCGCACATTTTGGCGTTGGCTAATGCTTATTTGGCATTGGCTGCCTTGGCGTCATTACCGCGATGGTTTGTCAACCGGGAGCATACCCTCGCAATCGGGAGATGGCGGCCGCTCCCGGATGTTGTCGTGCTCCAGGGCCCCAAAGCGACTTACGCCACCCGCCTGCCCCGCGCCGCCGACGTCGCGCTACTGGTCGAGGTTTCCGACACGACCTATCCCAAGGACAGCGGGCCGAAGTTGCGGCGATACGCGAGCTATCGCATCCCGGTCTACTGGATCGTCGACCTGAACCGTCGGATCATCGAGGTCCGCACAGGCCCATTCGGTAAGGGGAAGCAGGCCGGTTACGCCGTTTGCCACATCTATCGGGAAGGCGACCAGGTCCCGGTCGAGCTCGACGGTCAGGAAGGCGGGCGGGTCGCGGTGTCCGATTTGCTGCCGTGAATCGGGCCTTTTGAGATGATTGCGGAGGAGGCATCGAGCGGGGGATTCCGGAGGATCGCGGCGATTGGGCGGCTTTCGGGATGGCCTTTTGGGCTTTCGAGTCGGCGGAAGGGTGGCTATGATAGCCCCTCCAAAGCATCCTGCGGAGCGAATGGAGTCACCCCGCCCAGGAAGGATTCCGTGAGTACGGCCAGCCCTGCCACCACCATGTCCATGTCCGCCTCCAGCCCGAAAGCCCTGCCGCCGGTCCTGGGCCGCCTCCTGAGCGGTACATTCTGGCTGGCGCTGCGCGTCCCGCTCCAGTTCGTGTTCTCGCTGTGGACGACCCGGCTCGTGCTGGATGCGATCGGGCCTGACGGGTCGGGAGCGTACCGGTACGCCTGGGGATTCAGCTTCTTTCAGTTCCTCTTCGAGTTCGGCGCGAGCTCGGCGCTGCAACGACAGATCTCCGACGCCTGGACCCGCGGCGACCGCGACGGGGTCGACCGGGCGATCGCCAGCGGGATGAACTTCTACGCGGTCATGGCGATCATCCAGGTCGCGGCGCTGCTGGGCGTGGCCTACTGGGGCACGCCGCACTCCGGGCTCGAGCCCAGCTCGTATCCCCTGGTCATCAAGCTGCTGTGGCTCCAGGCGATCACGGCCCCATGCTTCGGAGTCTCGGTGGTCGTCTCGAGCGTGCTCCAGGCGGCGCGGCGTTACGACTTCGTGCCACGGTACGAGCTGGCGATCACCGTGCTACGGCCCATGGTGCTGGTGCTGGGCGTGCATGCCGGTGTCGATTTCTTCTGGATCGTCGCGACCCAGACGGCCATCCAGGTGGGCCTGGGCCTGGGACCGGCGCTCTGGGTGATGGTTCGCGAGCTCGATCACGTCCCGCATTTCCGGGGCGCGCGATGGGTCGACTACAAGGCGCTGGGGCACATCAGCTTCTACATGGCGTTGATCCAGATCAGCGTCGTGATCGCCGACAAGATCGACACCACGATCCTCGGCTTCATGATCCCGAAGGCCAACCCCCAAATCGCCGTGTACGACGTCGTGAGCAAGGGGTTCTTGCAGCTCCGCCAGACCGGCTGGATGCTGGCCTACCTGGTGATGCCGGCCGTCGCCAGCCTGGCCGCCGCGAACGACGATCGCGGGCTGGAACGGGTGAAGTATGACGGCACGCGAATCCACATCGGACTCCTCCTGCCGGTGGGGCTGCTGGCCTGGATCTACGCCGCGCCGTTCCTGTCGCTGTGGTGCGGCGACCGCCTGGGCTACGACGCGGCGAACGTGGCCCCGTTGATGCGGCTGTTCCTGGTCGCCGCGATCCCGCTGGTGCTCTCGGTGCCCGTGCAGATGTCGATCGGCCTGAACAAGATCAAGGTGATCGCCCTGGCGGCGCTGGTCGGGTCGCTGGTCAACTTGCCGGTCAGTTGCTACTTGACGGCGCGGATCGGCGTGGCGGGGGTGATCTGGGGCACCGTGCTGACGACGCTGTTCTCGAACCTGCTCGTACCGGGCCTCTACGTCTTCCGCGAGCTGAAGATCGACCTCCTGACCTACCTGAAGCGAACCGTGAGCGCACCGATGGCCGGCGCCTTGCTGCTGGTCGCGGTGAGCGGGCTGTTACGATCGCTGATGCCGGTCGCCGGCAGCGGGTACGCCGCCACGACGGTTCGGACGATCCAGTTGATCCTGCACCTCACCGCCGGGACGCTCGCCTATATCATCGGCTATTTGCTCGTCCCTGCCGGCCGCGGGGACCTGACCGAGCTGGCCGCCAAGCTCCGGCGGCGGTAGGGCGATCGATTCGAGACGGCAGGGTCCCGATCCTCCGGGCGCCACCCCGCGCCCCATCGCGTCCCGCATCCGCGCCGGGCGATGGACGAGCGATCGAGCCTCGGTCATACTCGTCCCTGGGAATTGACGGCGATCGGGGCGTCCCCCCTCTCCCGGGCGCATCGCCGCGACCCATCGGCTCGATCGATCATCAGGGGAGTAGAATCCGATCATGAAATCGTTCCGCTTGGCACTCGTCGTTGCGATGGTGACGTTATCGTCGGCCGCCCTGGCGCAGCCGCCGGGAGGGCCCAAACCGAAGCCGGAGCCATCCGCCGGCCGACCGGCCGCGACCGCGCCGGTCCCGGAACCCGGCGGCGAGGCCAAGGCCGTCACGCAGGCGATCCTCGAGGAGATCGACAAGCGCTCGGAGCTGATGGCCAACATCGAGTATCTCTGCGACATGATCGGGCCGAGGCTGACCGGATCGCCGGGCCTGAACAAGGCCAATCACTGGACCCGGGATAAATTCCGGCAGTACGGGCTGGCCAACGCCCACGTCGAGCCGTGGATGATCGAGCGGGCCTGGACCCGCGGCGACGCCAAGGGCCGGGTCGTCGTCCCGGTCGAGCAGCGGATCCTCCTCGAATCGGCCGGCTGGGGCCCCTCGACCAAGGGCCCCCAGCGCGGGCCGGTGATCCACCTCAAGGCCGAGTCCACCGACGAGCTCACGCCCTACAAGGGGAAGATCAAGGGGGCCTGGATCTTGCTCGCCGAGGTCTCCGTCCAGCCCTCGCCCAAGAATCCCCGGACCAACCTCGACGGCGAGATGCGCCGGCGGATGCGCGACTTCAGCCGGTTGATGGCGTTCCGCCAGGAGCTGAAGAAGTTCCTGGTCGCCGAGGGCGTCGCCGGAGTCCTCCGCGACTCCAACAAGGAGCACGGGCTGGTCAACATGACCACCGCCGCCAGCAACTTCACCAAGGCCGAGGTCCCCGAGGCGTTCCTCACCACCGAGTCCTACGGCTTGATCTGGAGGCTGCTCAAGCGTGGGCCGGTCGAGGTCGAGATCGACATGAAGAACACCTTCAGCGACGGCGAGGTCGAGGTGTACAACACCGTCGCCGAGATCCCCGGCTCGGAGAAGCCCGACGAGGTCGTGATCATCGGCGGCCACATCGATAGCTGGGACCTCGGCACCGGCGCCACCGACAACGGCACGGGCATCATGGCTGTCCTCGAGGCCGCCCGGGCGCTCAAGGCCGTCGGGGTCAAGCCCAAGCGGACGATCCGCTTCGTCCTGTTCTCGGGCGAGGAGGAAGGGCTTCACGGCTCGCGTGCCTACGTCAAGGCGCATGAAAAGGAGATGTCCAAGATCTCCGGCGTGCTGATCCACGACATGGGGACCGGCCGCGTCAAGAGCATCGGGCTGCAAGGCCGGTACGACCTGCGCGAGGTCATGGAGAAGGTGGTCGAGCCGTTCAAGGAGGCGGTCAGCCTCGAGGAGCTGAGCATGCGGAACATGGGTGGCACCGACCACCTGTCATTCCTGCCCCACGGCGTGCCGGCCTTCGCGGTGGTCCAGGACCCGGCCGAGTACCGCAAGACGCACCACACCGAGAGCGACACCGTCGACAAGGTGTACCCCGACGAGATCAACCAGGGCGCGAAGGTCCTGGCCGCGTGGGCGTACAACGTGGCCATGCTGCCGGAGGTCCTGCCGCGCGACCCCAAACCGGCCGGGCCGGGCATGTTCGACACCCCCGAGTTCCGCCAGCCCCACGACCAGAAGCCGAAGTCCGAGGAGCCCGTGCCGAAGGGCAGCAACGGCCGGGTCGCCGCCGAGGCGGGCCGTTGAGCCTGTGGAAGTAATCGTCGGTTCGGTACTGGCCCGATATCGCCGGAGCGACCGTGTGGGCCCGGCCTCCGCGAGTCGCGCCGGCTTTCACCGCCACGGCCACGAGCCATCAGGCCATCTGTCCATGGCGGGCATCGACGAGGCCGGATCCCGCGCCCAGCATCTCGCGGTATGTTTCGGCTTCACCCGAAGTTTGCTGCCTGAAGCGGAACGGGATGAGGGCTTCCTCCTGCTGGCGTTGTTCTTCCGGAGGCAGTGCTCGTGGCTGATGAGCGAGGATATCGGCGGCCTTGAGGACCAGACCGGGGGTATACTCCTCCGGATCCGATAGGATGGCTCGAGCGCGTTCGGCCGCGGTGGAAGGGTCCGCCTTCCAGAGGGTTTGCAGGGCCAGATAACAGAAGTTGGGATTGTCCGGCTCGAGCGCGCTGGCTCGTTGCAGGAACGCCGAGGCGATGGAGTACTCGCCGGCTTCCATCCAGACGCTGCCTCGGAGGTAGGCCAACCTCGCGGGCGGGATACGTCCGGCGTGCTTTCGCAACAATACCAGCGCTTTGCTGAAATCCCTCGATCTTCGGGCCTGGAGCACCTCCTCCAGGTCGGTCATCACCTCGGCCGTAATGGGTGAGACTTCCACGGGATGTGGATCGGTTAGCGAGTAAAAATCCGCGGATATCCCATTGAGGCTGGCGATTTCCCCGCTGGAGAGCCAACGACCCGGGTCGTCCATACGCTCGCGCAGGGCTTCGCCTTCCGTGGTCTCGTCCCATCCCTCCCGGATCGCGATGTGTAGGTCGCGGAGCAAGCGAACATACTCCAGGAAACTCGGATTATCGAAAAAATGCCGATCGATCATGATTCATGTCTCGTCGATGGTCCACATGCCACGAGTGGCGGCAAGGTCGCCTTGAAATTGGCACTCGGGCCCGGCCCGAGCGGGTACGACGTTACCTGCATGAGGATCGTGTTCCTTCAAGATCAAGGATAACTGACCGTTCACATAGCCCGGAGCAAAAGGGCCTTGACCGAAGCGAAAGCAGGCCAGCCTATTGGAGCCTGCCGCGCCGGAGAAGATCGGTTGGAGCCGCTTTGGGATGAGATGGGGAAGCAAATCACGCCAATTCTCGGCGACCGACATCCCTTTACCATTCAGGATCACGTCTCCCTTCTCATCCAGGTCGACGTCGGCATTCGGGTTGGGCGCAACTCGCACGCCCAGTTGCTTCGAATCCGAGCCAACCTCGGGCTGTCCGTCCTTGGCGTGCTTCATCGTACGGTAGAACGTCGGCATCACAATCTCGTTGCGGAGCGACCTCCAGGCTGTGAGCTTGTTAGTGGTCTCCGAGGAACTCATCTTATCATGGATCGAGCGATCGGGCCATTCCCACTCGCCCCATGTTGGCATGGAGATCGGCGACCACCCGTGGCGCCGGCGCGAAGCCCCGGGAGTAGCCGCGTTGGGTGGGTCGATCACGCTGACACGCCCGGCCTCACGGAGACGGGGGGATATCCACGATACCGACCCCGAACGGAGCGGTGATCGCCAACCATTGGCCATCGGGCGAGATGGCGATCCGGTCCGAGGGACCGCTGGAGCCCCCCCGCGCGAACGAGCTTTGCTCGGTCCCGGTTGCCACGTCCCAGACCATGACCGTCTGCATGGCCGCGGCGACGATGCGACGGCCGTCGGGCGTGAATGCCACATCGCTGCACAGCGGCGGCGATTCGTTCGGCATCGCGGCTCCCTCGCGATCGAACGCCAGGGTCGCGCGGAGCCGCACCGGCTCCCGGGCGACGTCGTAGAGCCACACCCGGGCTTGCTGCGACTTCGCCGCCGGGTCGTAATGTGTGCCGGCCGCGGCCAACGTACGCCCGTCCGGCGCGTACGCGACCGAATAGACCGAGGACCTGATTAGCGACAACTAAGTAGGTCGCAGAAAGTTCTTTGACAAACGA
>JBKQHM010000381.1:0-5329 GCA_052148775.1 Isosphaeraceae bacterium | reverse complement strand
CACTGGCGCTGACAACCGGACAGAGCAGCCTCCGAGCCGTCCTCGACCCACCTCGACCCATCGTTCCCAGGCGTTTTTCCCCCTATTCGATCTTTTGATTTTCGGCTCGGTGGACTGCTGAGTCCGGATCGCGAAGTGCTGCGCTTCCGGGCATGCGGCGTTGAGTTTCGGGGCGATCATTACGGAGAGGCCCCCACACCTAAGCGGCGAGGGCCATACAGCCGTGGTTCGAAAAATCGACCGTGATGCCAACCGGTTCAAGCAGATCGTTCGGGGCAAGATCAAGTCCGATCTGCGCAAATACATCACCCACGGGGAGATGATCGGCAAGTCCGGGGGCGAGTTCGTCTCCATCCCCTTGCCTCAGATCGAGATCCCCGAATTCCGCTACGGCACCAAGAACCGGGGCGGGGTCGGCCAGGGTCCCGGCGACGTCGGTACCCCGATCGGCCGTTCCAACGACGGCGAGGCCGGCACCGGCGCGGGGGAGGCCCCCGGCCAGCATATCCTCGAAGTCGAGCTGACCATGGACGACTTGGCGCAGATCCTCGGCGAGGAGCTCGCCCTGCCCCGGATCGAGCCCAAGGGCCGCGCCAATATCGTCGAGGAGAAGGACAAATATACCGGCATCCGCCAGACCGGCCCCGAAAGCCTCCGGCACTTCAAGCGCACCTACAAGAAGGCCCTCAAGCGTCAGATCGCGTCGAACGCCTACGACCCCAAGGATCCCCTGGTCATCCCGATCCGCGAGGACAAGCTCTACCGATCCTGGAATCCGATCTCCCTCCCCCAGTTCAACGCCGTCGTCTTCTACCTCATGGACGTCTCCGGCTCCATGACCGACGACCAGAAGGAGATCGTCCGCACCGAGGCCTTCTGGATCGACGCCTGGCTCAAGAGCCAGTACGACGGGGTCACCACGCGATACATCATCCACGATGCCGTCGCCCGCGAGGTGGACGAGCACACCTTCTATCACACCCGCGAGAGCGGCGGGACGCGGATCAGCTCGGCCTACAACCTTGCCAACAAGATCATCGACGAGCAGCACCCCCAGATGGACTGGAACATCTACGTGTTCCACTTCTCCGACGGCGACAACTGGGGCGAAGACAACCGGCACTGCATCAGCCTGTTGCGCGATCAGCTCCTGCCCAAATGCAACCTCTTCTGCTACGGGCAGGTCGAGAGCCCCTACGGCTCGGGCGAGTTCTACCGCGAGCTCGAGGAGGCGTTCGAAGAAGAGGAGAACCTGGCCTTGTCGGAAATCCGCAACAAGGAAGGCATCTACGACTCGATCAAGGAGTTCCTCGGGCGCGGCAAGTGACCTTACTCGGGAAGCGAGACGCGACGATGTCGACCGACACACAGACGGTGATCCCGACCGCACCGCCTGCCGGCCCACCACCGGCGAACGCATCCGGTGTGGTCCCCTATCGCCTGACCGTACGCCAGTACCTCAAGATGATCGACACGGGGATCTTCCGCGACGAAGACCATGTCGAATTGCTCGGAGGCCTCCTGGTCGACAAGATGACCAAGAAAGATCCGCACAACTTCGCGATCGACATGCTCGGCGCGATCCTTGATCAAGACCTTGCTCCCAATTGGATAGCCCGCCAGGAGAAGTCGGTTGTACTGGGGCGTTTCTGGCGTCCAGAGCCGGACATTGCGGTCGCCCGCGGACCGCGCGATCGATATCGTGCCAGGGCACCCGGGCCTGGTGATCTCGCCGTTTTGATCGAGGTGGCGGATACTTCCTATTCGATCGATCGCGGGAAGAAATGGCAGAAGTACGGGTCATCCAGGATCCCCGCTTACTGGATCGTGAACCTGCCCCAACGCCAGATTGAGGTCTACACGGTCCCATCGGGCAGGGGCAAGTCGGCGGGGTATCGGGACGTTACCATCTACGGTGAGGACGACGAGGTTCCCTTGGTCATCGAGGGCCGCGAGCTGGGGCGCATCAAGGTTCGCGATCTACTCCCTGTCATCACTGAGAGTTGAGTCACCTCACTCAATCGATTGGGGCCGTTCATGAGCATGGCGACGGCGATCATCGAGTCAACCCGGGCCGCCGACGGCGACCGGCGCGTCGCGCTGCGCGACGTGGGCTGGAAGGGCTACCTGACCCTGCTGCGACTCCGCGGCGAGCGTCCGACCCCCCGCATGGTCTATCTCGATGGGACGGTGTGGCTCATGTCGCCGACGTTTCCGCATGAACGGCTCAAGACACGACTCGATCAATTCGTCACCGAAGTCCTGGTCTGCCTCAGGATCCCCTACATCCCCACCGCTTCGACGACCTTCCGACGCCAAGCCAAGCGGGGAGGAATCGAAGGCGATCAGACCTATTACATCGCGAATGAGGGACGCATCCGTGGCAAGGATCGGATCCATCTCAGGACCGACCCGCCCCCGGACCTGGCGATCGAGGCCGTGCACTCTCACGACGCCCGGCAAGCCATCGAAGTCTATCGGCGGTTCCGCGTGCCCGAGGTCTGGATCTGCGACGAGACCGAACTGGTCATCCTCGTCCTCCATCCGAATGGTCAATACGCCCGGTCGCCGACGAGCGCGACCTTCCCGTTCCTGTCGGCCGCGGAGGCCTACGACTGGATGCGGCGTCCACAAACCGAGTCCGAGCTGGAATGGGTCGATGCCATGCGTCGATGGGTGCGACGGACGCTGAAACCGCGCGTCCGGCGACCAGCGAAAGGATCCGGCTGAGTGTCGAAGCCAACAATGTCACGATCGCGATCGTAGCATAGAGTGGATTGAAGTCCTCCTGTTCCCCGTGGGATGAAGCCAATGTCGACGGTCAACGTTCATAACCTGCCGCCCGATCTCCGCGACATGCAGATCGAGACCGAGGAGCACGCGCGCTCCTACGGCCTGGACTTCTACGACACGATCTTCGAGGTCTGCGACTACGACGAGATCTCCGAGATCGCCGCGCTCGGGGGCTTTCCCAATCGGTATCCCCACTGGCGATTCGGCATGGAGTACCAGCAGCTCTCCAAGGGCTATCGCTACGGGCTCCAGAAGATCTACGAGATGGTCATCAACAATGACCCGTGCTACGCCTATCTCCTGCGATGCAACCAGATGGTCGACCAGAAGCTCGTCATGGCCCACGTCTACGGCCACAACGACTTCTTCAAGAACAACATCTGGTTCAGCCAGACCAACCGCAAGATGATGGACGAGATGGCCAACCACGGCACGCGGATCCGCGCGCACATGGACCGCTACGGCGAGGAGACCGTCGAGAATTTCATCGACAACTGCCTGTCGTTGGAGAACCTGATCGATATCTACTCCCCCCACATCAAGCGCCGCGAGCAGCTCAACCGCTACAATTTCGTCGCCGGCGGCGAGGGGGATGAGGAGGAGGCATCGACGAAATTCCAGAGCAAGGACTACATGGACTCGTACATCAACCCGCCCCAGGTGCTCAAGGAAGAGGCGCGGAAGCGGGACAGCGAACGGGAGAAGGAGCGGAGCAAGCCCCAATCGATCCCCGAGCAGCCGGAGCGCGACGTGCTGCTGTTCCTCCTCGAACACGCGCCGCTGAAGGCATGGCAACACGACGTCCTGGCCATCATCCGGGAGGAGGCCTATTACTTCGCACCCCAGGGTCAGACCAAGATCATGAATGAGGGCTGGGCCTCATTCTGGCACTCGACGATCATGACCCAGAAGACGCTCCACCCCTCCGAGCTGGTCGATTACGCCGATCACCACTCTGGGACAATGGCCACCCAGCCCGGCCGGCTGAACCCCTACAAGCTGGGCATCGAATTGCTGCGCGACGTCGAGGAACGGTGGAGCAAGGGGCAATTCGGCCCGGAGTGGGAGGAGTGCGACAACTACGAGGTCCGACGGAAGTGGGACAAGAAACTCGGCCTGGGACGACAGAAGATCTTCGAGGTCCGGAAGATCCACAACGACGTCACGTTCATCGACACGTTCCTGACGCCGGACTTCTGCCGGCGCTACAAGATGTTCAGCTACCGGCACAACGATCAGACCGAGATGTACGAGATCGAGAGCCGGGAGTTCAAGAAGATCAAGGAACGGCTGCTGTTCAACCTGACGAATTTCGGGCAGCCGATCATCCGCGTCAAGGATGCGAATCACCGCAATCGTGGTGAGCTCTATTTGCAGCATGAGTATTTCGGCGTGGACCTTCGACTGGACCATGCTCAGGATACGCTGCGCCACCTCCACCGACTGTGGACGCGCCCGATCCACCTGGAGACTTGCGTCGACGGGCGGCCTACGCTCCTTTCGTTCGATGGAACCGATCATTCAATCCGCCCATTGGGAGGTTCGTCTCATGAGCCTGAGCAAAAAGATCGCCGCCGCGCTTGATGAAAATACCAAGGTCCATGCGCCGCCCTGCGAGGTCGCGGTCGAGGACGGTCCGAGCCGGCTCACCTTGCACCTATCGGCCCTCGATTCGGTCGGCGTCGCGTTCCCGATATTGGAGTTCGCCACGACGAGCCATCGCGAAGAATGGACGACGGAGGCCCTACGCGGCTGGGGTGATCGGTTGGCCGCCCGGGTCAATTACCTGATGGAGCCGCTCAAGATCTTCGAGGTCGACACCGGTAGCGGCGAGGTCCAGATCCGCAGCCAGAGTCCCACGCCCCGCGCCGAGCAGCGGGGCTACTATGAGCTCCGCCTGTTCAAGCAGGGGACGCTCCGGATGGAACGCTACGCCTTCGACGAGGCCACCCGGCAGCGCCGGGCGGTCCCTTGCCAGCTTACTCGCGAAGTCCTCGAACGTCTGGCCGACGACCTCGCGGCCAGCGTGTCGTGAATTCCGGTCAACGTGTTGGAATCCTGCCTTCCGTCGAATTCCGAGCCCTCTCGGATCGCCAGAAGGCGGGACTCCAACCTCAGTAATCCTCGGAATCGATCCGCCACAGGTTGAGCAGATACCACTCCACCGCATGCCATCGATCGTCACCTTGTCTTGCGAGAATCCTGGCGACCGCTAACCGCGCCTCGTCTTTCTGCGACCGAGCCGATGCCGATCCGGCCGTCTCCGGCAGCGACTCGATCATGGCGGCCACCCGCAACGGGTCGACGATGGCCGCCGCCACGAAGATTGAATCATCCCGGTACATCGATCCCCAATCGGCGAGACCGATCCTTTGTGCCAGGGCCCGCCCGGCGATGCCGTCGAGGACCTGCCGGGCGATCGTCCGGTCGTAGCCTATGTTTGGGGTGAAGAAGCCGGGGCCGGCTGGTCCTGCGCGCAAAAACCTCTATTTTTCCAGGCTTTTCGCTTGGAGCGAGGTCTCGCCAACCCCAAAAG
>JBKQHM010000380.1:0-9723 GCA_052148775.1 Isosphaeraceae bacterium | reverse complement strand
CGGGAGTTGATCATTCCGAGGACTGCCGCTCACCATCGGGCCGACCGCTTTCCGCGAATTCTGCATGTTGGAGCGGACGGATTGGCTGTCTCTTGAGTTGACATCCGTCACAAAGGACGAGGTCGACAGGCTTCACAAATCAAACGGTCCGATTCAGGACCGCCCTGCATCAACCCGTTCGACACGGCCGTCCAAGATTTCATCGGACCCTATGGCGCGCCCTCGGCGAATAGCCTGCACCCGGGCGGCGTGAATGTGTGCTTCGCCGACGGCTCGGTGCACTTCGTCAAGAGCTCGGTCAGCCTCCAGGTCTGGTGGGGCCTCGGCACCCGCAGCGGGGGTGAAGTCATCGGCTCGGACGCGTATTGATCGAGCGCGGGGCCGGGCCGGAATAGAAAACACGAGACCGGGATGCACAGAATGTCCAGGCACCCCCGTGGCAACGGCCCGTCATGCAGGTCGCCGACTCTCGTTGTCATCCTGCCAGAAGACCCGAATAATGGTTGCGGGGTTCATCCATCCCGGTGAGGCATGCCGAACGTCATGAGCGATGAAGTCAGCGAAGTCCCGGTGTTCGCATGCTGCTCGATCGGGATCGGCCGATGGTTCTGGATCGCGTGGGAGAGCGAGTCCGACGCTCGTGCCCTCTCGGCTCCGCTGGCTTCCGGATACGAGGCGTCCGCCGCCCGGGCCCAACAGAAGGCCATCGAGCGCGTCGGACCAGGGGTGAAACGCATTCCGTCCAAGTGGGCCTCGGGCTACAAGCGTGACGGCGGCGCGTCCCGCGTGCCGAACAAGAAGGGAAAGGCCACGGACGGCGATGCGACCAGGCCCAGGGTCCGGCAAATCGGGACGTTCAAGCGGGACGGCGGTGCGACTCGCCTCGCGTTCCTGTATTCCGCGACCGCATGCGAGCTGCCCGATTCGCTCGGGCATGTCGCCGTGGCCAGGCATCGCATTGTGAAGCAGAACGCCAGGAAGATCCACGTCGACTGCGATCCCTTCGACGAGGATGAGTGGGCTCGTCGCGTCGAGCAAGGCGGGGAATCGTCGGGGGACGCTCCGAAGACGCGCACGCTGGGCGTCGATCGCATCATGTTGAGGACTGAGGGGCGATTCCGCTGCCGACATGCCCGGCACGATCTGATCTTCTACGCCAGCGAGCAGGACGGCATCCGCGATGTGGAGGCGGCCCTGACGGCGAAGTACGCCTGGTGCGCCACGCTCGGCATCGAGTTCCCCTGCTCGGCCGACTCCATCAAGGCCGCCTATCGACGGCTGGCCATGACCTCACATCCGGACGCCGGCGGCGACCCCGCAGAATTCCGTGCGATCGAGAGGGCCTATCGCGAGGCTCTGGCCTACTTCTCGCAGGCTGACGTTGCGACGTCCCTCTCCGATCCCGGATAAGATGCGGGGCCCACCCGTCCGAATGTCCCGCTTTCTCGCTTGTACCCGGAACGTGAACGGATCGGTGTAGCGCCGGGACGAGATCAGGAGAAGACCGTCAGCCCCTTCGTCCGGGAGAGGACCGACAACCGACGACTATCGGCATCGTCATCGTCCCACGGCTCGTCGCGGCCGGGCGAGACCACGAGCAGCCAATCGTCGATCTGGGCGGAGATCGGCGCATCGAGTGACTTCTTGGGGTCGTGTCCCGTGGCGATGCAGACGAGACGAATCAGCTTCTCCCTGGCCGTCTCCCAATCACTATGCGGGTCTGGGTCGTCCCTACCCTCGGCCTCCATCCTGGCCTCCCAGGCGTCGCCGTCGAGTTCCGCTTCAACCACGTCCCTCTCACACTGAAGATACCTTTGGGCGGCTTCGGCGAGTTGTCGACTCCAGCCCGCCCCGCTCCCGGAGACCGACTCGCGACCCTGCACCGGCTCGACCGGCTCTTCCTCGCCGATCATCGCATCCACCTTGACGCGGGTCGCTTCGGCCGTCCTGGCCAGTCGCTCGGCTTCCTCGATGATCTTGTCCAGTAGCTCCGGGAGCTTTTCGAAAGCCTTCAGCTTCATCTCTCGAGAGCAAGAGGGCCAGAGCATGCGCTCTTGCGCAAGCGGGGTTCGAGCGGAGGCCCCGTCTTCCAGGTCGATCGTTTCCCGGACAACGTGGATGCGAAAGGATCCGCCGGACCGCCCGAACGCGAGCGCGTGGCGGTTCCTCAGCGTCTGGTTGTCATCATCGGTCCCGGCCGGAAGCTCCTCGTAGCAGACTTCGGCCGAAACCCCGATGCGAAGCTCCTCGACGAGGAACTTCTCCACCATTGCGACCAGCTTGGAAGCCTGGTCCGTGGCCGCGTTCAATCGCGGCGCGATCTCGCGCAGCTTGGCCATGCGCCGTCTCAGATCGTCCGTCATCGAATTGTCCTTCGGGCCATCAGGCCCAATCAAAGCAGCCCTTCCGGGCCAATTCGCCGCGATACTCTCGCGACTCTCGTGATCGTAACAGATCAACGCGCATCGTCAAGAGGTCAGCGCGCGCAAGCTCCTGAGCGGTGCGGAAGCAGCGTCGACAACCGACCGTTCTCCGACGATCACGCGAACTCGCCCAGCCGCGCGACTTCCGAGATGAACGTCTCGAGTGTCGTCAGGGCTCGAGTCAGGCGATCGGAGACGACCCGCTCATCGTCGCCGGCGATTTCCGGCCGGCTCTTTCGTCCGCGAGTCCGTCGCCGCGTGCGTTCGAGGCGGTCGTGAATCCGGGCCTGGGCCAGGGCATCGGCGGCGCGAGCCTGCAACGCACGCTGTCCATCGGCCATCGTCTTGATTCCGACAAACCGGCCGGTGGGATCGGTCGCCGCCAGCCGTCCGAACTGACCGGCGGGACGACTGGCCGCGTCTCTCAATGAAGCCAGGCCCCGCTCCATCAACTTCAGGTCGGGCTCGACTCCATCCAGGAACTCGATCAGACCCTGACGGGGGGCGGGCGACTCCGGAGGCGGGCTGTCCGGGGACACGGGCTTATCCGCCAGCTCGCGGACCCGGTTGCGGTCGATCACGTCCGCCTACCTTCCTGTTCTCGTACGAATATCCTTCGGGATCTCTATCGAGCTCCGTTCGGGCGCTCGTGGCCTGATGGGCATGATACCACAAAGCCGGCAAGAACTCCGGTTCGCCATCCGATCGAGGGCGAAATCGTCTTCGCCCGTCAGAAGCCGGCCTTCTCCTCGCGATCGTCGTCATCGTCGTCGCGATCGTGAGCCATGCCGGGCTGCTCGCCGGGGCGGCCGGGGTACTCGCGCGTCCCCTTGTACAGGCTGTACCAGGTGATCCGGTTCAACCAGTAGGGGTCGGCTGCGTCGAGGTGGCTCCAGTCGAGCGATCGCGTCTTCTCGAGCCAGTATCGGTCGGCCTCGGTTATGGAGCGGCCCGAGGGGTTCCGTTCGTCGAGCGGCACGTTATTGGGCGTGGCGCGATACGGCGTCAGGTCGAGCTCGTCGCGGAAGCAGGCGACCATCGGGTCGGCCACCGAGTCGAACTTGTTCATCGGGTCGAGGCCGAGCATCATCTCAATCGATCGGATCATGTTCGTATGGGTGTAGAACGACGAATCCACCGTCCCGCGTCGGTTGTAGGGGCTGATCGCCATGAAGGCCGTGCGATGGCCGTCGACGTGGTCGGGGCCCGACTGGGCGTCGTCCTCGATGACGAAGATGCACGTCTCCCTCCACTGCGGGCTGTTCGACACCGCCTCCACGACCCGTCCCAGCGCCAGGTCGTTGTCCGCCATCATGGCGCGCGGGGTCGGATACTTCGGGTCGGTCCCCTCGCTGTGGTCGCACGGCAGGCTCATGATCATCAGGGCGGGGATGGTGTCCTTCTTGCTGAATTCTTCGTATTCCCGGATGAAGACGTCGGCCCGGAACTGGTCGCTCTGGAGCAACGGCCAGTAGTGCACCTCGCGGTTGATCAGCGGCTTGAGGCTGGCGACCGTCGTGTCGGCGGTGAACTTGAATCGGTGAGTCCCCTTGGTCCGGTCCTCCCAGACCTCGAACCAGTCCTTCGGCTTGGGGTCATAGGTCGCGAGCTTGTCGTCGCAGAACTCGCCCCAGACGCGGACCGATCGCCCTTTCTTCAGGGCGGCGTCCCAGAGCGCGCCGCCGTTGGAGATCGACATGGCGCAGTCGCCGTCATCCGGGTAGGTCCGGGAGTAGCCGACGTAGAAGTGCTCGAGGTAGTCGTTGGCCAGGCACTGGGTGGACCAGGCATGGCCGTCGGCGCTGTTGGTCCCGCTGACGTATCCGTTGTCGAACAGTGTGAACTCGCGGGCGATCTTGCGATGGTTGGGCATCACCTTCTCGCCGAGGCTGCAAAGCTTGGGGTCGCCGTTGCCGACCGGGAGGTCGCCGAAGATCTCGTCATAAGTGCGATTCTCTTTGATGATGTAGAGGACATGCTTGATGACCCCGTTATAGACCTTCAACGACGGCCGGCCGGGGTTGGCTTCCCATCGGTTGTCCCGCGCGACGACCTCGGTCGCGCGGGCGAGATCGGCCGAGAGGTCGATGACCCGCACGGTCCCCTGGAAGTCGTGGGCGTTGCCCGGCTTGCCGAGGCTCGTCCGGCTCACCGAGCCGTTTCCCTTGGTATTGAGCACGAACGCCGACTTCCCGTCGTGGCTGAGTGCGACCGCCGTGGGGAAATAGCCGGCGTGGCGGAAGCCACGGACGCGGCCCTCGCGGAGATCGATCTCGGCCAGGGCGTTGTCGCCCCCATCGGCCACGTACAGCGTCGATCCGTTCAAGGCCAGCGCATTGGGCATGCCGCCGAGCACCCGCAGCGAACCCCATCGGAGCGGGATCGTCCGGGTCACCGCGCCGGCCTTCAAATCGACCTCGCTGATCGAGTCGCTCATCGCGTTGGCGACGTACGCCCGGCCGCCGTCGACCACGATCGCCGTCGGGTGGATGCCGACCTCGACGTGCCGGGTCGCGCCTGTCTCGCGATCGATCAGGCTGATCGTCCCCGAGGCCGGCGCCCCCCGTTCGTCGACGACGATGTCGAGGTCCTGGCTCTTGGCGGTCCGGTCGCCGGGCCTCGGCAGTCGGCCGCCCCAGTTGCTGACGACCAGCGTCCGCTCGTCGTTCGCGAGCCTCGGCTCGAACGGCAGCGTCTCGACGGGGTACTCGCGGACGAGCTTCCCTTCAGTCAGGTCCACCTCGGCGACCGCGTTGCGATTGGCCGCGGCCACGAACAGGCGCGTCCCGTCACGGGTGATCGCCATCCCGCCCGGCACCGGATTGCCCTTCGACCCCGCGGGCTGCACACGGATCTTCGCCGAGGGTGTCAGCTTATCGCCCTTGTAGGCGAAGGACTGGACGTATCCCTGGTCGGTGCTGGCGAAGAGTCGAGTGCCGTCGGGCGACCAGACGAGCCCGCGGAATCCGGCGGTGGTTTCGGGACCAAGCGGGACGCTCGTCCCCGGCCGCACGCCCCGGGAATCGGCCAGAAAGACCTCCGACTTGTTCAAGACGGCGAAGAAATCGCCTCGAGGATGGATTGCCAGGTCGATCGGCCGTCCGTTGAACGCGATCGCCCCCCCTTCGATGCGCTGGCCCGTGGAGACGAGGAAGCTCCCGTCCGGCTGCCGCCCCATCCAGACGGGCGCCCGATACGCCATGCCCGCGATCAGGCAGGCGATGACGGTGAATCCGAGAGCCCTCGACGATCGCTTCATCATCATGGTGTACCCTGTCGGGGAAAGCCGGGCGTGAGACTCATGACAGAAGTTGTTTTCTGATCTTGCCTTGCGATGCGCAAAAGGCCGCCGAGCTCCGCTCGCCGCTTGCAATGACTCGATCGAGGAGCCGAGCGACGGTTCCATCGGAACGGCGTCCCAGCAGTCAGGCTCCCTCGCCTGACTGCTCGGTCATTGTCAGGCCGGAAACCCGAATCGTCGCGCGGGGCTTCCTTTTCGGCGCGAATCACGCGATAGTGATGATAGAGACCGACGAGAGGGAAGCAAGAAAAGTTGGGGAGGATTGTCTGAAGTTTCTCATTTTTTCTGGTCTTCGTCGACCTTAGACCATCCTGACGCAACTACCGATTGGACTGCGCGATGCCTTGCCTGCAATCGCCGGTTGCGAGAACTGACCCCGGATCTGTCGATCGCCCCGGGCACTCGCTCTGGGTGTCGTTCCCTATTCCCTTTCGACGTACAAGTAACGCATCCAATCGACTTCATTCTGGGAAAAAAAATTGCCGAGGCCGGCCGCTGGTATCCGACCGCCCCGGCTGGCGGGGTTAGTGGACCTACCGAACCCTTCGTGTTCCCCTCAGAGCCTCGATAAGCAGCCCGGCGAGACACTCCCGCCTTATCCTTCCGCCGGGCTACATGAATATTGGCATCTTGCGTGAGTGATTGCAAGAGTGCAGCGATAGATTTCTTGGAGAATGGCTGGTCTAGTCGTACGCTTCGTCGGAAATCAGGGCTCCTGGTGTGATTTCTCTTGGGGTTGCTCGAGAAGGCCCTTGAGTGCTGTGGGGAAGAGATTCCAGGTCGTCTGGTAAGTGGCTTCCAGGGGCGCCGGGACGTAGAACTCCGGCTTGAGGAAGAGTGGCATGTCGGGGAGGGCTTCTCCCACAGCGATCGTCTCGACATAAGCCGCCGGTGGAGGACCCGCGTCGTAAGCCGCGAGGACCAATGGCTTGTCGGCCGGCAACTCGAAGTCTTCTTCCTCGAACTGGTCCCAGATGGCCTTATGGAGACCTTGGGGATCGCGCCGGCTTGGTGGGAACAGGTCGACCACCAGTAGGTGAACCCCCTGTAAGATCAATTCCGAAGACTTCTCGACGAACGTGCGGATCTCACTCGTGCTCCCCTTGTTGCCGGGAGAGACGATCTCGATCACGGAGACGATCCGGCCATATCGATGGCGTACGGTGACTCGGTCGGCCTTGCGCGTGTAGATCAGATTCTCGGCGCGGCGGACCAGTCGGGCTCGGGGCGGGACGGTCGCCACGGCCAAACCGGGCGCATGACCATTCGCATCGTCGCCTCCCGCGGACAGACTTAACGTCAGGATATCCGGGATCGGGCCACGGATCGACTGCTCGGGCAGAGCGAAGTAGTCTGCCGGCAGCCCTCCGGTGTTCAACGCATCGCAAAGGGCACTGATCCATCGCTGGTGGAAAGCGTGGAACAGTCCGGCATCGACGCGGGTCCAGTCGTGAATCGGCATGGCAATTCGCTCCCTAACGGCGAGAATCCCGTTCCTTCCGAATTGTACCCGAGCCTCGGCCCGGTCTTCGAATCCCCATGCATCGCTGGTCACGCGGATCATCCGTGACTGTCAGGACGAGGTCCGCTATGCTGGGCCTGATCGATTTCCTTCATGTGGCCGATGGCTTCCGGGGAAACCATGAACCGAACCACATTATCGTACCCCGTTCTCCTGGCACTCGCGATCATGCCCACCCATGCGGTGGCCGGCGACGATTTCCCGGCACCTCGCAACACCGAGCCTTCGACCACACGAGCGCTCCCGGCGGTCGAGGCCGCGGCCGGCTTCCGCGTTCCGTCGGGATTCCGGGTCTCGGTCTTCGCCGCCGAACCGGACGTGCAAAACCCGATCGCCATGGCCTGGGATCGTCGCGGGCGTCTGTGGATCGCCGAGAACTACACATACTCCGACACAACCGATCGCTTCGACCTCCGCCATCGCGATCGCGTGCTGATCTTCGAAGACCGCGACGGCGACGGCCGGTTCGATCGGCGCACGGTCTTCACCGACGACGTGCAGATGCTCGCCAGCATCGAACACGGCTTCGGTGGCGTCTGGCTGCTGTGCCCGCCTCGGCTGCTGTTCATCCCGGACCGCGACGGTAACGACGTCCCCGACGGCCCCGCCGAGGTGGTCCTCGACGGATTCTCCGTGGTGGTCGACAACCATCACACGTTCGCCAACGGCCTGAAGTGGGGTCCCGACGGCTGGCTTTATGGCCGATGCGGGGCATCGTCACCGGGCGAGATCGGAGTCCCCGGCACGCCCGACGCCCTGCGCGTGCCCGTCCGCGGGGGCGTCTGGCGCTTTCACCCGCTCCGCAAGCGATTCGAGACGCTCGCCCATGGCACGACCAACCCCTGGGGACATGACTGGAACGCGCTCGGCGAGGCGTTGTTCATCAACACCGTCAACGGACACCTCTGGCACCTGATCCCCGGCTCCCACCTGGTCCGCCCGCACACGATCGAGCCGAATCCCCGGGCCTACGCGCTGATCGACCAGCACGCCGACCACTGGCACTGGGACAACACCCGGCCCTTGACCTACGGGAGCAAGGTCGGTCCCGGCGATAGCCAGCTCGGCGGCGGCCATGCGCATAGCGGACTGATGATCTACCTCGCCGATCAGTGGCCGCCGGTCTACCGCGGCGAGCTGATGACGCTGAACTTCCACGGGCGCCGCATGAATGTCGAGCGGCTCGAGCGGGAGGGGAGCGGATACGCCGGCCGCCATGAGCCGGACATGCTCTTCGCGGCCGACCCCTGGTTCCGCGGAATCGACCTGGGCTACGGGCCCGACGGCGGCGTCTTCCTCCTCGACTGGAGCGACACCGGCGAATGCCACGACCACGAGGGCGTCCACCGCACTTCGGGCCGGGTCTACAAGGTGACCTACGGGAAAGCCGTACCCGTTGCGGTCGGCGACTTATCGAAGCTCGACGAACGCGCGCTGGCGGCCCTCCACCGGCATTCGAACGAGTGGTTCGTCCGCCAGGCCCGTCGCGTGCTGGCCGACCGCGCCGCACGCGGCGAGCCCCTGACGGATGGCAGGAAGGACCTCCGATCCCTCCTCGACGACGACCCCGACCCGGTGCGGAAGCTCAGGGGGCTCTGGTCGCTCTGGGTCATCGGGGCGGCCGACGATCGGTTGCTCCGCACGCTCCTGGACCACGACCACGAATCGTTGCGAGCCTGGGCCATCCGGCTGCTCACCGACGACATGCCCATCGACACGATTTTCAGCCGACGCATCGGCCCGGACGTCGACCTGCCCGCGGACTTGCTCGCGAAGTTCCACGCCATGGCACGCGAGGATTCGTCGGGCCTGGTGCGGCTGGTGCTGGCCTCGACCTTGCAACGAATGCCGGTGAATCGGCGGATCGCCCTGGCCCGAGGGCTGGTCGCCCCCGTAGGGAATTCCGGCGATCACAACCTGCCATCCCTGATCTGGACGGGGCTCATCCCCGTCGCGGATTCCGATCCAGGCGCGCTCGCGGCCCTGTCGGCCGATTGCCGGATGCCGGAGATGGTCGGGCTGATCGCGCGTCGGCTGGGCGAGGACATCGAGTCCAAGCCCGACGCGATCAACGCCTTGCTCGCCCTGGCCGCCGATCGTCCGGTTACGTTCCAGTCGCAGGTCGTCTCGGGACTCGGGGCCGCCCTTTCCGGCTGGCGGAAGGCGCGGAAGCCATCGGCGTGGGATGTGTTCCAGGGCAAGCTCGCCGCGAACGCCGACGCCGGCCTCCGCGCCCGAGTCCGCGAGCTCGACGTCCTCTTCGGCGACGGTCGCGCACTGGAGGAAGTCCGCCGGCTGGCCCTGGACGAGAATGCGGAGATCGACGAGCGGAAGTCCGCCCTCCGGACGTTGATCGAGAGCCGACCGCCCGACCTGCGATCGATCTGCGAGCGGCTGGTGCGGGTCCGATACCTGAACGCGGTCGCCGTCCGCGGGCTCTCGCTCTTCGACGACCCGGCGATCGGCAGGTCGCTGGC